>NZ_JBIFFM010000034.1:0-1686 GCF_043556995.1 Sulfitobacter sp. 1A15106 | reverse complement strand
TGTTGATTGTCACTGAGAACTGACCCGGTATTTTCACCGAGATTTGACCCACCCTCAGTTATGCGTCGTGGTTTATGACGCGGTCAATGTTTTGGCCTCCTTTCGTGTTTTCTTTGCAGCCTCAGCGCTGGCCTTGAAGCGGTAGCTGTCGTTTCCGGTTTCGAGGATGTGGCAGCGGTGGGTCAGCCTATCGAGGAGCGCGGTTGTCATCTTTGCATCCCCGAAGACCTGCGCCCATTCTGAGAAGCTGAGGTTTGTGGTGATGATGACGCTGGTGCGCTCGTAGAGTTTGCTGAGCAGGTGGAAGAGCAGCGCCCCGCCAGATGAGCTGAACGGCAGGTAACCGAGTTCGTCCAAAATGACCAAGTCGACCTTCGTCAGCGTCTCAGCCAGTTTCCCTGCCTTACCAAGTGCCTTCTCCTGCTCCAGCGCGTTGACCAATTCCACGGTCGAGAAGAAGCGCACCTTACGCCGGTAATGTTCGATGGCCTGGACGCCGATTGCTGTGGCGGTGTGGCTCTTGCCCGTTCCGGGACCGCCGATCAAAACGACATTCTCGACCGCTTCGATAAACTCGCATCGGTGTAGCTGCCGCACTGTCGCTTCGTTGATCTCACTCGATGCAAAGTCGAAGCCCGTCAGATCCTTGTATGCGGGGAAGCGGGCAACCTTCGTGTGGTAGGCGATGGACCGTACCTCGCGTTCGGCGATCTCGGCCTTGAGCAGCTGCGACAGCATTGGTGTGGCAGCTTCGAACGCTGGCGCACCCTGGGCGACCAAGTCTTCAATCGCATTTGCCATGCCGTACAGCTTGAGACTGCGTAGCATGATCACGATAGAGGCTCCTGCTGGGTCATGACGCATGGCGCTTCTCCTCAGTCCGTCGCAACCCGTCATAGCGATCGACGTTGGCCTCTGGCGTTGTCTGCAATGCCAGTGCGTCCGGCGGATCGACCTCGGGGTGATCTGTCGGTCTGCGGTCGATCAATCGGTGCAACAGGTTCAGGATGTGCGTCTTGGTGGGGACGCCCGCTTCAAGTGCCAGCTCCACTGCGCACAAAACGTCCTCTTCGTTGTGCTGAAGGACCAGAGACAGAATGTCGACCATCTCTCGGTCACCGCCTTCTTTACGCAGCATGTGATCCTGCAATTGACGGAAGGCATCCGGCATCTCCGTGAACGGCGCACCATTCCGAAGTGCGCCCGGTTTGCGTTGGATAACAGCGAGATAGTGGCGCCAGTCATAGATGACCTTGCCGGGCTTTCGATGAGACCGCTCGATGATCCGCGCATGCTTGCAAACCGTTTGCCCTTCAGCGACCACGACCAGCCGTTCGGGATAGACATGCAAACTGACACGGCGGTTCGCAAAGCTGGCGGGAACGCTGTAGCGATTGCGTTCGAACGTGATCAGGCATGTGGGTGACACACGCTTACTATGTTCGATAAAGCCATCGAATGCCGGTGGCAGTGCCATCAGCGTGGGCTTCTCGGCCTCCCACACGTCAGCGATGGACCCCGGCAAAGCCTTGTGCGGTGTCTCTGTCCAAAGGGCGATACAGCGGTCTTCAAGCCATTGGTTCAGCTCTGCCAGATCGGCAAAGACCGGCATGACCTGCCACATGCGGTTACGGGCATCCTGCACATTCTTCTCAACCTGGCCTTTCTCCCAACCGGCTGCCGGAT
>NZ_JBIFFM010000011.1:0-157848 GCF_043556995.1 Sulfitobacter sp. 1A15106 | reverse complement strand
ACTCCCCATCATAAGATGGGTTCGTTCTCGCAGCCCGGATCACACCCTACAACGTGACCCCGGGCCAACGCTTACGTTTGTGGATGTCGGGGAGTTAGCTTTCAGAATGTCGAGATAAATACTAAACTACTGAAATATAAAGAAATAATTTCATTGCAAGTCGGTCTTTGAATGTCGAACGACAACACCTAGGCCCTCTACACCTACGCGCGCGAAAAATCCTCGATCGCCGCGGCGATCAGATGCGGGAAGGTCGGCTTGCCAGGCATGGCGACAGGCTCAAGCGCGCTTAGCCGCTGCTGGGTGAGATCGTCCAGATTGCCGCTCATGAAGACGCAGCGGATGTTGTGTTCTGCCAGCAGCCACTGCGCCACCTCTTCACCGGAATCGCCATTGGCGAGCCGTAGGTCCATGAAGGCCAGATCGGGCCGGGTCTGCGCCACCACCTCCCGGCAGGTCGCGAAATCCTTGACCGGGCCAAGGACGGAATGCTGAAGCTGTTCGAGCTGCATCTGAAGGTCCAAGGCAATCAAGAATTCGTCTTCGACAATCAGAATATTCACCGGGCATCACCCGGCAGGCATGGGAACCTCAATTTCAACGCAATAGCCATGCTCTGCTGCCCTCTTATCCATCGCCGCCCCAAGCTGGCCGACAATGCCCGCCACGATCTTCGAACCGAGACCGACCCTACCTACACTCTCCGCGTCGCCGATCCCATCGTCCGACACCGTTAACGTCAAAAGGGCTCCCTCTTGATGCAAACGAACATCAACCCTGCCCTGTTCCCGCGCGACGAAGGCATGTTTATGCGCGTTGGTCACAAGCTCATTGATCAGCAGCGCAAGGTTGATGGCCAAATCGGTCGGCACGGTGACCGACGGCGCGTCGACGACAGTCTCGATCTGCCTACTGTCGGTTTCGGTACTGGCTGAAAGGAAATCGACAAGCTGCGGGATGTATTCACCGACATCCACATGGGTAACGTTATGCGATTTATAGATAAGTTCATGGACCGAGCTTACCGCATGTACCCGAAGCGAGGCCTGTTGCAGGCTGTGTTTGACAGACGCATCGTCAACCGACGCAGCCTCAAGACGCAGAATGCTCGACACCAGATGCAGGCTGTTCTTAATCCGGTGGTTCACATCGCCAAGCAGCGTTTCCTTCTGCTCAAGAAGCTTATCACGCTCGGTCAGGGTCTTCTGCAAGACCTCTTCGCGCTTCTTGGAATGGGTCAGATCAAGCGTGGCACCGATGAACCGCGCGGGCTTGTCATGTTCGAAAAGAACTTCACCACGCGTGTTCAGCCACCGGGTTTCCCCATTGGGCAAGACGATCCGATAATCGGCGTTCACCGTGGCATCATTGGCCATCGTTTCGCCCAAGCTTTGGTTCACATGCGCCAGATCATCGGGATGGATACGCCGGAACAGCTTGGCTATGGGGATTGTCCCCTCGGTATCGGCATAGCCGAACAGATTGGCCAATTCCTGCGAGATATTCGCGGTTCCGGTCTGAAGGTCCAACTCACCATAGCCGATCCCCGATACCTGCTTGGCCAGATTGAGCCGTATCGCCTGATCACGGCGACCGATAAATTCCGAGGTGACATCCTCGACATGGTGGATCAGCGCGATCAGCTTGCCATCTTCGAACACGGGCGTGTTCAACGGTTGCCAATATTTCTCTTCAAAGGCCCCGTTGGCGCTGTCGCGAATGGGAATATTGTACTTCTGCACGGCCATGCGGTGCTGTTTGCCCGTGGCGGCGACGATCTCAAGCGACTTGCCCAGATTATTGGTGCCATCGGCCGTCGCGTCGGAAGGGTCATCCGGGAAAGCGTCGAACAGATGTTTCCCGACGAGGTCCTCCGCTTTTGACCCGGTGATGAATAGATACCGGTCATTCACGTCGATAATCTTCAAATCGGTATCTAGAACGAGATACCCGTGGGGGGATGCCGCAAAAATTGCAGATCTCGACACGCTACCGTTCGCCGATCTTTCACCACCCATATTCTTCCCTATAAACTTCCTTCAATCTCTCTGGCCACCATATCCCCTTAACTTTGAACAGAAAAGCTCAGCCTCCTTGATATAAGTTAAGCAGCGATATGGCGGCGCGCCGCAGCAAATGATGGACCGCTCAATTATTCGGCAAGCTAAGAACTCAGGTAATGAATGACGCGCATAAATGGCGCGTCTTTTTACGATTGGCGCTTTTGCGCCTCTATTCAAGCCGCAGCACCCTGATGCGTGCCAATTGAATTAAGACTTCGTGAATTCGCTTACTCGACGGGCGTATTCAGAGGGAGAGGCCCCGCCCCGAATTGGGAAGGGGCCGATCACGCGGCCACAAGCGCTTCCTCTGCCGCGATTTCCGAGGCGCAGAGGGGCAGAACGACGGTGAACTTCGTCCCGATGCCAACGGTGCTCTCTACCCGGATGTCCCCCTCATGCGCGGCGGCGAGTTTTTTGCTGATCGCAAGGCCAAGACCAGTGCCGCCATCAGCGCTTTTGCTGGCTGTTTCCGCTTGAATGAAGGCTTGGAAAATCCGCTGCAAATCCTCTGCCGGCATCCCGCAACCGTTGTCTTCGACCTCAAGTCGGCATGTATCGCCGACCCGCTTGGCGCGCATGCGAATGCTGGAGGCCGAAGAGAACTTCAGCGCGTTGCCCAAGAGATTGATCAGGATCTGCTTGCAGCGCCCGCGGTCGGCGAAAACGTCGAATTCATCATATTCGATTTCCAGCATCGCCTGTTTTTCCTTGGCCAGCCCCTGAAATTGCTCTGCCAATTCGGCCAGCAAATCGCCCGCCGCAAAAGAGGTTCTGTTGAGCTTCACGGAATTCAATTCAATGCTCGTATAGTCGAGAAGCTCGTTAATGATGGTCAACAGATGGTCGCCCGCCGATTTGATACGCCCGCCGTAGCGCTCTGTCTGGTCGCCCAACTCATCGAAATGCACCTTTGAGATCGGCTCGTTCGGCTTCAGCTTGGCCATGGTATGGCCTTTGAGGTTGGTCAGGAAGCTGGCGTAGCCGTTAATGATCGTCAGCGGCGTGCGCAACTCATGGCTCAGAACGCTCATGAACTCCGACTTGGCGCGGCTCGCGTCGCGGGCCTCATCCCGCGCTTGGCGCAGCTCCACGATGTTCTCCATCCGAGTGCGGTTTTCGATGAAATAGGTGAAAAGCCCGCCCATGACGATCATCGCAGCCGTCCCCGCGATGACCATCGCCAGCAATCTGAACTCATCGGGGTTGCTATGGCCGGTCAGACAGGTCGGCGTCACATGAAAGGCGGCCATGCCGGTGAAATGCAGCCCGATGATCGCCAGCGCAAAGCTGCCCGTCATCTTGCCCGTGGCGTATTTCCCGTTTTGCGCGCCAAAGAACAAAGCCACGGTCGACAACACCATGGCCAGCAGAACCGAGGCGACGAGATAGGTCTTGTCCCAAAAGATGACCCCCTCGATCCGATAGGCGACCATCCCGGTGTAATGCATGGCCGAGATCGACAGCCCCAAGATCACGCCGCCGATCACGGTGGTGACCCGCCTGCGGAACATCCCGGCGATCAGAATGCCCACCGTAGACCCGATAATCGCGATCAACAGCGAGGCGAAAGTCAGCCCGAAATCAAAGCTGACCGGCGCGTCGGGCTGATAGGCCAGCATGGCGATGAAATGCGTGCACCAGATGGCGATGCCCGAGGTCACGGCGGTCAGAAAATACCACAACAACGCCTGTCGCGGCGTTTGTTTAAGCGCGTGCCGGTAAAGGTTTGCGATCACCCAGCTGCCGAATGCGCACAAAAGCGCGGCAAGCAAGACCAGCGTCATATCGTGGTCCGAGTGCATAGAATGAGCCACAGTCAGCATTTTTAAACCTCAAGATAATGAGGCCAGTGTTGCGCAAGGATTGCGTCGAAACAGTGTTCGAGGGGGTTCTTTTTGGCGGTAATTTCATCTGATGAAACTCCAGCCCGGCCCAAAGGGCGCAGGCGGCACGCCAGCCGATAAACCGCCGCCCTCCCCTGCCGTTGAGGGCGCCGCGATCCCCGTTCTAAGCGCCCTTTCGCCCCGGCCCGGGCGGGGAATCACAGCGAGCAAACCGCGGGGATGGCGGTACTAAAAAGAGCGATTCACACCCAAGGGTTGCATTTACCGGCCATAATACGTCACTACAGCGCCAAACTTGCGCCGTATTTTAATGCTGGTCTGCGCACATTCATTTTGGTTCATAGGTATTTCCGCCATGCTAACGTGTTTCCAAGGGTTGATGCTCGACCCGGTCTATTGGACCGTGCTCGCCGTCAGCACGATCGCCGCAGCTGTCGCCTTTTGGACGCTCAAGTTCCAAGAGTTCCATGGCAAAATTTACTATGCGCTCACCTTTTTGGGGATGATCTGGACCCTGATGATGGTCGGGGCCGAAGCTGCAACGCCCGCCTACGCCTGCCAGATGCAACAGGCGCAGCTTGCGTGGCTGGGGCATGGGCTGGTGCCGGTGGCGTGGTCTTTCTTTATCTTCGAATATGTCGGCCCCTCCAGCCGGTCGCGCGGGTGGGTGAGCCTTCTGGCCCTGATTGCCGTGCCGCTTGCGGCCTTCGGCCTTGCGGCGACGAACGATTGGCACCACCTGATCTATACCACCGAAACCGCACTTCAGCCGGGCGACGATCAGATCACCTTTGAACATGGGCCGGGGTATTTCCTCGTTCTTGCCGGGCTCTATTGCTTTGTGATGGCGACGCTCATCTGGCTGGGCCGGGCGTTCTTTCGCGCGAAACGGGCCGCTTGGCCGCTGCTGACGATGCTGGTGGTGATCACGCTGATCCCATTGGGCGCGAACGCGGCCTATGCGCTGCTTGGTCTTACCGTCCTCGGCCTTGATCCGACCGCCTTCATGTTCACCTTGGGCATCTTCGCCTTTTCGTGGTTGCTGGTCACGAACAAGACGATGGACATGCCCTCGGTCGGGCAATCGACCCTGTTTGACACGATGAGCGAACCGCTGATCCTTTTGGACGCGCGGCGCCGCGTCATCCGCTCGAACGCCGCGGCCAAGCGCAGCGGGCTTCTGTCCGATCCGACATTGGGCGACGATCTGATCGCGGGGATCGAAGCGCAAATGGCGCAGAACGGGTCGGCCCATATCACCTGTAACGAACGGCTGTATGAGCCGCGCGTTCAACCCATCGAAAACCCCCTCGCCCCCGCTGGCCCCGCCATCGGATGGAGCGTTACTTTCGTCGATGTCACCGAGCGGATCGCCACCACCACGGCCCTAGAGCGGGCGCTGAGAGAGGCGGATGAGGCGAACCGCGCCAAGGATGAATTCATCTCGGTCGTCAGCCATGAGCTGCGCACGCCGCTGACCTCATTGAAAGGCGGCCTGGCTCTGGCTCTCAGCGGTAAGCTGGGTGAGATCAAAGGCCCGCTGCGCTCCTCGCTCGACATTGCCCATCGCAACGGGGTGCGCCTGTCGCGGTTGGTCGATAATATCCTGCTGGTGCAAAAGCTTGAGGTGCAGGCGCTCTCGCTCGAATGGCTGCCGGTCGACCTGCCCGCCCTGCTGCGCGAGAGTATCGAGGAAAACCGCATGTATGCCCATGAGCGCGGCGTGCGGCTGGATATCGGCAGTGTCGGCCAGCCCGCCGTGGTCTTGGGCGATGCCTTTGCCATCCGGCAGGTGGTCGACAACCTCATTTCGAACGCGGTGAAATTCTCGAATGTGGGGGATACTGTGGAGGGCACGCTGACCACCAACAACGGCCGCGTGCGGGTCTCGATCCGCGATCATGGGCGCGGCATTCCTGAGGGGATGGAGGAAAAGGTCTTTGGCCGTTTCGGGCAGCTTGACGACGATGGGCAGAAATCGACCCAAGGCTCCGGCCTCGGCCTGCATATCTCCCGCCAACTGGCACGGCAGATGGCGGGGGATCTGTTTTACGAAAGCGAAGTCGGCGTCGGATCGACCTTCCATGTCGAATTCGGCATCGGGGCCGAGACAAAGACCGCCCAGCAAGCGGCCCCAAGCGCGTTGCAAAGCACCGACTAAGCGCCGCGCCCGCGCTTAAAGTTCGATACGGATATCGTGAATCCATAGCTTCGGCGGGCGGGACAGGACAAAGACCACCACATCGGCCAGATCATCCGGCTCGGTGAAAATATGGTTCGGCACGTCCTCTCCGGCCTTGGCGAACATGCCGGTGTTGGTGCCCGACTGATACAGCCCGCCCACCCGCACGCCGGTGTTTTCCTCATCTGCCTTCAGCACCTCGGTAAAGCCGCGGACGCCGTATTTCGTGGCCGTATAGACCGACTGGCCCGCCTGAGCCACGACACCGGACTTTGAGACGACGTTGAGGATGATCGCCTCGTCATTGTCGCGCAGCGCGGGCAGCGTGGCCTGCGTCATCTGCATGAGGCCGGTCAAATTGGTCTGCACCGTCGCCTGCAACATTTCGGGCGCGATCGTGTCGAGCGGACCTGCCTTGTGCCAGATCCCTGCGTTGTTGATCAGGATGTCCAAGCCGCCAAAACGGTCCACCACCTGCGCGGCGGTCTGACCGATCGCCGAAGGGTCTTGCAGATCGCAGGTCAGCCCCACCGCCTCTGCCGCGCCGGCGGCTTCGCAGGCTTCTGCCACGGCCTGAAGACGTGTCTCATCCCGGCCCAGAATGGCCAGCCGCGCACCCGTCTCTGCCAGTTTCAGACAGATGTGGCGCCCGATCCCGTCGCTGCCGCCGGTGACCAAAATACGTTTGTCGCGCAGTTCCATATCGCTCTCCTATGTTGCAGGCGGCTTACCGCGCGGCGAAGCCGCCGCCAAGCCCTGCCCCGCCCGGTCAAATCGTGATGATCTGCGCCCGGATCGCCTTGGCCACCGCATGGGTCTTGTTGGTCACGTCCAGCTTGGCACAGGCGTTATACAGATGATGGTTCACCGTGCTGGCCGCCACCGTCATGATCTGCGCCGTCTCCCATGCCGTTTTGCCCACCGCGGCCCATTTCAGCACTTCCTTTTCGCGGTTGCTCAGCCGCGGCCCCGGCGCGGCGGGGGCGATATCCGCTACCATATCGCTTTGGATCAGACAGCCCAGATAGATCGCATCGGCGATGATCCCGCGCTTGTACTTGCGCCATTCGTGAATGCGCAGGTCAGAGTTCAGCGTCAGCACCGCCTTGCCATGCGCGTGGTCCCGAATGGGGATCGACACACCGTTCTGGCGCACGCCGAACTCCATCGCCTCGCCAAAGAAATTGCGCGTGGTCCGATCAACCTTGGGCACCTCGCTCCAGTCCACCGGCAGGGTGCCTTCGAGGGATTTGTCGACCACCGGGTCGATCAGATGGTAGTTTTCCTCTTGGTAGCGCGTCAGCCAAGCGGGATCATAGGTCGAGTGAATGACCGGATCGCTGCCGCTGGTGCCGGTCTTGTGAAACCCCAGATAAGACAGGTTATTCAGCCCCATATCCTGCGCCAAAACCTGCAACATCTCTGCGGGTTTGATGTCTGGGCGTTGCTCTTTCAATAGGAGGTAGCGGTCGGAAAGCGGTGTCACCATTGGGCGGCGTTCAAAAGCTCATGTGATTAAAAACTGAGCATTCAGTTAGGGCACCTCAACCAGAGAGGGAACATGCCCGCCGTCGAATGATTTCTCGGAATAGGGGAAACGGGCCAAAACGTTGCAATTTTGTCCCGATGACCAAGGGTCAAGCGAAAGGGCCGCCCGATGAAAGGTCGGCACGTCCGCCTGCCCGCGAAGCGGTGCAGAGCATAAAGCGGCCCCCGCCCGAAAACCAATGCGCCCCTTACAAAAACACGATCGTCCAACACAGCGGACAGGGGCGCGGCTTCCGAAAGCGGGGACCGAAACAGAGCCAAATGGCAGGCCCTGTCAAAAGGTCGCGTCAGCCTGAGCGCGCATCTTATGTCTGACGGCCATTCAGCACAGCCGCAAACTCGGATAGCAAGATTCGCGCCGTCGTTCTTCAAGCATTTGTTATAGTTTGATTAAATTTCCGGCGCATCTTGACTGCGCGCGCCGGGGCGCATCTGTAAAGCTGGTAATATTTATAGGTTTCGATGAATCGCGGTGGATAGGGGCGATACGGGCGCAGGCGATTTGACGCTGTTACAAAAACTTCACTGGCGCAAAGCTTATTAATTCTGTAATTCATGAATTATGGAACAAGTGATCCCCAACCGCCTTGCCACCCTCGGCCATCCGCAGCGCCTCGCGCTGTTTCGGCTGCTCATGCGCCGCTACCCTGACAGGGTGCCCGCGACCGAACTGGCGCAGGCGCTCGGCCTCAAGCCCAACACCCTCTCGACCTATATCGGCGCGCTGATGCAGGCGGGGTTGGTGAGCCAAGAACGGCAGGGCACATCCCTGCGCTATGCGATCGATATCGAGGCCGCGCGGGACACCATCGGCTACCTGCTGAACGACTGCTGCCGTGGCCGGCCCGAAATTTGCCTCCCCCTCACCTCTTCAGATGGAAACGCCCCCATGACCGACGACAAGTTCAACGTCCTGTTCATCTGCACCGGCAACTCCGCCCGGTCGATCTTTGCCGAGAGCATCCTGCGCGACCTCGCAGGGGACCGGTTCAACGTCTATTCGGCAGGCACCCGCCCGCAGTCTGAGCTGAACCCTTTTGCCGTCGAAGTGCTCAAACAAAAGGGCCATGACGTGACCCACCTCAGGTCAAAAAATATCTCTGAGTTTCAGGCCGCGGATGCGCCTGCTTTCGACTTCGTCTTTACCGTCTGCAATCAGGCCGCCAATGAAGAATGCCCCACATGGCCGGGCCAGCCGATCACGGCGCATTGGGGGCTGCCCGATCCGGTCAAGGTCGAAGGCTCCGACGCGGAAAAGAGCCTCGCCTTCCAGCAGGCCTATGGCACCCTGCGCAACCGGATGCTGGGTTTTACCAGCCTGCCGCTTAGCTCGCTCGACCGCATCTCGCTGCAAAAGGCGCTGGATGACGCTGGCCAAACCGACAAAGAAGGAACTCCCGCATGACCACCTACGCGATCAACGGCCTTGGCCGTATCGGCAAGCTCGCCCTGAAACCGCTGCTGGACCAAGGGGCCGAGATTGCATGGATCAACGATGCGGTGGGCGACCCGGACATGCACGCGCATCTGCTGGAATTCGACACGGTGCACGGGCGCTGGCAAGCCGATTTCGCCCATGACGCCGACAGCGTGACGATCAACGGCACCCGCCTGCCCTTCATCGGCACACGCGACCTCGCCGCGCTGCCGCTCGACGGGGTGGATGTGGTGATCGACTGTACCGGCGTCTTCAAGACCGAGGCGAAGCTCGCCCCCTATTTCGAAGCGGGGGTGAAGAAGGTGGTGATCTCGGCCCCCGTAAAAGACGGGGATGCGGCCAATATCGTCTATGGCGTCAATGACGATGTCTATGATCCCGCACGGCACCGGATCGTCACGGCGGCAAGCTGCACGACCAACTGCCTCGCCCCGGTGGTGAAGGTCATCCATGAGGCGCTGCGGATCAAACATGGCTCCATCACCACGATCCACGATGTGACCAACACACAAACCATCGTCGACCGCCCCGCCAAAGACCTGCGCCGCGCCCGTTCGGCCCTGAACTCCCTGATCCCAACGACCACGGGCAGCGCCACGGCGATCACCCTGATCTACCCCGAGCTTAAAGGCCGGTTGAACGGCCATGCGGTGCGGGTGCCGCTGCTGAACGCCTCGCTGACCGACTGTGTCTTTGAGGTGGAGCGGGAGACGAGCGTGGAAGAGGTGAACGCCCTGCTCAAGGCCGCGGCCGAAGGAGGGTTGAAAGACATCCTTGGCTATGAGGAGCGCCCGCTGGTCTCGACCGATTACACCAATGATACGCGGTCCAGCATCGTCGATGCGCCCTCCACCATGGTGGTGAACGGGACGCAGGTGAAAATCTACGCGTGGTACGACAATGAGATGGGCTATGCCCACCGTCTGGTCGATGTGGCGCTGATGGTCGGGGCAAGCCTGTGAGCCAGAGCGCGACCCGCCCTGAGGGGCTTTCGGCCTATATCGCGGTCACGGCGGCCTATTGGGCCTTCATGCTGACCGATGGCGCGTTGCGCATGTTGGTGTTGCTGCATTTCCACCGGCTTGGCTTTTCGCCGGTGCAACTGGCCTATCTCTTTGTGTTGTATGAGATCGCGGGCGTCATTACCAACCTCTGCGCGGGCTGGATCGCGGCGCGCTTCGGTCTGGCCTCCACGCTCTATGCCGGGCTGGGGTTGCAGATCGTGGCGCTGCTGGCGCTGGCGCAGCTTGACCCCACATGGGCGGTTGGCGCCTCGGTCGTTTTCGTCATGCTGGTGCAGGGGGCCAGCGGCGTGGCCAAGGATTTGGCCAAGATGTCATCGAAATCCGCTGTCAAACTGCTCGCCCCGGCTGAGGATGGCGGGCTGTTTCGCTGGGTGGCGCTGCTGACCGGCTCCAAGAACATGGTCAAGGGCTTGGGCTTTCTGCTCGGCGCGGCTTTGCTGGCGACGCTTGGCTTTGTCTGGGCGGTGCTCGGGATGGCCGCGATCCTTGCGCTGATCCTGATTGCCGTGCTGACCGCCATGCCGCCCGGCCTGCCCAAGGGCCGCAAGGGGGCGAAGTTCTCGGAGGTCTTCTCAAAATCCGCCAATGTGAACTGGCTCAGCGCGGCGCGGGTGTTTCTCTTCGGCGCGCGGGATGTGTGGTTCGTGGTGGGCATCCCGATCTATTTCTACGCGGTCCTCTCGGATGGCACGGAGGAAAGCAACCGCGCGGCCTTTTTCATGATCGGCACCTTTATGGCGGTCTGGGTGATCCTCTACGGGTTGGTGCAAATCTACGCCCCACGCCTGCTCCGCGCAAAATCCCGCCCGGCAGGCGACCTGATCTCAGCCGCGAAGGGCTGGGCATGGTCGCTTGCCGCCGTGCCCGCGGCGCTGACGCTGGCGGCTCTGTTCAGCGACGGGCCGCAGGGCTGGCTTACCGTGACGCTTGTGATCGGCCTCTTGGCCTTTGGCGCGGTCTTTGCGGTAAACTCATCGCTGCATTCCTACCTCATCCTCTCTTTCACCAAGGCTGAGCGGGTGACGATGGATGTGGGGTTTTACTACATGGCCAATGCCGCCGGGCGGCTCTTGGGCACGCTGATGTCGGGGCTGAGCTATCAGATCGGCGGCCTGCCCCTGATGCTGGGCGCGGCGGCGATCATGGTGGCCCTGTCGGCGCTGCTGGTCGGGTTCTTGAAACCCGACCAGAGTTAACCCTTAGCCCACCTTGCTGGCGCGACCGTTGTTCTCATCAGCCTGCGTATAGGCGCTCATCGCCGCGACTGCGCCTGCGTCCCAGATGAGCGAGAGCCAAGCGACAAAAGCATCGCGGAACGCCTCAGCCTGCGCCAGATCACCGTAGAGGCGCTCTTGCGCAAGCCAGGCTTCGGGCCGTTCCCGCGCGGCCTGCGCCACGGCTTTCAGCTCAGCCCAGATCGGATCATTCGCCGCAATCTCCGTGCCATCTTCCCGCGTGCCCGCACACATCCGCGCCCAAAGCGCTTCGACCAAGGCCAAACCAGTAACCGAGCGCCCCGCCGCCAGCTGATCCCGCAGGATCGGCAGGACAAAGCCGGTGTGCCGCGCCGAGCCGTCAAAGGCGACGCGGCGGGTGGTGTCGACGATGCGCGGGTTCGAGAAGCGCTGTTCGATCAGGTCGAGATAGGCCAGCGGCGTCATGCCCGGCACCGGGGCGACCGTCTGGGTGATCTCTTCGGCCTGCACGCGATGGAACATCGCGCGGATCGCCGGATGCGCCATAGTGCCGGAAATCGTCTCAATCCCCAACACCTCACCGACATTGGCCAAGACCTGATGGCCCGCGTTGAGGATGCGGATCTTCATCTTCTCATAGGCGTGCACCTCGTCCGAGAAGGTCGCCCCCACCTGATCCCAATCCGGGCGGCCCGCGCAGAAGTCGTCTTCGATCACCCATTGGCGGAAGGCTTCATGGGTGACCGGGGCGGCGTCGTTCACGCCGAACTCCCGCGCCTGCGCGATCTCGGCGGGGCCGGTGGCCGGGGCGATGCAATCGACCATGGAGTTGGGAAAACTGGCGTTTGCCTCGATCCAAGCGGCCAGCGCCGGGTCGGACATGCGCGCCAGCGACACGACCGCTTGGCGCAGGATATCGCCATTGCCTTGCAGATTGTCGCAACTCAGCCCGGTGAACGGCCCCTGCCCCGCATCGCGGCGCAGCCGCAGGGCCGTGACGATGGCCCCAAAGGCGGTGCGCGGGGTGCCAGGGTTCGCCGCGTCATGGACGATATCGGCATGGGTCGCGTCGAACCCCTTGCTCACCGGGTCGATGTAATAGCCGCTCTCGGTAACGGTCAGCCCGACGATGCGAATGGCAGGATCGGCCATTGCGCGGATCAGGGCGCCGTTGCCCTCTTCGATCGGCAGGTAGTCGACCATCGAGCCCACAACCTCGGCAGAGGTCTGCGCGGGGTCGAGTTCGATCAGCGTTGTCAGACAGTCCTGCGCCAAGAGCTTCTCGCGCATGGCCGCATCATAGGGGCGCACGCCCGCGCCGAGGATTGCCCAGTCATGCGCTTGGCCGTTCTGCATCAAACGATGCAGATACCATGCCTGATGCGCGCGGTGGAAATTGCCCACGCCGATATGCACGATACCGGGGGTCAGGGCGCTGCGGTCATAGCTGGGGTGGGCGATGTCGAGATCAGCCAGCGTCGCGTTCGAGAGGTCTACCAGTTTATCCATGATCCACATCCTTAAAGGGCCGCGCACCGGGGAAAGGGTGCGGGGGTCGGCCTGTCATTTCTGCCGCTTGCATTACTCGACCCGAAGGCCCTGCGCGTCGAACCGGTGCAGCTTGTCCGCCTGCGGGGTTAGGAAAATCCGGTCCCCATGTCGGACCGACAATTCGCCATCCACGCGCACGGTCATCGGGTCGCAGCCCGCCACGCCATGGACGTGCAAGAAGGTGTCGGAGCCCAGATGCTCGGCCACGCCGATGGTGCCCTCCCATGCGCCTTCGGTGGTGGAGACGTCGAAATGCTCGGGCCGGATGCCGATGGTCGGCGCGCCGCGCGCTTCGGCTTCGGCGCCCTTGATCAGGTTCATCTTGGGCGAGCCGATGAAGCCCGCGACAAATTCGTTGCGCGGCTTGTAGTAAAGCTCAAGCGGGGAGCCGACCTGTTCGATATGGCCCGCCCGCAGCACGACGATCTTGTCGGCCATGGTCATCGCTTCGACCTGATCGTGGGTGACGTAGATCATCGTCGTGGCCAGCCGCTTGTGCAGCTCGCTGATCTCAAGCCGCATGCCGACCCGCAGCGCGGCGTCGAGGTTCGACAGCGGCTCGTCGAACAGGAAAGCCGAAGGTTCGCGCACGATGGCACGGCCAATGGCCACACGCTGGCGCTGACCGCCCGAGAGTTGGCCCGGACGGCGGTCAAGGTAGTCGGTGAGGTTCAGCGCCTTGGCCGCAGCTTCGATCCGGCGCTGCTGTTCATCCGCCGGAACGCCCGCCATCTTCATCGGAAAGGCGATGTTCTTGCGCACCGACATATGCGGATAAAGCGCGTAGGATTGGAACACCATCGCCAGACCCCGTTTCGCGGGCGGCACATGGGTCGCATCGGTGCCGTCGATCTCGATATGGCCCGAGGTGATGTCCTCCAGGCCCGCGATCAGCCGCAACAGGGTTGATTTACCGCAGCCCGAAGGGCCGACGAAGACCGTGAACTCGCCATCTTCGATGGTCAGATCAAGGGGCGGAATGACTTCCACATCGCCGAAGCTTTTGGAAACCTGATTGAGTTTGATTTGTCCCATGTGACTGTCCCTTGCTTACTTGACCGCGCCGAAAGTCAGGCCGCTGACGAGTTGTTTCTGGCTGAACCAGCCGAGGATGAGGATTGGCGCGATGGCCATGGTGGAGGCCGCGCTGAGCTTGGCGTAGAAGAGGCCCTCGGGGCTGGAATAGCTCGCGATGAAGGCGGTGAGCGGCGCGGCCTTGGCCGCAGTGAGGTTGAGCGTCCAGAAGGCTTCGTTCCATGCGAGGATGAAGTTCAACAGCAGGGTGGAGGCAATGCCCGGCACCGCCATCGGCGTGAGGACGTAAAGCACCTCTTCGCGCAGGCTTGCCCCATCCATCCGTGCCGCTTCCAAGATCTCACCGGGGATTTCACGGAAGTAGGTGTAGAGCATCCAGACGATGATCGGCAGGTTGATGAGCATCAGGATGATTACCAGTGCGATCTTGCTGTCGAGCACGCCGAACTGGATGCAGAGCAAATAGATCGGGTAGAGCACGCCCACCGCGGGCAGCATCTTGGTCGAGAGCATCCAAAGCAGAATGTCCTTGGTCCGCTTGCCGGGAACGAAGGCCATCGACCATGCGGCAGGCACCGCGATCAGGATGCCAAGGATGGTCGAGCCGCCCGCGATGACGATGGAGTTCCACAGGAAGCGCCCGTAGTTCGACCGTTCCAGAACCGCCTCGTAATTCGCCAGTGTCCAATCGAAGCCGAGGAAGATCGGCGGATCGGCGATGGCCTGTGCTTCGGTCTTGAAGCTGGTGAGGATGGTCCAAAGGATGGGAAAGAAGATCAGGAAACCGATGCCCCAAGCGAGGGCCGTGTTGACGATCTTGCGTTGTCTGGTGACTGCGCGTGCCATGATGTCTCCTCCTCAGGCGTCCAGGTTCTTGCCGACGATGCGCATCAGGAAGATGGCAACGATATTGGCGAGAATGATTGCATAGACACCGCCCGCCGATCCGAGGCCGATGTTCTGGCTCTCCAGCACGCGCTGGAAGATGAGATAGGTCAGTGTTTTGGTGCCGAAGGCCCCGCCCGTGGTCACGAAAATCTCCGCAAAGATCGACAGCAGAAAGATCGTTTGGATCAGGATCACCACGGTGATCGCGCGGCCCAGATGCGGCAGGGTGATATAGGCGAAACGTTTGGTCACCGGCGCGCCGTCCATCTCGGCGGCGTCAAGCTGCTCGCGGTCGAGCGACTGGATCGCGGTGAGCAGGATCAGCGTCGCGAAGGGCAGCCATTGCCAGGATACGATGATGATGATCGACGATAGCGAGGCTTGGCTCATCCATTGCACCGGGGTGGCGCCGAAGAACTCCCACAGATGCGCGAACAGGCCATAGTTCGGGTCCATGAACATGTTCTTCCACACCAGCGCCGACACGGTGGGCATGACGAAGAAGGGCGCGATGACAAGGATGCGGACAAAGCCCTGACCCCACATCGGCTGGTTCAACAGAAGGGCAAGCAGGATGCCGAGGCAGACCGTGATCGCCAGCACACCACCGACGATGATCAGCGTGGTCATCACCGAGGGCCAGAAAGAGCTGGAGGTGACGAAGCGCAGATAGTTGTCGAAGCCGACCCAACCCAGATCACCGCCGCGCATCGGCAGGTATTTCTTGAAAGAGAAGTAGAGCGTCATGGTCAGCGGGATGAGCATCCATCCAAGGAGCAAGACCACCGCCGGGGCCATCATCATGCGTGCCGCTGATCGGGAATGTTGGGTAGCCATCGGGCACATCTCCTCTGCCGGCGGCGAATGCCGCGTTTAGGTGAAGGGTATCATATCGGGTGGTGGGGCGGAAAAGGGCGGCGGTGTTCGCCGCCCTTTGTGCCGGAGAAGCGGCGGCTTAACGGTAGCCAGCAGCTTCCATTGCGTCGTTGGTCAGGTCCTGGGCCTTCTCAAGCGCCTCTTCGACGGTCTGCTGACCGGCATAGGCGGCAGAGAACTCTTGGCTCACGTCGGTCGCGATGCCTGCAAACTCGGGGATCGCGGCGAATTGCACACCGACATAAGGAGTCGGATCGACGGTGGAGTTCTCAGGATCGGCCGAGAGGATCGAGTCGAGCGTCATCTGCGCGAAGGGCACTTTCTGGTACTCGGGGTTCTCGTAAAGCGACTTGCGCGCACCGGGAGGAACGTTCGCCCAGCCTTCGTTCTCGGCGACCATTTCGATATAGTCTTTCGAGGTGGCCCATTCGATGAACTCTTTCGCGGCATCTTCTTTCTGGGTGCCCGCCGGGATTGCCAGCGCCCATGCCCAGAGCCAGTTAGAGCGTTTGCCAAGGCCGGTGTCCGGTGCCAGCGCAAAGCCAACCTTGTCGGCCACGGTGGAATCCTCGGGGTTGGTCACGAAGGAGGCCGCCACGGTGGCGTCGATCCACATGCCGCATTTGCCCTGTTGGAACAGCGAGAGGTTCTCGTTGAAGCCGTTGGAGGCATAGCCCGCCGGGCCGCTTTCATCCATCAGGTCTTTGTAGAAGTTGATCGTGTTGGCCCATGCCTCGGTGTCGAACTGGGCATTCCAGTCTTCATCGAACCAGCGCGCGCCAAAGGAGTTGGACATCGCCGTGATCAGCGCACCGCCCTCGCCCCAACCGGCCTTGCCGCGCAGGCAGATGCCGTTGATGTCGTTCTCACGATCGGTCATCGCGGCGGCGGCTTCGCGGATGAATTCCCATGTCGGGTCTTTCGGCATTTCCATGCCGGCTTTTTCCATCAGATCAGTGCGGTACATGATCATGGAGCTTTCGCCGTAGAACGGTGCCGCATAAAGCGTGCCGTCGTGGCTCAAGCCGCCGGCCATGGCGGGCAGGATATCGTCTGCGTCGTATTCTTCGCTGAGGTCGTCCAGCGGCACCAGCCAGCCGTTCGCGCCCCAGATCGGCGTCTCATACATCCCGATGGTCATGATGTCGAAAGAGCCACCCTTGGTCGAGATGTCGGTGGTGACCCGCTGGCGCAGCACGTTCTCTTCCAAGGTGACCCACTCCACTTCGTGGCCGGTCTCTTCGGTGAATTTGTCGGTGTAGCCTTGCATGCGGATCATGTCGCCGTTGTTCACGGTGGCGATGGTGATCGTCTCGGCAACCGCGCCGCCCGCCATGATCAGGCCCAAGGCCGTCGCGGCGTAAAGTGATTTATCGCAGAACATCGATAGTTCCTCCCTCTATAGATGATGAACCGAGACTAACGACCTACGCAACGCGCAGTCAAATTAAATTTTACGCGCGATAACTATTTTCTGAGCAACTTGCGAACTCAATGACTTAGGCGGAGGCGCGCATCACCAGCTTGCCGTCAAATAGCGTTTCTTCGCGCTCGGCCAGCCGGGTTTCGCTTTCGATGATGCGAAACAGGGTACTGGCGGCACGATTCGCGATGGCCCCGTAATCCTGCGCGATGGTGGTCAGCGGCGGGCAGGTATAGCGCGAGAACGGGTGGTCATCCTGCCCCGCGATCCGCATGGCGCAATCCTTGCCATGCCCTACCCGCAGCCCCATCCCATAGGCCGCCGAGAGCATCCCGATGGCCAGACGGTCGTTCGAGCAAAGCACCGTATCCGTCTCGAACGCCCCCGCCGAGATCAGCTTGCCACCCTCGGTCGCGCCGATCTCTTCAAAGTTCCAGCCCTCCCCCGGCACCTGATGGATATGCGGCGCAAAACCGTGCCGCTCCATCGCTTCCAGATAGGCTTGGCGGCGCTTGTTGGCGTTGGGGTTGCTGGGGGTCTTCATCTCGAAAAAACAGGGCGGCTCACCACTGCGGCAGAGGTATTCGACGATCAAATCAACGCTTTGGAAGTTGTCGGTGCCGACGAAAGCCTCGCAAACCCCTTCGAGATTGGCGTCAAAGGCCACCACGGGCACATCCTTGCAAAAGCGCGCGATCTCGTCACGGTCCGAGGCTTTGCCGAAGGGCGCCAGCAGCACGCCCGCCGGTTTCAGCGCCCGAAGCGAGTCGAGATTGGCGCGCTCCTGCGCCGGATTGCCGTGAGAGCTGAGCAAAATCGGGCTATAGCCCTCGGCCAGACAGGCCAGTTCCACCTCGCGGCCAATCTCGGAAAAGAACGGGTCGGCAAGGTTGGGCACGACCACGCCGATGTTGCGGGTTTTGCGGCGGTTCTGGTTCACCGCATAGACGTTCGGGCGGTAGTCATACTGGCTCAGCGCGGCTTCGATCCGCTCCCGGGTCGAGCGCCGCACGCTGTCGGCATCGTTAAAGTATTTCGACAGGGTGGGCCGCGAAATGCCGCTCACGGCGGCAAACTCCTCCATATTGCGGATCTTTTGCTGGCCCATCTTAACCCTCCCTTGACGAAACGCTGCGCGCGTAAACTAAAGTCAATATAGAGATAAGTTCGCCCAGCCAGCAAGGGGTTGGTGGCGTCAGGCTTTCCGCGGCCCTCTGGGGGGGGGGGGGGGGGGGCAACGGAAAGCCTGCGCTCGGCCCTCTTCCGGGGTTAACCGGCCTTGCCCAATTGGGCCGCGGCGCGGGCCAGCGCTTCGATCCCGGCCCAGTCCCCGGCATCGATCAGCTTCTTCGGCGCGACCCAGCTGCCGCCCGCGCAAAGCACATTTGGCAGGCTCAGGTAGCTTTCCGCATTGTCGGGGCTGACACCGCCCGTCGGGCAGAAGGTGATCTGCGGCAGGGGCGCGCCGATGGCCTTGAGCGCGGGCGCCCCGCCCGAGGCTTCGGCGGGAAAGAACTTCAGCATGTCATAGCCGCGCGCGAACAACTGCATCGCCTCGCTCGCCGTGGCGGCGCCGGGCAAGAGGGGCAGCTCTTCCTCCTCGCAGGCCGCGATCAACGCGTCGGTGGCACCGGGGGAGACGCCAAAGGTCGCCCCTGCCCGTTTCGCCGCGCGCACATCTTCGGGGGTGACCAGCGTGCCCGCCCCCACATGTCCGCCCGCGACCTCCGCCATGGCGGCAATCGCGTCGAGTGCGGCAGGCGTGCGCAGGGTCACCTCCAAAGCAGGAAGCCCCCCGGCGATCAGTGCTTCGGCCAAGGGCCGGGCGTCGGCGACATCTTCGATCACCAGCACGGGCACGATCGGGGCAAGCGCGCAGATTTGGCGGGTGCGACGGCTGGCGTCTTTTGCAGTAAGGGTCATGGATCAGCCTCCAAAAATCGTTGCGCCGGTGGTAGCAGAACCGACTGTGTCGCGGAACATAGCGAACAACTCGCGCCCCGTCCCGGCATGATAAGCAGAAAGATCAACGGTGACGTTGGGACGGTCGTCGAATCCTTCGGCCAGCACGTCGAGCGTCCCTGCCACGGCATCAACCCGCAGCAAATCGCCATCCTGCACCCGCGCGATGGGGCCGCCGTCGACCGCCTCGGGGCTGACGTGGATCGCCGCAGGCACCTTGCCCGACGCGCCCGACATGCGCCCATCGGTGACCAGCGCCACCTTCTGCCCGCGCCCCTGAAGGATCGACAGAAGCGGCGTCAGGCTGTGCAACTCAGGCATGCCATTGGCCTTTGGCCCTTGGAAGCGGACCACGACGATCACGTCGTCGGTCAGCTCGCCTGCCTTGAAAGCGGCCTTCACCTCGTTCTGATCTGCAAAGACCCGCGCCGGGGCTTCGATGATGTGGTGTTCGGGTGCCACGGCAGAGACCTTCATACAGGCGGTGCCGAGTGATCCGGCCATGCGGCGCAGCCCGCCGGTGGGCTGGAAAGGATCGCTGGCAGGGCGCAGGATTTTCTCGTTCAGGCTCTCGCCCGCGCCCTTCTCCCAGACCAGACCCTCGGCCTTCAGCTTCGGCTCGGCGGTGTAATGCTCCAGCCCCTGCCCCGCGACGGTATGGGTGTCGGGGTGCAGATGGCCGGAGTTGAGCAATTCGCCGATCATATAGCCCAAGCCCCCGGCGGCGTGGAAATGGTTCACATCCGCCAGACCGTTGGGATAGACCCGCGCCAGCAGTGGCGTGACGTCGGAAATATCCGAGAAATCCTCCCAATCCAGAATGATCCCCCCGGCCCGCGCCATGGCGATGAGGTGGATCAGCAGGTTGGTCGACCCACCCGTGGCGTTGAGCCCGACGATCCCGTTCACGAAAGCCTTTTCATCCAGAACCGAGGCGACGGGGGTGTAATCATTGCCCAAAGCGCTCAGCGCCAGCGCGCGTTTCGCGCCTTCCTGGGTCAGCGCATCGCGCAAAGACCCGTTCGGCGGCACAAAGCTCGCCCCCGGCAGGTGCAGCCCCATGAACTCCATCAGCATCTGGTTGGTGTTCGCGGTGCCGTAAAAGGTGCAGGTGCCCGGCCCGTGATAGGCGGCCATCTCGGCGGCCATCAGCGCGTCGCGCCCGACTTCGCCCGCGGCGAACTGCTGACGCACCTTGGCCTTCTCATCATTCGACAGCCCGCTTTCCATCGGCCCGGCGGGCAGGAAGACGGCTGGCAGATGGCCGAAAGCCTGCGCCGCGATCACCAGCCCGGGCACGATCTTGTCGCAAACCCCGAGGAAAACCGCCGCGTCAAATGTGTTGTGGCTGAGCGCCACCGAGGCCGCCAAGGCGATTACATCGCGCGAGAAAAGCGACAGTTCCATCCCCGCTTCGCCTTGGGTCACCCCGTCGCACATCGCGGGCACCCCGCCCGCGACCTGCGCGGTGCCCCCCGCCGCACGAACGGCCTCGCGGATCAGATCGGGGTAGCGTTCAAACGGCTGATGCGCCGAGAGCATGTCGTTGTAGGTCGTCACGATCCCGAGGTTGCCCGCGCTGGTGGTCGCCAGCCGGTCCTTATCCGCGCCAGAGGCGGCATAGGCATGGGCCTGCCCGCTACAGGACAGATGCGCGCGGGCCGGACCCTTGGCGCGGGCGGTTTCCATCCGGTCGAGGTAGGGCCGCCGGGTCGCCTCGCTGCGGGCGATGATACGGTCGGTGACGCGGTCAATCGTGGAATGCAGGGTCATGTCTCGTCCTTTCGTGTGATCTCGCGCCAGCGGCGGCCGTCGCGGTGCATCAGCATCAGCGCCTCTTCGGGGCCTGAGCTGCCGGGGTCATAGGGGTACGGGGGTTGCCGGGTCTCTTCCCAGCCGTGAATGATCGGATCGGCCCAGGCCCAAGCGGCTTCGACCTCATCCCCGCGCATGAAGAGCGTCTGATCGCCGCGGATCACATCCATGATCAGCCGCTCATAGGCGTCTTGCGGGGTGCCCTGTTCGCCCAAGGCATCGGCAAAGGTCATATCCAGCGCCACTTCGGCCAGACGCATGCCGCCGGGGCCGGGGTCTTTGATGGTGTTGCGCAGGGTGATGCCCTCATCCGGTTGCAACCGGATGATCAGCGCGTTGCCCTTGTGGCCTTCCGTTGCGGGGAAGATCATATGCGGCGGGTCGCGGAAGATCACCGCGATCTCGGAACTGCGCCCGCGCAGCTTTTTGCCCGTGCGCAGGTAGAACGGCGTGCCCGCCCACCGCCAATTGGCGATCTTCACCTTCATCGCGACAAAGCTTTCGGTGCGGCTGTCGGGGTCGCCCGCATGGTCGCGGTAGCTGCCCGCGCCATTGGCGGCGCGGTACTGGCCCCGGGCGATATCCTTCTGCGCCACCGGCTCCAGTGCCTCGATCACCTTCACCTTCTCATCGCGCACGGCGTTAGGGTCAAAGCGCGAGGGCGGCTCCATCGCCGTCAGACACAAAAGCTGCATCAGGTGGTTCTGCACCATGTCGCGCATGGCGCCCGATTTATCGTAGTATTCGCCCCGCCCTTCGACACCGAGGCTCTCGGACACGGTGATCTGCACATGGTCGATATGGGTGGAATTCCACAGCGGCTCCCACAGCGCATTAGCGAAACGCAGCGCCATGAGGTTCTGCACCGTCTCTTTGCCAAGGTAATGGTCGATCCGGTAAATCTGGCTTTCGTCGAAATTGGCACGCAGATCGGCGTTCAGCGCCTGCGCAGTTTCCAAATCATGGCCAAAGGGCTTTTCGACGACGATGCGGCTTTCGGCGGTGGCGATGCCGTGGTCATGCAGCTTGCCACCAATCGTGCCGAAGAGCGACGGCGAGACCGATAGGTAGAAGGCCCGCACGTCATCATCGCGCATCAGGTCTTTGAGATCCGCCCAGCCCGCATCGCCCGACGCATCCACGCGCACGTAATGCACCATGCCAAGGAACCGCTCCAAGGCGGCGCTCTCTTGGGCCAGCTTGGGGGCGAACTCCAGTAGGCTGTCGCGGATCATCTTGCGGAAGGCGTCGGTATCAAGTTCGGAACGGGCCGCACCGACGATCCGCGCGGCCTCGGGCATCTGGCCGACGGTGAAGCGGTGGAACAGACCGGGCAGAATCTTGCGCCGGGCAAGATCGCCGGTCGCGCCGAAAATGACGAGGTCGAAAGGATCAACGGGGATTACGCGCGATACCATGGGGTCAGCCCTCCTGCCTGCGCAGGTGCGCTACGGCACCCTGTTTTTGATTGCCCAAGGCCATCGTCATCCCCTTCGCGCCCTCCTCCGGGCGGCCACTGGTAGCGCTAACATATTTGAGCGAAAAAGATAGGCGGTTCTTCAACATTTCATATTTCCTCTACCCAAGGTGGGTTTGCCCCGGCCCGCGAAACGGTCACGGCGGCAACCCGCGCGCCATAGGCCAGCGCTTCGGACAGGACCTCTGGCGCAAGGGTGGCAAGCGCAGATTTATGCAACTGCCCAAGCTCCGACATCTTGGCCAGAACGCCTGCGTTGAATGTGTCGCCCGCGCCGACCGTATCGACGATTTCGGCTTTCACGGCGGGCACTTGCACCTCTTCGCCATTCGCCAGATAGCCCGTCGCCCCCTCGCCCCCGCGGGTCAGAATGACAACCGATGGACCCTTCTTTAGCAACTCGCCCACCTTGTCGCGCAGCGACAGCGGCGCGGGGTTGATCCAATTCAGGTCCTCATCCGAGACCTTCACGATATCCGACAGCGCCAGCATCCGGTCGAGCCTTTGGCGATAACGTTCGATATCCTTGATGAAACCGGGGCGGATGTTGGGGTCGATCATTACCGCGCGCCCCTCGGCGTTGCGCGCCAACAGCTCGGCATAGGCATCCGCCCCCGGCTCGCAGGCCAGACTGATCCCGCCGAAATAAAGCGCTGAAACCTCGCTCGACAGTGCGGGCATATCCTCGGGCGTGATCATCCGCCCGGCGGAGTTTTCGTCATAGAAATCATAGGTCGCATGGCCGCCCACCAGCCGCACGAAAGCCAGCGTCGTCGGCCGGCCGGACAGGACAACATGCGAGACATCCACATGGCTTGCCTTCAACCCGTCGACCAACTGCCGCCCGAACATGTCCGACGACAGGCCCGAGAGCATCCCCACCTGCGCGCCGAGCCGCCCCAAGGCGATGGCCGTGTTGAACACCGCCCCGCCCGCATGGGGCACAAAGCCGTCAGGGCCTGCCTTGGTCGGGGTCGGGATCATATCGATCAGGGCTTCTCCGCAGCAAAGGATCATCTGTCAGCCTTTCAAAAATGCGTCGCGGTCGACGAGGAAACGGTCAGAAAGCGGCAAGCTCGCCGCACCGAGCGCGCGGGCGTCGCTGCCGACGGTGCCTTCGCGCAATTCTGGTAGGGTGACCCCCGGCAGGGGCCGGGCGGCGAGGTGGCGGCGGGTGCGGGCGACCAATTCGGCGCGAACCTTTGCGGGCACCGACCCGTCGATCATGACCGTGTCGAAATCAATCAAACATGTGGCGGCCCGGATCGCCTGCGCCAATGCCTCGGTCGTGCTGTCGAGCCATGGGTGCAAAATGTCATCGCCAAAGCCCCAAGCCGCCGGATGGCTCCAAGAGGCGCGGCGCGTCTCTCCGGCCTTTTGCAAGGCGCCCTCCAAAGTCGCTAGGGAAGCCACATCGACCAATTGCCGCGCCGCACCCCCGGCCAATGGCATGGAGCCGAGCGCCCCGGCATTGCCGCTTTTGCCGGTGTAGAGCTTGCTGTCCAGCACCAGCCCGCCGCCGACGAAATAGCCGATGTAGAAATAGAGGAAATCGCGCGGCTTGTCCTGCGCGCCAAAGACCAGTTCCGCCCCACAAGCGGCAGAGGTGTCATTGCAGATATAGATCGGCAGATCGACCAGTTCCGCCAAAGCCGCTTCGATATCAAAGGTCTGCCACGCGCTCAGATCGCCGCCCGCGACTTCCCATTCCCAAATGCCAAACGGCAGGGCCACGCCCAACCCGGCCACCCGCGCCTGCTGCTCGGCGGAGAGGGAGGCAAGCGCGTCCCGCAAAGCGCGCGCGGAAAAGGCCATGACCGCATCGGGCGTGGGATGGGCGTAGGTCTCACTGCTGTGGCGGGTCACCTGCCCTTCGAAATCGGTCAGGATCAATTCGACGCTGCGCCGCCCGACCTTCAGCCCCAGAAAAAACGCGCCCTCGGCGTTCAGGCTGATCGGCACCGATGGCTGCCCGACCCGGCCCCGCACCCGCGCGCCTTTCTTCAGCAAACCCTCGGCTTCAAGGGCGCGCATAATGACGGAGACGGTCTGCGCCGAGAGGCCCGTAAGTCGGGCAATCTCGGCCTTGGACGTCGGCCCGCTGCGCCGGATGAGCGACAGGACCAGCCGTTCGTTATAAGCCCGCATCCCGCTTTGGTTCGAGCCGCGCGCGGCGCGGTCGGCGACGATCTGTAGCTGCTGCAAACTGGCCTCCCCCCGGTTCATGCGGCGTTTCACCGGAGAAATCCCAGATGGGAGGAGGTGAGTCAATGCTTAAATCAATCTGATTGACTTATTGCGCGATGAAGGGCCGACCGCCCAAAGGCGAGCGGCCCGCTTTTGCGGTTAATCTGCGACAGTGATCCCAATTTTCCCCATATGGGACTTTTCGATGAACGCCTCCTGCGCCTGCTTCAGATCGCGCAGCGCATAGGTTTCCGCCACGACAGGCCGGATTTCTCCGCGTTCGATATAGCCCACCAGATCGGCAAAAACGCTCGGCTCTTGCCGGGTGCTGCCCAACAGTGTCAGGTCCTTGAGGTAAAGCGTGCGCAGGTCCAACTCCACGATCGGCCCGGCAATCGCGCCCGAGGTCACATAGCGACCGCGCGTCACCAGCGCGTCAAGCAATTTGGGCCAACCCGCCCCGCCCACGAGGTCGAGCACCACGTCATAGCTGTCCTCCGGCAGGGCCGCATCCCGGTCGAAGGTCTCATCCGCGCCAAGCGCCCTCAGCGCCTCCATCTTGCCGGGGCTGGTCACCGCCGTCACATGGGCGCCGCGCCGTTTCGCCAGTTGCACCGCCGCCGAGCCGACCCCGCCCGAGGCGCCGGTGATCAACACACGTTCGGCCCCCAAGGCGGCCCGCTGGATCATCCCCTCGGCCGTCGAAAAGGCGCAGGGAAAGGAGGCGAGCTCAACGTCCGTGAGGGCGCTATCGACCCGCAGCGCATTGCTGGCCTCGGCGGTGGCATATTCCGCAAAGCCGCCGTCCCGCTCCGATCCGAAGGTGACGAGATCATCCGGCCCCGCGCCCGCAGGGCTGTACATGGGCCGGATCAAAACCCACTCGCCGATGCGGCCTTGATCGACACCCGCGCCCACGGCCACGACCTCTCCGCAGCAATCGGCCCCTTGGATGCGCGGAAAGCTCAAAGCGCCAGACCAGCCGCCATCGGCGTCCGCCGCGCCGCCGTAGCCCTCGCTCGCCGCCGAGCCGGTGTCGCCGCGCACCGCTTTGGAATACCAGCCCGTGCGCGTGTTCACATCCGTGTTGTTCACCGCCGCCGCGCCGACGCGAACCAGAACCTCCCCGGCGGCGGGCTTTGGCAGCGCGACATCCTCGCGCCACTCCAGCTTGTCCAAGCCGCCATGGCCGGTCAGCAGCATCGCTTTCATGGTCTTCGGTAGGGTCATCGCTCGGGCTCCTTCAGCGGCAGAATGGCAAAGTGTAGAATGATTACTCTACTTGCGTAGGTAGAGCGCCCCCTCTACATCGTCAAGCATGACAGATACCAAAAGCAAGATCGCCGCCGGGCTGGAACGCGCCTTTGCCACCCGCGGCTTTGCCGACCCCAGCGTCGAAGACCTGCGCGATGCGGCCGGGGTGAGCCTGCGCACGCTCTACAAATACACCCCCTCCCGCGCCGAAATGGTACTGGCCGCGCTAGAGAACCGGCAGCAACGCTATCTGGCGCTGGTCTTCGGCGATCTGCCCGACGCCCCGACCGAGGCGCTGGAGACGATTTTGGCCCGCGTCGGGCAGTGGATGGAGACGGAAACCTCTCACGGCTGCCTGTTCCACGCCGCCGTCGCCGCCGACCCCGGCAGCGAAAAACTGCACGCCTTGCTCTCGCGCCATAAGGCCGAGGTCGCGGCCAAGGCCGCCGCAGCCGCCGATCTGCCGGGTGCGGAGACCGAGTTGCTGTTGATCCTCGAAGGGCTCACACAGACTTGGCCGCTGCGCGGGGCGCAGGCGGTGACCGCCGCGCAGCATTTGGCCAAAACGCTGCTGCGCGACGCGCACCAGCACCAATGACATGCTAGGGACGTTTTCATGATGCAGGGCCACCGCTGGGGCGTGATCGCTATCCTTTTCGCCGCCGTGGTCTGGGGCACCACCGGCACCGCCGCGACCTTCGCCCCCGGGGTCAGCGCTGCCGCCATTGGTGCTGCGGCCATGGGGCTGGGCGGGATCGCACAGGCCCTCTGGGCCGGGCGGGGCATCCTGAACCAACGCAGTCGGCTCTGGCAACAGCGCCGCCTGCTGGTCATCGGCGCGCTGGCGGTGGCGGTCTATCCGCTGGCCTTTTACGGCGCGATGCGGCTGGCGGGGGTAACGGTGGGCACGGTCATCACCATCGGCTCCGCCCCGCTGCTCTCGGCGCTGATCGAATACCTGTTGGATGGCCGACGCCTGACCCTGCGCTGGTCCTTCGGCGCGGCGGTGGGGCTGATCGGCATGGGGCTGATCTGTTTGGCCGAGGGCGATGCCCACGGCAGCGCGGTAAGCGCACCTTCCGTCCCTCTGGGCGTTTTGCTCGGGCTGATCGGCGGCTTCACCTACGCGCTTTATTCGTGGAGCGCGCGCCGGATGATGTTGCAAGGCACCGGCTCTGCCGTGGCCATGGGGGCGACCTTTGGGCTGGGCGGGCTGTTGCTGATGCCGGTGCTGGCGGTCTCGGGCGGGGCGTTTCTGGCCTCTTGGACCAACGCCGCGGTGGGGCTCTACATGGCCGCCGTACCGATGTTTCTGGGCTATATCGCCTTCGGCTACGGCCTCGCCCGGGTGGAGGCGAGCACGGCCACCGTGATCACCTTGTTCGAGCCGGTCGTCGCGGCGGTGCTGGCCGTGGTCATCGTGGGCGAGCGCCTGCCCCCGCAGGGCTGGGTCGGCGTGGCGCTGGTGATCGGCTGTTTGGCCATCATCACCCTGCCCGCCCCGCGACGGCTGCGGCGGCACACACCTGCCCCGCCGCCACGCGCCACCTAGAGGACCGCTGCCGCTAAAGCTGATCCGGCGGCGTCTCGCCCCGGAAGAAATGGTCGAGATTGTCCAGCGCCTTGAAGCCCATCGCATCACGGGTGGCCACGGTGGCGCTGCCGACATGGGGCATCATCATCACGTTGTCGTGGGCCGCAAAGGCCGGGTTGCCGCCCGGCTCGGTCACGAAGCAATCCAGCCCCGCCGCGCCAACATGGCCCGAGGTGAGCGCATCGAGCAGCGCCGCCTCATCCACCAGATTGCCCCGCGCGGTGTTGACGATCACGCAGCCCTTGGGCAACCGCGCCAAGCGCGCGGCGTTAATGAGGCCCACCGTCTCAGGCGTTGCCGGGCAGTGCAACGAGAGGAAGTCGGAGACCGCCAGCAGATCGTCCAATTCGGCGTGATAGGTGGCCCCCGCCTCCGCCTCCGGGTCCAGACGGCGGCGGTTGTGGTAATGGATCTGCATATCCAGCCCCCGCGCCTTGCGGGCAAAGGCGCGGCCCACGCCGCCCATCCCGATGATGCCAAGCCGCGCGCCGGAAAGCTGTTTTCCCACCAGCATCGCAGGCGACCACGACTGCCACTGCCCGCTGCGTACCAGCCGGTCCCCGGCAACCGCATGACGGGCCGCGCCCAGCATCAACATCAGCGCCAGTTCCGCCGTGGCATCCGACAAAACGCCGGGCGTGTTCGTCACCACGATCCCCCGCGCCTTGAGGCTGGGCAGATCGCAGTGATCGACGCCCACGGAATGGTTCGCGATGATCTTGAGCCGGGGGTCGAGCCGGGCCACCACATCGGCGCTGAAATGTTCGGAATGGCAGGGGATCATACCATCGACCCGCGCGCTCATCGCGATGATGTCCTCGGCGCTGCCGGGCTTGTCGGCGGGGTCCCAGATCACCTCGTAATCCCGCCTCGCGCGGTCGAGTGTGGCCTCAGAGAGCTGCCGGGTGATCCAGATGACGGGTTTGCCCATGGCTCAGTGCCGATCTTTCCGGCTGGAGGTGAAAAAGTCATAGGCCACGAAGGCCAGCGTCACCGCGACGATGATGATCAGGTCGATGCTGGGCACCTCAACGGCGAGGATCAGCAAAAACACCGCAATCGCGGCAAAGGCGAGCAGGGCAAGTAGGCGGTTCATGGTCTCATCCTCATTCAGTTGCACCATCGGCCCAGTCGAAAAGCCACTGGGCGCTGCGCATCAGACGCCCATCCTGGCCGTGACCGCCGACCAGTTGCACCCCCATCGGCAACCCCTCTTCCGAGGTCATCAGCGGCAGGGTCACACAGGGGCTGCCGCAAAGCGTCCAAAGACCGTTGAAAATCGGATCGCCGGTGGTCTTTAACCCGCGCGGCGCGGGGCCGGTGGCTGCGGGGCAGAGCAGCACGTCGCAACGGGTCAGCAACTCTTCGAGTGCGGCGGTCAGCACCTTGGGCAGGTCGCGGGCCGATTGGTAATCGCGGGCCAGCACCTTATTGCCCGCCTCCATCGCCTCCCGTGCCACGGGTGAGAGCAGCTCGGCCCCGTCGCGCAGATAGGGGTAGAAGTGATAGGCCATCTCGGCAAAATTGATGCGTTTGCGCGCCTCGGCAGCCTCGTTAAAGACCGGCGGCAGGGGCATCTCGAAAGCCTGATCGCCAAGGGCCGCGACCAATTCCTCGAAAGCGGCGTGCAGCTGCGGATCGGCCTCCTCCCACCCCGGCGGGCGGACAAAGCCGAAAACCGGCGGGATCGGCGGCGCGCTGGTCGCCTCGGCCAAGAGCGCGGGGGTTGGGGCAAGCTCGGTCGCGCTGTCTTCGGGATCATGGCCAAACAGCACCTCGGCCAGCAGCGCGGCCCCGGCGGGATCGCTGGCAAAGACGCCAATGGTGTCGAGCGAGGGCGATTGCGTCAGCACCCCCCGGCGCGGGATCGCGCCGAAGGTTGGTTTGAACCCGGTGACCCCGCAATAGGACGCAGGCCGGATCACCGACCCGCCGGTCTGCGTGCCGATGGCCAAGGGCACCATCCCATCGGCCACCGCCGCCGCCGACCCTTGGGACGAGCCGCCGGGGCTATGGTCAGGGTTATGCGGATTGGTGGTCTTGTTCGGCTGCATGAAGGCCAGTTCGGTCGTGACCGTCTTGCCCATTATGATCGCGCCTTCGGCCCGCAGCCGCTCGACAATGAAAGCGTCGCGCAGCGGCACGCGCCCCTTGTCCTGCGCCGCGCCGTTTTCGGTAGGGATGCTGCGCGTGTCGATCACATCTTTCAGCCCCACCGGCAGCCCGTGCAGCCGCCCCAGCGGCCTGCCCGCCCGGCGATAACTATCAAGCGTTCGGGCCTGCGCGCGGGCGAATTCGGGATCGAACCATGCCCAAGCGCCCACCACCTCCTCGCGCGCTTCGATCCGCGCGATGTAGCTTTCCACCAGCGCCAGCGCATCCAATGCGCCGGTCGCCAGACGGTCCCGCAGTTCGACCACGCCAAGCGCTGCCGGGGCGGTCATCCGTGCCTCAGCGCCCATAGAACACCTCCGGCAGGTAGAAGACGATCTGCGGGAAGACATACATCAAGATCATCGACAGGATCACGCAGAACAGGAAAGGCATGACGCCCGCGAAGATCTGCGTCAACCGCAGCTCGGGTGGGGCGATGCCCTTGAGGTAATAGGCCGACATCGCCATCGGTGGCGTCAGGAACGAGGTCTGCAGGTTCAGCGCCACAAGGATGCCGAAGAACAGCGGGTCGATCTCGAAAACCGCCAGCAGCGGCAGGAAGATCGGCACGAAGATGATGATGATCTCGGACCATTCCAGCGGCCAGCCGAGCAGGAAGATGATAAGCTGCGCAAGGATCAGGAACATGATCGGCGACAGGTTCAGTGACTGCACGAACTCCGAGATCACATGCTCCCCGCCAAGGTAAGAGAACACCGCCGAGAAAGTGTAGGAGCCGACGAAAAGCCAGCAGACCATCGCCGTGGTGCGCACCGTGAGGTAGACGCTCTCGCGCATCCGCTGCCATGTCATCGCACGGTAAATGAAGGCAAGGAAGATGCCGCCAAGCGCCCCGATCGAGGCCGCCTCCGTCGGGGTGGCGAGGCCGAAAAGGATCGACCCCAGCACCGCGAAGATGAGGAAGGCCAGCGGCAGGAAGGAGGTGGCGATCATCAGCAACAGCTTGCCCATCGGCATGTCTGGCACCTCATCCGCCGTGGGGCGCGGGGCCGATGAAGGCTGCAACAGCGAGCGTCCGATAATGTAGATCAGGTAGAGCCCCACCAGCGTCAGCCCCGGCAGGAGTGCGGCCGCATAAAGCCGCACGATGGAAACATTGGTCGCCGCCGCATAGACGATCAGCATGATCGAGGGCGGGATCAGGATGCCCAGCGTGCCCCCCGCGCAGATGATGCCGGCGGCAAAGGACGGGTTGTAGCGCGCCTTCAGCATCGCGGGCAGCGCTAGCAGGCCCATCAGCGTCACCACGGCGCCGACGATGCCGGTGGCGGTGGCGAAGAGCGCGCAGGTGATCAGCGCGGCCACGCCCATGGAGCCGGGGATGTTCTTGGAGGCGATGTTGAGCGTGGTGAAGAGCCGGTCCACGATATTCGACCGCTCCACGATATAGCCCATGAAGAGGAACAGCGGCACCGCCGTGAGCACTTCGTTCGACATCACCGTGAAGGTTTGGTTCACGAAAAGGTCGAATATTCGGTTGTTGAAGAACCCGTCGAGCCAGGTCGACCATTGCTCCCATCGGCCGGCCCCCTCGTCCAGCCGGTCGAAACTGCGCCACATGCGGCGCGCGTCGAAATAGGCGTAGTAGCCAAAGCCGATGCCCATGGCCATCAGCGTGAAAGCAATCGGAAAGCCCAAGAAAACAAAGACGATGAACAGCCCAAGCATCATCAGGGCGATTTGCGGATCAGTCATGTGAGATGGCCCTTTTCGGCCTTGTTGGCTTCGCGCATCATGAGGTCTTCGGTCTCAAAGACGTCTTCCTCGGCTTCGAGCCAGTAGTTGGAACGTATGGCGATGAGACAGCGGCAGACCTGCGCGATGCCTTGGATGAACAGCAGTATCCCCGCCGCCACGATGATCGCCTTGAATTGATAGATCGGAACCCCCGCCGGGCTGTTGACCGACACCTCGCCGTATGACCACGAGCGGGCGGCATACTTCCAGCCTGCGAGGATCAGCGCGGTGACGCCGGGGAAAAAGAAGATGATATAGAGCACGAGGTCGATCATGCCTTGGGTGCGCGGCTGGAACAGCCGATAGAGGAAATCCCCCCGCACATGGCCGCCCCGCGACAGCGTATAGGCCCCGCCCATCATAAAGAGCGTGCCATACATGATGAAGGACACATCCAGCGCCCAAGCCGTGGGATTGTTCAGCACATAGCGCACAAAAACTTCGTAGCCCGTGCCGATGGACATCAGCAAGATGAGCCAAGCGAAAGCCTTGCCGAACCATGCGGAAAGGTTATCGGCGAACCGAATGAAAGATATCATGATGTCCCCAATGTCTCGTAGAGCCCCCGGCGCATGGTGGCGCCGGGGGCCTCATTACTTGCGGGTATGCGTGATCACATTTTGATCTTGCCGGGGAAGTAATGCTCGTAAGCAAGCCCGTAATCCGGCGAGTTCATCAACTCGTAATAGGCCACGCGGTCGACCCATTCGCGCTGGCTGTCGAGGGTCTTTTTCATGAAGGGATCGGATTCCAGCTCGGGGATCAGCTCATCCCATGCTTTAAGCTGCGCATCCAAGATTTCCTTTGAGGTGCGCCGCACGGTCACGCCAGCCTCGTTTTGCAGGAACTGAAGGTCCGCCGAATAGCGGTCCATCGCCTTGGCCGTGTTCGCGGTCGAGGCCGCCTCAACCGCGTATTTCAAGATCGCCTGAAGGTCGGGGTCGAGGTCTTCGAGGAACATCTTGGAGAACAGGAACTCAAAGCTCTCGGAGGCTTGGTGATAGGACGACAGGTAGTAGTTCTTGGCCACGTCCTGCGCGCCGAAATCCTTGTCCGACGAAGGGTTGTTGAACTCAAAGGCGTCGATCACGCCACGTTCCATCGCGGGCACGATCTCACCGCCCGGCAGCTGTGCCACCGACATGCCCAGCTTGGCCATCAGATCGGCCGCCAGGCCCACGGTGCGGTATTTGAAGCCTTGCAGGTCGTCGACGGTATTGACCTCATTCTTGAACCAGCCAAAGGGCTGGGCGAACATCGGGAAGCCCATGTAGCCCACAACGTCGAGGCCCATGATATCCTGCGTCAGCTCGTTATAAAGTTCCTGACCGCCGCCTTGATAGAACCACGACAGCATCGTGGTGGCAGAGCCGCCGAAAACCGGGCCGGTGCCAAAGAGCGATGCGGCCTTGTTCTTGCCGTACCAATAGACGGGCACCGAATGCGCCGCGTCGATCAGACCGTCGTTCACCGCATCGAGCACCTGAAACGCCGCGACGACCGCTCCCGCGGGCAGCACGTCGACCTTCAGACGCCCGCCCGACATCTCCTCGACCCGTGTCGCGTAGTCGCGGGCAAAGTCTTGCCAGATGTTCGCGTCGTTCCACGACGTCTGCATCTTGATGACGATCGGCGCTTGAGCCAGCACCGCCGGTGCGGCCAGCATGCTCCCCGTCGCCGCCCCCCCAGCAAGTGCGGACTTCGTCAGGAACGAACGTCGATTGAACTTTTTAGTCTCAGTCATGTTTCCTCCTCCCAGAGTAGCCGCCCCTTTGCTTACTTGAAATACGCTATTGGTCGGGCGACCCGAGATCAGAGACTAACCAAATGATCTCATTTGGCAAGAATTGTCCGCAAGGGACTCTTCAAGTGCAACTTTATTGTGCAAAAGCTGCAAAAATCGACACTCTCCTTCGGCGCGGATGGCCTGCGGATATCGCGCGTTCTGAGCAGGGCGGAGACAGGCCCCGCCCGCCCCTCAAACCGCCCAGCGAAAGCCGGTTTCCGCCTCGGACCGCTCCCAGAGGCTGACCATCGTCTCCTTGTCATAGGCATAGGGTTCCAACCTGCCGCGCCCAACGGGGCCGACCATCTCCATCCGGCCTGTGGGGCCGTAAAGCGCGCGCTGCTCCAGCCCATCCTCGGTGGCGCACATGACCTCGGGATATGCGCCGCGCTCCGCCGTTTGAACGATCGGCAGTTTCGACATCAGCCACCAAGTGAACCGGGTCATCAGCCCACCACTGGTGCTTATCAAAGAGGTGGCCGAGGCGCCGGGATGGCAGACATAGACCGCCACGTTCCTCCCCGCCCGCGCGACGCGGTCCTGCAACTCATAGGCAAACATCATCTGCGCCAGCTTGCTTTGGCTATAGGCCGGGTTGGCGCGGTAGTTCTTGTCCCAGTTCATGTCGTCGAACTGGATGGTGCGCAGGCCCATCTTGTAGCCAAGGCTGGCCACCACCACGATCCGCCCATTGCTTTCGTCGATCCGGTCGAAGAGCAAGCCGCAAAGCAGGAAGTGGCCGTAGTGATTGGTGCCGAGCTGGCTTTCGTGGCCGGCTTTGGTCAACTGGCGGTTTGGCACCTGCGCGATGGCGGCGTTGCAGATCAGCGCATCAACGCGGGGAATATCGCGCAGAACCTCTGCCGCCGCGCGGCGCACCGACTGCAAATCGGCGAGGTCCATTTGCACGAAACGCACCTGCGCCGCTGCGCCAAATTCGTCTTTCAGCTTGGACACCGCCTCTGCCGACCGTTCCGCGCTGCGGTTCAGCATCACCACCGCGGCACCTTTGCGCAGCAAGGTCCGCGCCGCCTGAAACCCGGCCCCCGCATTGGCCCCGGTGATCACAAAGGTCTTCCCCTCTACCCCGCCAATCTGCTCAGGGGTCCAGCCGTGCGCGCCGAAAGTCTTATCTGTCATGGTCTCGTTCCTTAGCTTTACTGAGGCATCGCGCCCCGTTGACCCTGCAGATAAATCTCAGCACTCCACGGAAATAGACCGGATTGTCGCGATTACTTGCCTGATCCTCTCACAGCCATTGCATGAAACGCTCATGCGGTCCTAATCTCCACGCATGAGCAAAGACCAAATCCGCCATATCATCGAACGGCACAGCCATGCCGACGGGCTGACCGAGACCGGCATCAAGGGCGTGCAGTATTTCCGGGCGACCAGCGCGATCCCCTGCGCGCCTGCGGTCTATGTACCCTCTGTCATCGCCATCGTCAGCGGCGCGAAAGAGGCGGTGCTCGACGGTCAGCGCTATGTCTATGACGACAGCCGCTATATGTGCTGCCCCATGTCGATGCCGGTCAAAGCGGGCACGCCAAGTGCCTCGCCCCAGACCCCGCTTTTCGGCGTCTACATCGCTCTGGATGCGCGGCTGATGGCGGAGCTTTCGCTTGAAATGGAAAGCGCGGGGAGCCTGCTGCCCCCTGCCCCCGCCGACCTACGCGCCGAGGGGATTAAACTCGCGGCATGGGACGGGGCCTTCTCCGACGCCCTGCTGCGCCTGCTGCAATTAAGCGAAAGCGAAACCGACCGCGCCGTGCTGGCCGAAGCGCGCCTGCGCGAACTTTACTACGCCATCCTGAAAGGAGAGGCAGGGCTCTTCGCGCGGCGGGCCTTCGGGGCGGGCAATGCCGTGGCGCGGGCCATCTCGCATGTCGCGGCCCATCTCGACGCGCCCATCTCCATCGACGGGATGGCCCAACGCGCGGGCATGAGCCGAGCGGTATTTCACCGCAAGTTCAAACAGGTAACGACGATGTCGCCGATACAATTCGTCAAATCCATGCGCCTGAACAATGCCGCCGTGAAAATCGCAGGCGGCGCCACGGTCAGCGAAGCGGCATTGGCGGTGGGCTATGTCAGCGCCTCGCAATTCAGCCGAGAGTTCAAACGCATGTACGGCCAATCCCCCCGCGAATGGAGCGACGCGCAGCAGATGGCAGCGGGGGTGGTTTAGAGGGGGTCTCCGCCCCCTCCCCCCTCAAGCCGTCAAGCGACAAAACAACCCCGCCGCCAGCTTCGCACGTTCGGTGAGGCTGTCGACATAGATATGCTCCTGCAACGTATGCAGACCCTTGCCGCGCACGCCGATCGAATCCAACGTTGGCAGGCCGAGGAAACCGGTGAAATTGCCGTCCGATCCGCCCCCGGCAGAGCTTCCGGTGATCTCGATCCCCAGTTCGCCCCCAATCTCCTGCGCGAGCTTCAGCATCGCCATCGTGCCGGGCTGGTCGGGTTCCCAAACCGGGCGGGTGACGCCGCGGCGGATTTCCATGATCACGTCGCCTTCGTCCGAGTTCAGCGCCATCATCTTTTCCACGCCTGCGTCGAGCTGCTCTTGCGTTTTCGCCATGGTGAGCACTTCGGCATCGCAAACTGAGGAGACGCAGTTGACCCATTGGCCCGCGTGAAAGACCCCGAGCGAGAAGGTGCAATCCTCGCTGGTCATGCCTTCGATCGTGCCCACGGCCTTTGCCATCTCCGCGATGGCCGAGCGGCCTTCGGAGAGCGCCCAGCCCGCGTGGCTGGGGCGGCCCCGGGTCTGGAGGTTGAACCGCGCGATGGCGTAGCGCCCGATCACCGCGCCGCCGTCGGGGCGGGCGGGTTCGGGGACGAGGATGTATTTATGGCGCTTCGCCTCTTCTTCGATCAGGCGACGAGTGGCGGGGGTGCCGATTTCCTCATCCGGGGTGAAAAGCACCGTCACGGGCAGCGGCGTCTCGACCCCGGCGGCCTGTAGCTTGCGCAGCGCATCGAGGTAGACGTAGTTGCCGCCCTTCATGTCCATCAGACCGGGGCCGTAGCAGATATCGCCTTCGCGTTTGTAAGGCAGGCTCGCCAAGGTGCCGAGCGGGTGAACCGTGTCCATATGACCCAAAAGCAGGATGCCCCCCTCGCCCGCGCGGGGATGAGGCATCTCAGCGCGCAGGCTGTCGCCCAGCCCCATGGGGCTGGGGATACGCTCTGTCCGCGCACCCAAGACCGCCAGATCGTGCTGCGCCACATCCATCATCCGGTTCACCGCCGCCCCGTCGAATGTGGGGCTTTCAGTTTCGATCCATGGGCGCAGCCCGGTGAGCATTTCTTCGGCATCAAAAGGCAGATCGAGCGGGTTGGTCATGTTCAATATCCTTTCCTCCGCCGCGCGACAGCGGGCGGTTGGCTTAAATTAAAAGATTGGCGCAAGGGCCTAGCCGCCGACCTTTGGCAGGCGCGTCTCGACAATCCGCGCATAGATCGAGGCACCGACAGGCAGAATGGCGTCGTCCAGCACGAAGCCGGGGTTGTGCAAAGGCACGCTGCCCGCATGGCCCACCCGGCAATAGGCGCCCGGCACGACTTTCAGCATATCGGCAAAATCCTCCGACCCGCTGGCCTGTTCGGTCGAGACATGGGCGTTCTCGCCGCCTACCACGCTGGCGGCTGCTTCGACATAGGCGGTGGTCAGTTCAGGGTCGTTCATCAACACGTCAAAGACATTGCGGATGTCGACTTCGATCTCGATCCCATAGGCGCTGGCCATACCGGCGCAGAGTTCGCGCATCCGGGCCTCGGCCATTTCGATCACATCCTCATGGAAATAACGGATCGTGCCCGCGATACTGGCGGTATCTGGCACCACGTTATAGGCCGAGCCTGCGTTGAATTTGGTCACCGAAAGCACGATCGGCTTGGTCGGCGGGGTGTTGCGGCTGACGACGGATTGCAACTGCTGCACCAGCGCCGTGCCGATGACGATGGGATCGCGCGACTGATGCGGCATGGCGGCGTGGCTGCCAGTGCCCTTGACGGTGATGTCAAAGAAGGCCGCCCCGGCCATGGCCGCACCGGGGGTGACATTGACCACGCCCGGCTCTGAGTTTGGATCGTTATGCATGCCGTAAATCTCGTCGCAGGGGAATTTCTCAAAGAGCCCCTCTTCCAGCATCCGGCGCGCGCCGCCCAAACCTTCCTCGGCGGGTTGAAAGATCAGCACCACGGTGCCGTCGAAATCGCGCGTTTCCGCCAGATAACGCGCGGCCCCCAAGAGCATGGTGGTGTGGCCGTCATGGCCGCAGGCATGCATCCGCCCGGGGTTGGTCGAGGCATAGGGCACGCCGGAATCTTCGACAATCGGCAGCGCGTCCATATCCGCGCGTAGCCCGACACGGCGGTTGCCACCGCCCGCGCCCTTGATGATGCCGACAACCCCGGTGCCGCCCAGCCCTTCATGCACCTCATCCACCCCGTAGGCGCGGAGCTTTTCGGCCACGATCCCAGAGGTGCGGACCTCTTCGAACCCCAGTTCGGGGTGGGCGTGGATGTCTTGGCGGATGGCGGTGAGATCGGCGGCAACGGCTTCGATTTTGGGAAGGACGGTCATGCGGTGGCTCCTGTCGTCATGGTAGCGCTGCCGAGCGCGCGGTAGTTGGCAAAATCCCAATGGCGGCCCGGTGCCGCTTCGATCAGGTTGCGTGTGTAGTCGTGATGCGGGTTGGCCAGCACATCGCCCGCGGGGCCGTATTCAACGACCTGCCCGCGCTGCATGACCAAGACCTCGTCACAAATCTGCGCGGCGACGCGCAGGTCATGGGTGATGAAAAGCATGGCCACACCGAACTTCTCTTGGATGTCATCCAAAAGGTCGAGCACCTGCGCCTGCACGCTCACATCAAGGGCCGAGACAGCCTCATCCGCGACAAGCAGATCAGGCTTCATCGCCACCGCCCGCGCGATGGCGATGCGCTGGCGTTGCCCGCCCGAGAATTGATGCGGATAGCGGTCAAGCGCATCGCGCGGCAGGTCCACCAGTTCCATCAGCTCAGCGGCATGGCGCATCGCCTCTTCGCGCGGGGTGCCGAAGTTGATCGGCCCTTCGCAAAGGCTGCGCGCCACGGTCCAACGCGGGTTGAGCGAGCGGTAGGGGTCTTGGAACACGATTTGCAGATGCTTGCGGTGGTCGCGCAATTGACGGCGTGAGAGTTTGGCAATCTCGGTCCCCGCGACATTCACGCTCCCCGCTGTCGGGTCGATCAGCCGCATGATGGCCCGTGCCACAGTGGATTTGCCTGAGCCGGATTCGCCCACAATGCCCAGCGTCCGCCCCGGTTTGATGGTAAAGCTGACATCCTGCGCGGCCTTGACCCCTTCGCTGCGGCGCAGGAAGCCGCCGCCGCCATAGGTCATATCGAGCCCGGCGACACGCACCACCTCGCTCTGCGCTGCCGCCGCCCTTGCGGGGCGCGGGGTGAGGTTTGGCACCGCCGTCAAAAGCGTGCGGGTATAGTCCTTCTGCGGATCGGTCAGCAGCTTTTCGATCGGCGCGCGTTCGACGATCTTGCCCTGCTGCATGACCGTCACGGTATCCGCGATCTCGGCCACCACGCCCATGTCATGGGTGATGAAGAGAACGGCGGTACCGTGCCGCTCTTGCATCTCGGCAATCAGCTTGAGGATCTGCAACTGTGTGGTCACATCCAGCGCCGTTGTCGGCTCATCCGCGATCAGCAGATCAGGGTCGAGGATCAGCGCCATGGCGATCATGATGCGCTGGCGCTGCCCGCCGGAAAGCTGATGCGGGAAGGCCGAGAAGATGCGGTTCACATCTGGCAGATGCACCTGATCCATCATGTCGAGCGTGCGTTTCTTAGCCTCGGACTGGCTCAGATCACTGTGCATATTCAGCACTTCCATGATCTGCTCACCCACCCGCAGCACCGGGTTCAGCGCGGTCATCGGCTCTTGGAAGATCATCGCGATCCGCCGCGCGCGCAGCTGGCGCATCTGCGCATGGCTGGCGCTGGTGATCTCGAAATCGTCCAGCGTGATGCTGCCGCTTTGCACCTCCAGCGCCGATTTTGGCAGCAGCCCCATAGCCGCCAGCGAGGTCACGGACTTGCCTGAGCCAGATTCACCCACCAAGCAATGCGTCTCGCCCGCGCGGATGGTGAGGTCGATCCCGTCGATCACCGGCTTGGCCTGTGGCCGCCCCGCCAGCCCGATGCGCAGGTCGCGCACTTTGAGCACCTCACGCGCGTCGGAGAAGTCTTTGGTCTTGAACTGCATCTCTCAGCCCTCCCGTTTCTTCATGCGCGGGTCGAGCAGATCGCGCGCGGTGTCGCCCAAAAGGTTGATCGACAGGATGCAAAGCGACAGCAGCAGCCCTGGCCAGAAGATCAGCCCCGGCTTGATCTGGAAATAAGTCCGCCCCTCGGCCATGATATTGCCCCATGTGGGGATCTCCGTGCTGACGCCCGCGCCGAGGAAGCTCAGGATCGCCTCGATCAGGATCGCCGAGGCGCAGATATAGGTGCCTTGGACGATCAGCGGCGCCATGGTGTTGGGCATCAGGTGCTGGATCAGGATCTTGGGCATCGACGAGCCAAGCGCGATGGCGGCCTCGACATAGGGTTCCTCCCGGGCCGAGAGCACGACCGAGCGCACCAGCCGCACCACGCGGGGCACCTCCGGCACCGTGATGGCGATGATGACCGAGCCGAGCGATGGCCCGTTCAGCGCCACGAGCGCAATGGCCAGCAGGATCGCGGGGATCGCCATCAGGCTGTCCATAATCCGCATGATGATGCCATCCGCCACCCGAAAGAAACCGGCGACAAGGCCGATGGCCAAGCCGATGGCGACGCTGACCAAGGCCGCCCCGACGCCGATCAGCAGCGACACGCGCCCGCCGGTCATCACCCGCGAAAACGTGTCGCGGCCATAGGGATCGGTGCCCAGAAGATACTCTTCGGAAGGCGGCTTGAGCCGCGCGGCAGAGTTCATCGCCAGCGGGTCATAGGGCACGTAAAGCGGGGCCAAGATCGACGCCAGCACGATGGCCAGGAGGATAAGGGCCGCCAGCAGCGGGCCGATACCGACCCTTGCGCCCGCAGGCAGGGAAAGCAGTCCGGTCAGCACCTGAAAGGCGCTGTGACGGGATTGGGGTTGCTCGATCATGTCAGTACCGGATCCTTGGGTCGAAGAATGAATAGGAGACGTCAACCAAGAGGTTCACGAAGACGTAGATGCCCGCCGTCAGCAGGATCATCGCCTGAATGACGGGGTAGTCGCGCGCGAGGATCGCATCGACCGTAAGCCGCCCGATGCCGGGGATGTTAAAGACGCTTTCCGTCACCACCACGCCCGAGATCAGCAGCGCAAAACCGGTGCCGATGATGGTCAGGATCGGCACGGCGGCATTGCGCAGCGCATGGCGAAACAGCACGACATTCTCGCGCACGCCCTTGGCCCGGGCGGTGCGGATGTAATCTTCGCCCAGCACTTCAAGCATGGAGGCCCGCGTCATCCGCGCGATGAGCGCCACATAGATCGTGGCCAGCGTGAGCGAGGGCAGAATGGCGCGCGAGAAGAACGGCCCGATGCCCTCCGACGGCGCCTTGTAGCCCTGCACCGGCACCCAACGCAGTTCGATCGCGAAGATTTGGATCAGGATATAGCCGATCACGAAGACCGGCACCGAAAAACCCAGCACCGAGAAGGACATCACCAGAAAGTCGACCCAGGTGCGGTGACGCCATGCGGCGATCACGCCCATCGGCACCGCCAGCAGGACAGAGATGGTGATGGTCATCAGCGCGATGTTGATGGTCGGCCCCAGCCGGTCGCCCAACATGCCCGCCACGGAGGTGTTCGACAAAAGCGACACGCCCAGATCGCCGCGCAGCAATTGCCCGATCCATGTGAAGAACTGTGTCAGCAGCGGATCGTTCAGACCCAGACGGTCACGGATCCGTTCAAGCTGTGCGGGGGTGGCGGCATCGCCGGCGAGAATGGCTGCCGGATCACCGGGGGTGAGACGCAGCAGGAGGAAGACGAAGATGGCGACGATCAGCATGACCGGGATCGTGGCCAAGACGCGCTTCAGGATATAGACGAGCATTTTCCGGAAGGTCCCTTTCGGCGGAAAGAAGGCAGGCCCGGAAGCGGGGGCGCTGCCTGCGGGCAGAGATGACGGTGGAGAGCGCGGCGGCCGCGCCCTCCGAAAGGCTGGATTACTCCGCCTCTTTGGTCATGTTCCAAAACACCGGCACGGGCGATGGCAGCATGTTCTGGATCGTGTTCCGACGCGCCTGCGGGATCAGATATTCACCCATCATGATGTAGTTGACGTTATCCATGACGTGTTTCTGGATCTCGACGGCCACTTCCTTTTGCGCCTCGGGCCCTTCGGCCTTCATGAACTTCGCGCGCAGCTCTTCGACCTTGGGGTCATCGGGCCATCCGAACCACGCCTCGTCGCCACGGCCACTGACCATCACATTGGTCAGCGGGTCCGAAATCTCGGGCACCATCCAGTTGGTGAAGAACATGTTCCAGCCACCCTCAGAGACCGGGCTTTGCTGGGCGCGGCGCTGCACGACCGACTGCCAGTCCATCGACTGCATGTCGACTTCGAAACCCGCCTCGCGCAGGGCTTGGGCCGCCACCACCGGCTGGTTGATCAGGCTGATCACATCCGTTGGCGCCATCAGCACGATGGGCGTGCCGTCATATCCCGCCTCTTCGAGCAAGGCCTTCGCCTTTTCCGGATCCGCGCCGCCGGTCACGATCTCAGCATCCGCTTCGTCGCCCAGAGGGGTCGAACAGCCAAAGATCGCGCCGCAGACGTTGTAATAGGCCGGGTCGCCCTGCATCGTTTGCAGCATGGATTCTTGGTCCAGCGCCGCCATCGCCGCCTGACGCACCAGCTTGTTGTCAAAGGGCGGGTGCAGGTGGTTGGGCCGACCGATGGTGACATAGCCAAGGTCATCGCGGGTCTCGACCGTGACCTCGGGGCTGGCGTCGAGGATCGGCAGCAGGTCGATCTGCACCTGTTCGAGATAGTCAATCTCCCCCGCCGAAAGCGCGTTGATCGCGGTCAGCGCGTCGGGCATCGTGGTCCAAACCACACGGTCGACATTGACCACCTTACCGCCAGCCATCCACGAGGCTTCCTCGTCACGCGGGACGTAGTCGTCGAACTTCTCATAGGTGACGTTCACGCCAGGCTCGTATTCATCTTGGTTAAAGACGAAGGGGCCGGAGCCGATATATTCCGTGATCGTCTCATCCGCCGAGGTTTCGGCCACGCGCTTGGGCATGATGAAAGGCGGCACGGCGGATTGTTTGGAGATCACCGACAAGAGCGGGCCAAAAGGCTCGGTCAGGGTCCAGACGACAGTCTTCTCGTCGCTGGCTTCAAGGCTCTCGGTCACGTCAAAGATCAACTGCCCGCCGCCGTCACGCTTGCCCCAGCGTTTGAGCGAGGCCACGACATCTTCGCCAGTCACCGGCGCGCCGTCATGGAACATCAGCCCATCGCGCAGGGTGAAAGTATAGACGAGCCCGTCATCCGAGACCTCCCAGCTGGCCATCTGGGGCTGCGGCTCAAAATTTTCGTCCACGGCGGTCAGGACGTCATAGACCATATAACCGTGGTTGCGGGTGATATGCGCGGTGGTGATGACCGGATCGAGAACCCGCAGGCCCGAGTGCATGACCGCCGTGATGGTCGTTTCGCCATCCTGCGCCGCCAGAGAGCCGGGTGCCAAAAGCGCCGTGGTCGCGGCAAAGGCGGCGGCAAGTCCGCGCGACTGTTTCAGTGCCGATCGTAGAGGTATCATGTGGTTTTCCCTTGTTGAGTGATCTTTTGGTTTTTATTGGGCCAAGGCGGTCTTGCCGCCCTGGTCAGGTGGTGCGCTTTGGGCACCCTTGGCCCCGAAACGAGGGCCATTCGGAGAATGCCGAAGCCCCGCACGCAGGCGCGTGAAGGGCAAATCGGCCGGATTGAGGGGCATCGGCCCCGGTGCACAGGCGACAAGGATGTCGCGCGCGATGGGGGCAAAGTCTGCGCGGAAATGGGTGGAGCTTTTGACCACCAAAAGGTCCATCTCTTCGGGTTGGATGCCGACAAAGCGGAACATCTCGCGGTCGGCCATCTGGGCGATGCGGCTGGTCACGACGACATGGACCCCGCCGATGCGCAGGCAGGCCGAGGGGCCGAGGTTCAGCGCCGTGCCGCCATAATAGGGGCCGGTCGCGCGCAGGGTTCCGTCGCAAAGATGCTGGACCGTCGCCATCGTTTCAAACGGCGCGTCATCCGTGATTTCGGCATGTCCGCCAAGGCGCAGGTTAACCTCGGCACCGACCCCGGCCTGATGCGCCGCTTCGGCGGCGGCGGGGTCGACGATCAACCCGATGGCCGCGTTCTGGGCTTCGGCCTTGACGAGCGCGCGCAACATGCCCGTGGTGGCCGATACGCCGCCCGCGCCGGGGTTGTCTTGGGTGTCGGCGATGACCACAGGCCCACGCCCCGGCCCGGCGGCACGCGACAGGGCCTCGGCCACGGCCCTGTCGGGATCATAGGCCTCATTTTCCAAGAAGGCGGGCGCTGCCGCCTCATAGGCTGCGGCAAGCCTGTCGGCGGCGGCGTCTGCTGCGGTCTGCGTCTCGCCATAGGCAACAGCCACCGGGCCGCAATCGGGAATATCCGCCGCCGGGAAGCCCATGAACAGGCTGGCCGAGAGCGCCCCCGCGGCTTCACAGGCGGCGACCCCCTCATAAAGTTCACGCCCCGGCGACATTTCGGTCGATTGAAACGGGATCGGCACAAGATATGACATGTGGCGAAAGGCTTTGGCCGGGCGCTGGCCGGTGGTCATGATCCAGTGGAGCTGGCGGGCCGCGGCAGCGCCGGTATCGGCCATGTCCACATGCGGATAGGTGCGAAATCCGACGAGCACATCGACATTCGCAACGAAATCTTCAGAGATATTGCCGTGCAGATCCAGCGCCGTGGCGATGGGCACATCCGGCCCCACGACCGCACGCAGACGGCGGACAAGCTCCCCTTCCCCGTCATCGAGATGCTCCGCCACCATGGCGCCGTGCAGGTCCAGAAAGACCCCGTCGAGCGGCCCGGCTTGCCGAATGCCTTCGATGATCTCACCCGCAATCGTCTCATAGGCGTCGCGGCTGACATGGGCCGAGGGGATCGCCCCCGCCCAGAGGATCGGCACGATGTCCCAACCCTGCGCTTGGCCCACTCGCAGCGCACCCGCCATGCCAAGGTTGACCTCTTCGAAGGCGGGCAACATCGCCGCGCCGCGCACCATGGGGACATAGCCACCGCCCAGTTGGAAAGCCTGCATATCCGCCGGATTGGGGGCGAATGTGTTCGTCTCGTGCAGAAAGCCCGCAACAGCCACGCGCATTCCAGAACCACTTTCCAAACCCGTCTCCTTCACCTTCTCGGCCCCGTCATCCGCGGGCCACGCCCATTGTGTATCGCATTGCAATACAGCTATAGTGCACAGCAAGCGTAAGCGGCGCTTTAACGATTCGTCAACTACAGGACATTTATGAGTAGATTTTTCCGTGAAGATGCCCCGCAGGCGGCGCAGAATCAGGCAGAGGACGACCGTTTGTTCGTCCGGGCGGCAGATCGCGCAATGCAGGTGCTGGGCGCCTTTCACAACGCGACCGGGCCGATGACCCTTTCCGACATCGCCAAGACCGCAGGCATCGACCGATCCGCAGCCCAACGGCTTGTGCATACGCTCACGAAGAGCGGGTATATACGGCGTAGCGGGGATGATCGCGGATACCTGCCCGGCATCCGACTGTTGGATCACACGCTTGATCTGCTGCGGCTCGACCCCGTGGTGCAGAAAGCCACGCCAGTCCTGCTGGAACTGCGCAAATCCCTGCGCGAGCGGGTCGATCTCAGCCTCTATGACGAAACGCGCCTGATCTATGCCCTGCGCATGCAAAGCAAACGCGAGACCTTTTTCGCCACCCTCGTGGGCCATAGCGTGCCGACCTTCTGCACCGCTGGCGGGCGTGCCGCGCTGGCGCAGCTTCCCGATGACGCGGCGCGCGAAATCCTCACCCGCGCGCCCTTGCACCCCTTCACCGCCAGCACCAAGACCGACCCCGAAGCGATCATAGCCGAGCTTAGCATCGCCCGCGAAAACCGCTTTGCCGTGGTCTGTGATGAATATGCCTTGGGCGAGGTCGCGGTGGGCGTCGCCATCACCGACCGGAACGGCGCGCCGCTCAGCGCGATACATCTCGCAGGCTCCCTTTCGGAATACACGCCGGAGGAATTTGTCGCCAAGGCTGCCCCCCTCGCCATAGAGGCCGCCAGCGCCATCATGGCCGGGTGATCGCTGAAAGCCTCGAATGTAGCCAGCCGCACCGCCGACAACGCATTTCGCCGCGAATTTACTTGCGTTGCTAAATTCTTTCTCCGAAGTTCGCGCCATCAGGGTGCGGATGCCGCTTTGAAAACGACTGAACGAAAGGAACCGGAATGACCGACAGTAAACCGCTTTGGCAATGGGACGCGCAGGAAATCGCAAGCGCGACCCGCGCAGGAAAACTCTCGGCGGTTGAAGCGACCGAGGCGGCGATTGCCCGCATGGAGGAGGTCAATCCGGCTTTGAACGCGGTGGTCGAGACCCTCGCCGATGAGGCCCGCGCCAAGGCTGCCGCCCTCGACAAAAGCGACGCGCCCAAAGGGCCGCTGCATGGTGTTCCGGTCACGATCAAGATCAACGTCGACCAAAAGGGCCATGCCACAAGCAACGGCGTCCCCGCCTTCAAAGACATCATCGCGCCCGAGGATGCGCCGGTGGTGCGCAACCTCAAACAGGCGGGTGCCATCGTCATCGGGCGCACCAACACGCCGGAGTTTTCCTTTCGCGCCGATACCGACAACCCGCTTTATGGGCGCACCTACAACCCTTGGGGGCGGCATCTGTCGGCAGGCGGCTCCTCCGGCGGCGCGGGCGCGGCTGTCATGGCCGGGATCGGCGCGCTGGCTCATGGCAACGACATCGGCGGCTCCTTGCGTTTCCCCGCCTCGGCCAATGGCGCGGTGACGGTCAAGCCGGGCCTAGGCCGGGTGCCCGCCTACAACCCCAGCCAAAAGGCCGAGCGCGGTCTCTTGGCGCAATCCATGTCGGTGCAGGGGCTGATCGTGCGCAAGGCGGCTGACCTGCATCTATCGATGCCAAGCCTGATCGCCGCAGATGCGCGCGACCCCTTCCATGTGCCTCTGCCCTGGCGCGGCGCGCCGATCGAAGGCCCGATCCGCGTGGCCTTCACCCGCGATGATTTCGGCTTTGGCCTGCATCCGGATGTGGCCACCGCACTCGACAAAGCCGCCTCTGCCCTGTCCAACGCAGGCTACGCCGTCGAAGAGGTGGAACCGCCCCTTGCCTATGAAGCCGGCAAAAACGGCTATCGCGCCCTGATGGGCGAAGTCGAAGCGCTGATGGGCGAGGACATCCGAACCCACGGCTCCGACGATCTGAAGGCGATTTTTGAGGATTACTACGCCGAATACCCGCCCTTCAAAGGCACCGAACAGCTTGCCATGCTGGCCAAACGCACCCATTACGCGCGCGAATGGTCGCTGTTTCTTGAGGACTACCCCCTCGTGCTGACCCCCTTCATGTTCGCCCCCTTCTTCACCGCCGGGCGCGACACCGAAGGCCCGGAGGGCGTGCGCGAAGTCTTGGGGAAGGGGCTTTGGTCCTTCGTCATGAACTTCACCGGCCTGCCCGCGGGCAACATCCCCACGCATATCGCGGAACTGCCCCAAGGCCCGCAGCCCATCGGCGTGCAAATCGCAGGCCGCCGCTGGCGCGAGGACCTGATCGTTGACGCGATGGCCGCGATCGAAGGTGAGATTGCCCCGGTTTGCACGCGGTTGTGGGGGGCGTGAAGTAGCCTCAAAGCGTGACGCCGATGGCCCGCATCTACTGTGAGGCGGGCCAACGGCTAGCGGTAACTCAGGCGGTCGCAGGCTTCGTCCACAGCGGCTATGGGCCTTTGACCCCGTAGCTGCCCGTGAAAATTTCCTCCACCGGGGGATGGAACAACGTCCTGTCAGGATATTGCGCGACCATCCGGTCGAACTGCCCCTGCGCTTTGGCGTGATAGGCCATATCGTCGACGCCGGGGATGGCACCATCGCGCATGACGAACCGCCCCGCGATCATCACGTCCGATACGTCGCGGCCTGAGCCGTTAAGCAGGATCGTCTGAATGGCGTCGATGCGCTGCCCGATGTCGGGGCTGTCCAGCCGGATGACGTTCAGGTCGGCGGCGGCTCCCGGAGCCAGCCGACCCAGATCCGCGCGGTTCAGCGCCGCAGCGCCGCCGAGGGTGGCGGCATCGTAGAAGTCGGCGGCGCGGACGGCGGTCGGATCACCCTCCGCGATACGGGCGGTCATCACGCCCAGAGCCATGTTCTGGATCATGTCGGCGGGATGCGTGTCGGTGCCCATACCGATGGGGACGCCAAGGTCGCGGAATCGTGCGAAGGACTGCATGATCTTGCCGCTACGGGCCATCACCAGCGGGCAATGAGCAAGGGCGGCACCGGAGGCCGTCAGGATTTCGAGATCAGGTGCGGCATGGGTGATGCCGTTGAGGCCCGACAGGAACAGCCCATGCGGCAGGATTGTGGACGGAGCAAAAAAACCGGTATCGCGCAGCAGTTCCAACGGGCTTTTGCCATGCTGTTGCAGCACCAGATCATATTCCAGCCGCGACTGGCAGCAATGCAGGCGGATCGGCACGCCCAGATCGCGGGCAGCCGCCCCGCTGCGGCGCAGAAGCGCGGGCGTGCAGGTCTCGATCCGGTCGGGGGCCAACATGGTGCGGATCAGCCCGCCGTGGGTATTCTCGTGCCGCGCGACAAAGGCTTCGGCCCCGGCCAGCCCCGCAAAGCCGCGCGGTTCATCATAGTGGAAACCGATTTGCCGATCTTCATTCACCACCAGATTGCCGCTGCGATAGGCGGGGCCGAGGTAGACCCGCAACCCGAGGTCCGCCGCCGCCTCTGCCGCGGCATCGAATTCCTCTGTCGTCTCGCCCCAAGCGCGGTAAAAGAGCGAGGCAATGGGCAGCGCCGTGGTGATGCCGTTGCGGATCAGCCGAGTGAAGGCATAGCGTTTCTGAAAGGCCAGTTCCTCGGGCGTGTACATCTCACGCGGGCCAGCGGCCATGTAGCTCTCGGGCCAGACGCGGCCCTTCAACTCCGGCGGATGATTGTCATAGCCAAGCACAGTGGTGTCGAGATCGGCCAGCGCGTCGAGGTCGATGAACCCCGGCCCGATCAGCGCCTCGCCGAAGTCGATTGTCTCGGCCACGTCGCCCGCGAAGTCATGGCCGACGTGCAGCACCTTTTCGCCTTCCACGACCACGGTGCCATTGCGGTAAAGGCAATGTTGCCCGTCCTCATGCCCCACGACCCAAGCGGCGGTCAGGGCGCTGCGTTTCAAGCGCTCTGCCATGCCGCCTCCGTCTCGCCATTGCGGGCCACGATTTGGCCGCCCGATAGGACCAAGCGGCGCGGCGGGCGTTGGGTGATGGCCTCCGAGACCGCTTCGACATCGACCAACATCAGATCCGCGCGGCAGCCTTGGGCGAGGCCGTAGTGCTCAAGCCCCATCACCTTCGCGCCTTCGGTGGTGCAGGTGTCGAGCGCCCAGCCGACCTCCACATCCGCACGAAAATTGTTGCGCAGGCCGACGAGCATCGCGCGCTCCAACATGCAGGCGTTGCCGTAAGGGGTCCAAGTGTCGCGGATGCCGTCGTTGCCCGCGCAGATCGCGATGCCGCGCTCGCGGCAGGCGGCGACCGAGGGCACCGGGCGCGCAGCGGGCGCGGTGGTGGCCAGCGAGACCTCCAGCGCCGCGATTCGGTCGAGCAGCCCCGCCACCCGCGCCTGATCCCCCATGCCGAGGCAGAAGGCGTGGCTGACCGTCACCCTGCCCTGCATCGCCAGCGCCTCGGTCCGGTCGAGGATCATCTCAAGGCTAAACGCCCCCATCTCACCCGGCTCATGCAGGTGGATGTCGATCGGCTTGCCGTGTTTCTCCGCCAGTCCAAACACCGCGTCGAGCTGCCCCTTGGGGTCACGGTCGATGCCGCAGGGGTCGAGTCCGCCGACGATATCGGCGCCCTCGCGCAGGGCTTCGTCCATCAGTTCCAGCGTGCCGGGGCGGATCATCAAGCCCGATTGCGGAAAGGCGACCGTCTCGATCTGCATGACATCCGCATAGCGCGCCCGGGTGGCGGCCACGCCCCGGTGCAGGCTCAACCCATGTTCGGTGTCGATATCGACATGGCTGCGGATCGCCGTGGTGCCCTTGGACAGCGCCAGCGCCACCTGCCGTGCCGATTGCCGCTCTGCGTCCATGTCCAACTCGTGACGCAGCTTGCGCTCCGTGTCGATCATCTGTTGCAAGCTTTTGCCCTGCTGATGCGGGTGCCAGGGCATGCCCCAGAGCGTCTTGTCGAGATGTGCATGCGCATCGACGAGGCCCGGCAGCGCCAGCGCGCCGCCGCAATCCTCTACGGAGACCTCCCCGGTCGGCGTGATCTTAGGCGCGATCTGCGCGAAGCGCCCGCCTTCGATCAGCACATCGGCGGCATCCGCCCCCATGAGGCGGAGGTTCTTAAGCAGCAAAGGCTTGGTCATGTCTTGTCCTGTCTATCGTGTCAGAGGGGCGACGCGCGCTTGCGGGGCGGCGGCTTGCTTGACGCGCGGCAGGGCATAGGCGCCGGTCTTGGCGGTCACCAGCCCGGTCGCGGCAAGGCCAGCGGCCATGCGGATGGCAAAGCCCACACCGTCGATCACCGGCACGCCCGCGTCGCGGCCCAATTGCTCTAGATGCGCGCTCATGCCCGCGCAGCCCAGCACCACGGCCTCGGCCCGGTCTTCCTCAACCGTCTGGCGGATCTTGCGGGCGATCAGCGGCAGGGTCTGCACCGGCGCATATTCGAGGTCGAGCACCGGGATGTCGGCAGCATGTACGGCGCAAAGCGCGCGGCCACAGCCGTAGCGGTCGCCAAGGTCTTCGATGATCGGCACGGCCCGGGGCAAGGTGGTCACGACCGAGAAGCGTTTGGCGATCCGCCCGGCTGCAATGAGCGCGGCTTCGCACAGACCAATCACCGGCCCCTTGGCCACGGCCCGGGCGGCATCGAGACCGGGATCGTCGAAACAGGCGATCACATGGGCCGCAGCCCCCGCCGCTTCGGCCTCAAGAATCGCGTCGAGCATGGCGGGCACGGCGCGCGCCTCATCGGCATAGCCTTCGATGCTGGGCGGTGTCGCCCGTGCGGTGGCGGCAACGACCTCGACCCCCGGCCCGGCCTGGGCGCGGGCGGTGCGGGCGATGGCCTCGGTCATGCCCGCGGTCGAGTTTGGATTGATCAGGTGAATTTTCATCAATTGGCTTTCTGTGTCACGCCAACCGGCGGCGTCTCGGGAACCTTGAGCTCGAACTGCCGGTCGGAGGTGATGTAATTGTCGGCATGCAGCCGCGCGATGGGCTGGTAATTTTCCGGCCGGACATAGCGGCCCGCCTCGTCAAGGCAGTTGTCGCGCACATGCATCTGCACGACACGGCCCAGAATGATCTCGCGCCGGGCATAGCGGATGGTCTCTTCGACCACGCATTCCATGGCGCAGGGGCTTTCCGCGATCCAGCCACCGTCGATCTGGCTGGCGGGGGTCATGGTCAGCCCGGCGGTCGCGATCTCGTCCACGTCCGGCGCATAGCTGATGCCGCAGGTGATCATCGCCTCGGCCAAGGCCATGTCGACCATATTGACGCAGAAGCTCTGACGCCGATCGATGTTGGTGACCGTGTCTTTGATGCTGCCATCGGGACGGCATTGGATGCCGAGGATCACGATCGGCGGCTCCTGCGAGAAGACGTTGAAAAAGCTCATCGGCGCGGCATTGGGCACGCCATCGGCGCTCAACGTGGTGACCAGCGCGATGGGGCGCGGTGCCACGAAGCTCGACAGCAGCCGGTAGCGGTCGCGTTCTGGCAGGGTGGTGAAATCGAACTCCATCCCCCCTACTCCGCCGCCAACCGAAGCCACGGCTTCAGCCGCCCCTCGTCCGCCGCGTGACAAGCCGACTTCTGACCGCCCTCGCGCAGGTTGAGCGCGGGGGCCACGTTTCGGCAGGTGTCATTCGCCATCGGGCAGCGCGGGTGAAAGGCGCAGCCGGGCGGCGGCGAGATCGGGTTCGGCACCTCTCCTGCCACGGGCGCGCGTTCGGCGCCGCCAACGGTCAGCTTCGGCACCGTTTCCATCAGCAGGCGCGTATAGGGGTGCTGCGGGTTGCCGAAGATCTCCTCCTTCGGGCCGACCTCGACGATCTTGCCCAGATACATCACCGCCAACAGATCGGCCATGTACCAGACCACCGCCAGATCGTGGCTGATGAAGATGTAGCTCATGTTGAACTCGTCTTGCAGGTCCTTCATCAGATTGAGGATTTGACTCTGCACACTCACGTCCAACGCCGAGGTCGGCTCGTCGCAGATCAGCAGTTCGGGGCGTGTCGTAAGCGCCCGCGCGATGGACAGACGCTGGCGTTGGCCGCCGGAGAACTCATGCGGGAATCTCTTGGCATCGGCGGGGTTCAGACCGACCTGGCTCAGCAGTTTCTCGACCTCGCGGGTGACCTCGGCCCGGGTCTTGCAGATGCCGAAGTTCTTGAGCGGCTCGCCGATGATGTCGCGCACCCGCCAGCGCGGGTTGAGCGAGGCATAGGGGTCTTGAAAGATCATCTGCATCCGGCGGCGCAGGGCGGCAGGTTTGCCGGGGGGCATATGGGTGATGTCGTCCCCCTCGAAGCGGATCGTGCCGCCGCTCGGGCTGTGCAATCCCATCAACAGCCGCGCCACGGTGGATTTGCCGCAGCCCGACTCGCCCACCACGGCAAAGGTCTTGCCGCGCGGCACGTCGAAGCTGATGTCGTTCACCGCCGTGAGGATACGGCGCGGGCGGCGTTCCAGCAGCCGGTTGAGGAAGGGTTCGGACACGTCGAAGCGTTTGGAGATGTTCTGCACGCTGAGGATGTCGTCGGGGGTGATCTGGGGGGTCATGACGTCTCTCCGTAAAGGTGACAGGCGACTTGGCCGGTGCCGGCGTCCTGCGGCGAGGGGCGGATGCTGTGGCAATGGTCCATCGCCCGGGGGCAGCGCGGTGCAAAGGCGCAGCCGGGCGCGGGGTTGCGCAGGCCGGGCATGGCGCCCTCGATCTGCGTGAGGCGCCGGTCGCGGATGCCGATCTGCGGGATCGAAGCCATGAGGCCGCGGGTATAGGGGTGCAACGGTTCTTCGATGACCTGTTTCACATCGCCGATCTCAACCAGCCGCCCGGCGTACATCACCGCAACGCGGTCCGCCGTCTCGGCGATCACGCCCATGTCGTGGGTCACCAGCACCACCGCCGTGCCGTTCTCGCGGCAGAGCCGCTTAAGCAGGGAAAGGATCTGCGCCTGCACGCTGACGTCGAGCGCCGTGGTCGGCTCATCCGCGATGATGAGCTTGGGCTCGGCACAGAGCGCCAGCGCGATCACCACCCGCTGCCGCATCCCGCCTGAGAACTGGTGCGGGTATTGGTCAAGCCGCGCCTCAGGGGCCGGGATGCCGACTTCGGCCAGCCAGTCGATGGCCCGCTGGCGGGCGGTCTTCTGGTCGAGCCCGAGATGCACGCGCATCGTGTCGATGAGTTGCTCGCCCACGGTATAGACCGGGTTGAGGCTGGTCAGCGGGTCTTGAAAGATCGCGCCGATCTCCTTACCGCGAATGCGGCGCATCTTGTCGGCGGGCAGGTTGTCGATCCGCGCGCCGCGCAGCCGCACCTCGCCCGTGCGGATCAGGCCGGGCGGTTCGATCAGCCCGGTGATCGCCGCCCCCGTGATCGACTTGCCAGCGCCGGATTCACCCACCAGCCCAAGGATCTCGCCTTCGTCGAGGTCGAGGCTCAGCCCCTTGACGGCCTCCAGCGGGCCGCGCCGGGTGGGGAATTCGACAACGATGTTGTCCAGTTCGAGAAGTGACATGGGATTACCTCAGCGCAGTTTGGGGTTGAGCGCATCGCGCAGCCAGTCGCCCAGCAGGTTGACCGCCAGCACAAGGATCGCCAATGCCGCGGCGGGAAAGACGACGACCCACCAGATGCCCGAGAACAGGAATTCGTTGCCGATCTGGATCAACGTGCCGAGCGAGGGCTGGGTGGGCGGCATGCCGACACCCAGAAAGCTCAGCGTCGCCTCGGTCAGCACCGCCATGCCGAGGTTGATCGTCGCGATGACCAGCACGGGGCCCAGCACATTGGGCAGGATATGTTTGATCATGATCGCCAGCTTGCCGGTGCCAAGCGTGCGCGCCGCCTCAATATATTCCTTGCGGCGTTCCACCATGGTCGAGCCGCGCACGGTGCGGGCATATTGCACCCAATTGGTCAGCCCGATCGACAGGATCAGCACAATGAGCGCCGACTCGGCCTGCGCCGAACTGGGCAGCGCACCGCGCAGAATGCCGTTGATCAAAAGCGCCACGAGGATCGGCGGGAAGCTCAGCAGCACATCGGCGATCCGCATCAGCACCGCATCGACGATCCCGCCAAGAAAGCCGCCCAAAAGGCCAAGCGCCACGCCCATCACGGCGGCAAGGATCACGCTGGCGAAACCGACCAGCAGGGAAATCCGCATCCCGTACATGATCGACGAGAGCACATCGCGGGCCTGCGTGTCCGTGCCAAGCAGGTAGGCGGCGCTGCCACCCTCGGCCCAGGCCGGGGGCAACTCACTGTCGAAAAGGTCCAGTTCGGCGATGTTGAACGGGTCCTGCGGCGCAAGGCTCGGGGCGAAGATCGCCGTGAGGAACATCGCCAGCAGCACCAGCGCCGAGATCACCGCCACGCGCGACTTGCGGAAGCTGTAGGTGATATCGCTGTCCCAGAAAGCGTAGAGCATGGGCATGAAGTTTGACATAGGGAAACCTCCTCAGACGCCGCGCGCGGGCGTTCTTTCGGCCTGCAGGCGCGGGTCGGCGACGTTGTACAAAAGGTCGACCAGCGTGTTGATGACGACGAAGATGAAAGACACCAGCACCAGATAGGCGGCCATGACGGGGACATCGGTAAAGTTCACCGCTTGGATGAACAAGAAGCCCATCCCCGGCCATTGAAAGACCGTTTCGGTGATGATGGCAAAGGCGATGAGCCCGCCCAGTTGCAGACCAAAGATCGTCATTACCGGAATGAGCGTGTTCTTCAGCGCGTATTTGAAATGCAGCATGCGGTTCGGGATGCCGCGGGCCTTGGCGAACTTGATGTAATCCGCGCGCAGCACCTCCAGCATCTCGGCCCGCACCAGCCGCATGATCAGCGTCATCTGGAACAGCGCCAGCATGATCGCGGGCAGGATCAGCGCCTTGAGGCCCGATACCGTCAGGAACCCCGTGGTCCACCAGCCAAGATCGACCACCTTGCCGCGCCCGAAGCTTGGCAACCATCCCAGCGAGACCGAGAAGACGAGGATCAGCAGAATGCCGGTGACGAAGGTGGGCACCGAGATCCCTAGGAGCGAGATCACCTGCAACCCTTGGCTCAGCCAGCCGCGCGGGTTGAGGGCGGTGTAGATGCCCAAGGGCACCCCAAGTGCCAGCGCCAGACCGGCGGCGACCAGCACCAGCTCGGCGGTGGCGGGAAAGCGTTCGGCCAGAAGGTCCGAGACGGGGCGGTTGTTGCGATAGGACTGACCAAAGTCGCCCTGCGCCGCATCTGCGATGAAACGCCCGTATTGCACCAGAACGGGGTCGTTGAGCCCCAGTTTCTCGCGCATCTCGGCGCGGTCCTGCACGGTGGCGTCTTCTGGCAGAAGGTTGGAAATCGGGTCACCCAGAAAGCGGAACATCAGAAAGGCGATCGAGGCGACGACGAGCATCACCAGCGCGGCCTGTATGATGCGGCGGATAAGAAAGGCGAACATGCTGGCCTCCGGCTGGCAAGGTTATCGGTGGGCGGGCGTGGGGAGGGGCGCCCGCCCGGGGGCAGGTTACTCGATCCGGGCGAGCCAGAGGCGCGGTTTGTCATCCGCGGTCTGGGTGATCTTCACCGCATCACGCGCGGCCCACGACAAGGGCTGGGCGTGCAGCGGCAACCATGCCACCTCTTGATCGGCGATGCGGAAGGCTTCGACCATCATTTCCATGCGCTTTTCGGCATCCAGCTCGGTCGCCACGGCCTTGGTCAGACGGTCGACCTCGGGGTTGGAATAGCCGCCGGGGTTCCATGTGCCCATCTGCCCTTCGGGCGTGTGCAGCATCGCCGAGAGCACCGAGAAGCCGTCGAGCATCGGCAGCGTGGCCCAGCCCAGCATGAACATGTCGGTCTCATTGGCGCGGGCGCGCTCGAAGTGGATCGCCTTGGTCTCTGCCGTGAGGTCTGCCTTGACGCCGACGCGGGCAAACATCGCCGCCAGCGCCTGACAGATCGCGGCGTCGTTGACATAGCGGTCATTGGGGCAGTTCATGTTCAGGCTGAAGCCTTCTGGGTAGCCGGCATCGGCCAGCATCTGCTTGGCCTTTTCGGGATCATAGGCGGGGATTTCATCGACCCCTTCGTCAAAGCCCGGCACCTGCGGGGCCAGCAAACCGCCGAGATTGCGGGATTTGCCGCGCATGATCTTGTCGCGCAGCAGGTCATAGCTGATCGCATGAACCAGCGCCTGACGGACCTCGACCTTTTGCAGCGGGTTGTCGTCTTGGTTGGGGTTGTTCGACGTGTCGGACATATTGATGCCCATCATGATCGCGCGCAGGCCCGGCGCTTCGAGCACATGCATACCTTCGGTCGCCTCGATCCGCTTGGCGTCCTGCAAGGGCGAGGGCACGATCATGTCCAGCTCGCCCGAGAGCATCGCCGCCACGCGGGTCGCATCGGAGTTGATCGGGTTCAGCTCGATCCGGGTCAGGTTGTGCTGCGGCTCGTCCCACCAATCCTCGTTCACGGTCAGCACGGTCTGCGCGTCCGGGGTACGGGATTCAAAGCGGAAGGGGCCGGTGCCATTGGCGTTGGAGGTGGTGTAGCCTTCCTCGCCCTTCTGCGCGTCGATCGGGTCAAGCGCATCATGTTTTTCGAGCCAGCCGCTGTCGAAGATCAGCACATTGGTCAGGAAGTTGTTCAAAAGCGGGTTCGGGCCGTCGAGCATGAGATCGACGGTCATCTCATCGACCATCTTGGCATCGACCAGACCGGCGATATTGCCGCGAATGGGAGAATCTTCGTGCGCGGCCCGTTTGACCGAGGCCACCACGTCTTCGGCTGAGAAATCCTGCCCGTCGTGGAACTTGATCCCCTCGCGCAGTTTGTAGCGCACGGTGGTCTCATCGATCTGCTCCCAACTGGTGGCGAGCGCCGGTTCGATCTTGAGGTCCGCGTCATAGCGGACCAGCGCCTCATAGACGTGGTTCAAGAATGAGACGGTGAAACTGTCGGTCATCGAATGCGGGTCGAGACCGTAGAGGTCGCCATTGGTGCCTAGGCGGAAGGTCTCACCCTGCGCCATGCTGGCGCAGCTGAGTGCCAGAGCCGAGGTGAATAGAAATTTGCGCGGTGTCATTGTTATCTCCCTGTTCGTGCCGCCCTGCGAGCACAGCGGACCTGCATCACAGCGACTAAAGCTAGGCTGGCACGATTCCATTTTTCTGTCTACAATTATTGTTAACAATCTGTGCTGACATAAATTGCTTGCACTTTATCGGGCGTTTCGACGACTATTGAGGCAAATTTAGTAAATAAAGATTTGAGGGGGGCCGATAGGTGACAGGAGCAAAGCTCACGGAGAAGCAGATCTATGAACGGATCTGGAAATCCATCGCCGAACGTCGCCTGCCGCCCGGCACGCGATTGAAAGAGGAACGGCTGTGCGAAATCTTTGGCGCCAGCCGTCCGCGCATTCGGCGGGCATTGGACCAACTGACCCATGACGGGCTGGTCAGCCACATCCCGAACCGCGGCGCCTTTGTCACCACACCATCGGTCGACGAAGCCCGCGATGTCTTTTTCACCCGCCGCGTCGTGGAACGCGGCGTGATCGAAGCGCTGAAGAAACACGGCGCGCAAGAAAAACTGGCCGCCTTGGAAGCCCATATCGCCGAAGAACGCGAAGCGCTGGCGGCAGGGGACACGGCGCGTATCATCCGGCTCTCGGGCGCCTTTCATATGCTGCTGGCCGAACTCGCCACCTCTCCCCTCTTGGCCGATATCCTGCGCGACCTCGTTTCAAAAAGCACCTTGGTCACGGCTGTGTTCAAACCGAAATGCGATACGCAATGCGGCCCGGACGAACATGCCGCCATCGTCGCAGCCCTCGCCGCAGGGGATTTCGAAACCGCGATGACGGAGATGGAAGCCCACCTTCTGGAAGCGGAGCGCACTTTGAAACTCGAAGCCTCGCAAGAAGGCGCTGCGGCGCAGGACGATGTCCTCGGGGCCGCGTTGAGCGAGGACCTGTAATGACCAGCCATGCGATCACCCACACCACCGCGATCACGATGGACGCGGAGCGACGTGTTATCGACGATGCCACCGTGCTGTTCGAAAACGACCGTATCACCACCGTCGGCCCCGCGGGCGAAGTGCCCCTCCCCGAGACCGCCGAGGTGATCGACGGGCGCGATATGATCACCCTGCCGGGGCTGATCGACAGCCATGCCCATGCGGGCCACGGGCTGACGCGCAACCTAGGCGGCGGCGATGGCGATGCGTGGTTTCAGGCCTGCGAGACGATCTACACCCGCGGCTCCACCCCCGCGTTCTGGCAGGCTGAAGCCCGGCTTTCGGGGCTTGAGCGGCTGAAGGCGGGGATCACCACCTGCACGATGCTGCTTGGCGGCGGGGCGGATCATTACCGCACCGATACGGTCGAAGCGGGCAATCTCCATTCCGAGGCCACGCGCGAGATTGGCATCCGAACGATGCTCGCCGCGGGCCTGAACCACCGCCCCTTCCCCAAGACCTACCGCAGTCTGGACCTTGACCGGGAGGTCAGCCTGTCCTTCGAGGATCAGTTAGAGGTCTGCGCTGAACTCGCCCAGACCAACGGGGATTTCCTGAACGATGGCGCGGGGGTCTGCCTCATCATGCCGGTCTATTCGCCCGAGGACTTTGCGCAGGCCCCCGATGACATCCGCGTGATGTGCCGCGCCGCGATGGACCTGCGTGAAAAACATGGGCTGCTGTTCACTCAGGATGGGCACCGGTCCGGCTCCATCGCGCTGGCCGAAAACCTCGGCATTCTCGGCCCATGGGCCTATCTGTCCCATTCGGTCGACCTCACCCCCGAGGATATGGACGCGGCCAAACGCAGCGGCGCGTCGATCGTTCACAACCCCTCGGCCATCATGTCGGTTCTGGGCCGCTGCCCCGCGCCCGAACTGCGCGAAATGGGGGTGAACGTCGCCCTCGGCTCGGACGCCGCAGCGCCGGACCGGGGCTATGACATGTTCCGCCACATGGCCCAATGCCTGCACTACCACCGCCGCCACTTCCGCGACCCGGAGGTGATGATGCCGCGTGATGTGCTGGAAATGTGCACCATCGACGCCGCCAAGGCGATTGGGATGGAGGCGGACCTTGGCTCACTCGAACCGGGCAAGAAGGCGGATATCGTCATGCTCGACCGCCGCAAACCGCATCTCTACCCGCCGATGATGCCCCTGACCACGGTCGCGCAATATTCCAATGCGGCGGATGTGCATACGGTCATCGTAAACGGGGAAGTCCGCATGAGAGACCGCGAAACGGCGCTGGACGAAGGCGGCATACTCGATGCCGCTGCGGGAGAACTCAATGCGGCCCTTGCCCGCTGCGACCTGTCGCATCTTCTCGTAGAATAACGAAATTCACGCGCGGAACAGTAAAGGCGAGGGGCCACCCCCTCGCCTTCTGTCGCGTTCAGTCGGGCTTGGCGCCTTCCGTTTCACGGGCAACATTGCTGTTCCAGATCGTGTGATCGACGCCATCGCCAAGCTCGGCATATTCGGCGATCCTGAACATCGGCTCTTTCCCCGCCTTGCGCTGCGCGAAATAGTCCCGCGTGAGTTTGGCAACGGTCTTGGACAGGATCAGGATAGCGATCAGGTTGACCGTCGCCATTAGTGCCATGGAGGCATCGGCGAAGTTGAACACGGTCGTGACCGCCTGCAACGAGCCCCAGACCACCATCGCGATCACCAGCGCCTTCAGCACGAGAAGCGGGATCCGCTTGCCCATCCCAAGGAACTCCATCGCGTTCTCGGCATAGGAATAATTCCCGATGATCGAGGTAAAGGCGAAGAACAAGATGGCGATCCCGATGAAGATCGGGCCGAATGCGCCGATATGCTGCTCCAAAGCGATCTGGGTCAGCGCCATGCCGGTCGCCGCACCTTCGGAATAGTCGACCACGCCCGAGAGCAGGATCATCAGCGCCGTGGCCGTGCAGATCACCAGCGTATCTATAAAGACGCCAAGCCCCTGCACCAGCCCTTGACTGGACGGATGGTGCGGATCGGGCACCGCGACGGCGGCGATGTTCGGGGCCGAGCCCATGCCCGCCTCATTCGAGAACAGACCGCGCTTCACACCGTTGAGCAGGGCCACCATGAAGCCCCCCGTAAAGCCGCCTGCCGCCGCTTCGAAACCAAAGGCCGATTTGACAATCAAGGCCAGCATGGCGGGCACATCGGCGATGTTCAGAACCACGACGAGCAACGCCACGACGATATAGAGCCCGGCCATGGCAGGAACGATCTTTTCCGCGACCCGCGCAATGGATTTGATCCCGCCGAAGATGACGATGCCCGCAAAACCGCCGACGACAAGGCCGGTGACGAGTTTGGGAATGGCAAAGGCTTCCTCCATCGCGACGGAGATCGAGTTTGCCTGCACCGCCGAGAAGATCAGGCCGAAGCTGATGATGAGGCAGACCGAAAAGACATAGCCCATGGCGTTCGACCCGATGCCCCGGGACATGTAGAAGGCCGGCCCGCCACGGTATTGCCCATCCGCGTTCCGAACCTTGTAAAGCTGCGCCAAGGTCGATTCCGCATAGGCCGTCGCCATGCCGACGAGCGCCACAACCCACATCCAGAACACAGCCCCCGGCCCGCCGAGATAGATCGCCACGGCCACCCCGGCGAGGTTGCCCGTACCGACCCGGCTGGCGAGAGAGATCGTCAGCGCCTGAAATGGTGAAATGCCCGCGGCGGAAGTGTCACGCGAGGATCTGACCACGCGAAAGAATTCGGCGAAATGCCGGAATTGCAGGAAACCAGTGCGCCAAGTGAAGTAAAGCCCGACAGCCAGCAGGCCATATACGAGGACGTAGCCCCATAAGACGGTGTTCAGGAAATCGACGATTGCGGTCATATTCTTGTCCCCCTCGTTTGCATGTTCAACAACTAACGCGTCGGCAGACAAGGGAAAGCTTTAAACCGAAATGAAAACGCCCGGCGGGCGTCAGTATCGATCGTCGCGGGGCTGCACGCCACCGCGCGAAAATGTGGTGCTACCTGCTACGCGGTCAGATGAATAGTGGCGCGGGCCGAAGGGCGGGCGCATGGCCCGCGCAAGCAAGCGACCGCCTTCACACCCTCAGTGCGTCCACGCCCCACGGCGACCGGTCGCGAAATTCTCGCCATAGCCGCCGGGGCGGACGTTGGGCTTGCGCTTGTTGGGCAGTTGCACCTGCGCGTCGATGCCATGATCCCGGGCGTATTCTTCGGCGGCTTCGCGGGTGTCGAACTGCAAGCGCACTTGGCTTTGCGTATCATCGGAAGATGTCCAGCCCATCAGCGGATCGACCCTGCGCGCTTCCGCGGGCGAAAACTCAAGCAGCCAGACACGGGTCTTGGCCGTGCCGGAGGACATCGCTGTACGGGCGGGTTGGTAGATACGTGCGCGCATTTCGGGACTCTCGCTTCAATAACCTTGGGCTTTATCTAATATTCCGTGCCAAGGGGCAAGGGAATGCAGGCCCGCGCAAATAAACCCTACCATGCTGCGGTGCAGAGACTACATCAAGATCACCCCATTGGAGTGTTCCATATGACCCCCTTCGCCCTCTTCGCCCTGCAAAGCCAGATCGCCGCCCTCGCGGTGGAAACCCAGATCGTGATGTCGCTGCGCCTCTTGGGCATGGCAGGCGCGCTGCCCGCCCGCCCCGGTGAGAACAACCGCATGGTGGCCGAGAAAGGCCCGGCCATGGTCAAAGCCTTCACCGCCGGGACGCAGGCCATGATGCTGGGCAAACGCCCCGATCAGATCATGGACGCCTCGCTCGCCCCTCTGGCCCGCAAGGTGCGACAGAATCGCAAACGGCTGATGAAGTAGCGGCAAAAGCGCCCTTCGCGGCCCCCTGCCCCTTGAACCCCGCGTGAAAGAGGGCACCTATGGGAAGCTTGACGAAGGATACCCGCGATGCCCTATGCCCATTCCGACAAGACCGAGGGGATGCCGATGCTGGCAAACCCCGCCCCAGACGTGCGCAACCGCCCCAAGCTGGAGGGCGGCCATAAGTTCAAACTGGTCACCGAATTCGACCCGGCGGGCGATCAGCCCACGGCGATCAAGGAACTGACCGAGGGCGTCAACTCGGGCGAACGCGATCAGGTGCTTCTGGGCGCCACCGGGACGGGCAAGACCTTCACCATGGCCAAGGTCATCGAAGAGACGCAGCGCCCCGCCATCATCCTCGCCCCCAACAAGACGCTGGCGGCGCAGCTTTACGGCGAATTCAAGGGCTTCTTCCCGGACAACGCCGTGGAATATTTCGTCTCCTACTACGACTATTACCAGCCCGAAGCCTATGTCGCGCGCTCCGACACCTTCATCGAGAAGGAGAGCCAGATCAACGAGCAGATCGACCGGATGCGCCACTCCGCCACCCGCGCGCTTTTGGAGCGTGACGACGTGATTATCGTGGCCTCGGTCTCCTGCATCTACGGCATCGGTAGCGTCGAGACCTATGGCGCGATGACGCAAGACCTGAAAGCGGGCGGCATGTACGACCAGCGCAAGGTGATCGCCGATCTGGTCGCCCAGCAGTACAAACGCAACGATGCGGCCTTCCAGCGCGGCTCTTTCCGCGTGCGCGGCGACAGCCTTGAGATCTTCCCCGCCCACCTTGATGACCGCGCCTGGCGGCTGTCCTTTTTCGGCGAGGAGTTGGAAAGCATCACCGAGTTCGACCCGCTGACTGGCGAGAAGACCGATACGTTCGAGCAAATCCGCGTCTATGCCAACAGCCACTACGTGACGCCGAAACCGACAATGCAGCAGGCCATTCAGGGCATCAAGAAAGAGCTGCGCACCCGGCTTGACCAACTGGTCGCCGACGGCAAGCTTCTGGAGGCGCAGCGGCTGGAGCAGCGCACCAACTTCGACATCGAGATGCTGGAGGCCACCGGCGTCTGCAACGGGATCGAGAACTATTCGCGCTATCTCACCGGCCGTGCCCCGGGCGAGCCGCCCCCCACATTGTTCGAATTCATCCCCGACAATGCCATCGTCTTCGCGGACGAAAGTCACGTCTCGGTCCCGCAGATCGGCGGCATGTACAAAGGCGACTACCGGCGCAAGTTCACGCTTGCGGAACACGGCTTCCGCCTGCCGTCCTGTATGGACAACCGCCCCCTCAAGTTCGAGGAATGGGACGCCATGCGCCCGCAGTCGGTCTTTGTCTCCGCCACCCCGGCGGCCTGGGAGATCGAACAATCGGGCGGTGTTTTCACCGAACAGGTCATCCGGCCTACCGGCCTTTTGGACCCCAAGGTCGAGATCCGGCCCGTTGAGATGCAGGTCGACGACCTCTTGGATGAGGTGCGGAAAGTGGCCGCCGACGGTTACCGCACGCTTTGCACAGTGCTGACCAAGCGCATGGCCGAGGACCTCACCGAATACATGCACGAACAGGGCATCCGCGTGCGCTACATGCACTCCGACATCGACACGATCGAGCGGATCGAGATCCTGCGGGACCTTCGTTTGGGTGCCTTCGACGTGTTGATCGGGATCAACCTGCTGCGCGAAGGGCTCGACATTCCCGAATGCGGACTGGTCGCCATTCTGGACGCCGACAAGGAAGGCTTCTTGCGCTCGGAAACCTCACTCATCCAGACCATCGGCCGGGCCGCGCGGAACGCCGAAGGTCGCGTCATCATGTACGCCGACCGCATCACCGGCTCGATGGAGCGCGCCATGGGCGAGACTGATCGCCGCCGCGCCAAGCAAATCGCCTATAACGAAGAGCACGGCATCACCCCCGCCACAGTGAAAAAGAACGTCGAAGACATTCTTGCCGGGCTCTACAAGGGCGATGTGGACATGAACCGCGTCACCGCCCAGATCGACAATCCGATGGCCGGCGGCAACCTTCAGGCGGTGCTCGACGGGCTGCGCACCGACATGCGCAAGGCGGCCGAGAACCTCGAGTTCGAAGAGGCCGCACGCCTGCGTGACGAGGTCAAACGGCTGGAGGCCGTGGACCTTGCCGTCGCCGATGATCCGATGGCCCGGCAGCAAGCAGTCGACCGCGCCGTCGATGCCGCGCAGCAAGCCTCAGGCCGCAGCACCTCAGGCCGAGGCGGGATGCGCGGCGGCAATGTAAAACGCCGTAAACGCTAAAGAAAAAGGGCCACCCCACTCGGGGCGGCCCTTGCACAATCCAACACTAAAACGCCGCAGCTACCGTCGCAGCGCCGCCACCAAGGCCAACACCAGCGCCGCTCCGATTGCAGCGACGACCAGCAGCAACAGCAAGCCCCCCGCGGCCACCACCGTCACGCCCAGCGCGGCAAGGGTGAAGGGCAGCGCCACGGCGCCGACGACCCCTAAAACAAGGTAAAGAATACGGTTCCGGCCCGCCACGGCCCCGGCAATGGCCCCGGCGGCAAGCCCGACCACCACGAGCGCGATCAGCGCCACCGCGCCAAGCGTATCAAAAAAGGCTTCCATCGAAGGGTTCTCCTAAATCAAATGAAGGGTACGAATGGCACGCCGCATGCCCCAAGGGTCAGCAGCAGGCCGAGAGCGATCATTCGGCGCATCGGGGATTCCTTTCCAATCACGGCCAAACCAGCCGCACTCTCATCAGACCCGATCCGCTGCGCGAAAACAATGGGCTGCGCAGACTATCGCCACAGCGAAAGGGAGGCGTCATCGCCTCCCTTAACCATCTAGAGCGCCTATCAAATCCAGTAATAGGGCACGCCGTAGTGATCGAACGTCCGCTCTTGCCACGCGCGGTCGCTGTGCCACTGCTCAGTCCGTTCCGGCGCGCCTTTGACCGTTGCCTCGTCGATGTTGGTCATGAAACCATCGCGGGACGGGTCATAGTTCAGCGCGTTCCACGGCACCGGATAATGCTCTTCCCCGAGCCCCAGAAAACCGCCGAAGCCCATCACGGCATAGGCGACCTTGCCGGATTTCTTGTCGATCATCAGGTGGTCGATATGGCCGATTTCGGTCCCATCCGCGCCGAAAACGGCGGTGCCGTTCACGTTGTCCGAAGAAACCAGCGATGCGGGTGCTGTCGTGTCAGTCATGGCTTGTTCCTCTCATGATTGCTGTACCGACAAAACCCAAGGCAGGCGGCGCCGGTTCCCGCAATACGGGCAGTCCGGCGGGGATCGGCTTAGGCCCAGCGCGGCGCGGTCCGGGAACAATTGCGCGCGCCCTTGGGTTGATCACTCAATAGACACGCACGCATTCGAGAGGGATCAAACAATGGAATATGGACTTTTAGGGCTCATCATCCTCATCGCCGACATCTACGCCATCTATCAGGTCGTCACCTCCAGCGCCTCGGGCGCGGCCAAGATCGCATGGGTCTTGGGCATCATCATCCTGCCGGTGCTGGGCTTCATCGTCTGGCTCATCGCAGGCCCCCGCGGCAACAAGGCCCATGTCTGAGCCCACGCCGGGCGACCCTGACATTGCAACTGCAAAACCCGGTGCCTTCGGCGCCGGGTTTTCACGTTCCCATCCCGCGAGAAACGATTTGTTAACCGCCATTAACCAAGATCGCAGCAGGAGCCTGCCATGCGATCTGCCCTTTGCCTTACCCTACTGGCCTGCCAGTTCAGCCCCACCGCCGCCCACGCCGGGCCGTGGCTGCGCGAGGAAGGCACGACCTTCATCTCAAGTTCTTTCTCGGCGACCTACTTCTACGACCTCTCCCAAAGCACCTATATCGAATACGGGCTGCGCGAATCTCTGACCCTCGGCTTCGACCTCAACACCGCGCAAAGCCGTTTTGGCCTGCAAAGCGGCCATGCCACCGTTTTCCTGCGTTTCCCCTTGGAAGAGCCGAGCGAGACGGGTCGCTGGGCTTACGATATCGGCGCCGGGGCAAGCTGGTCGCGGGAGTTCATCTCGCCCCACCTCAGGGCCGGGCTGTCTTGGGGCCGCGGCTTCACCTTGGGCGAACGGAATGGCTGGCTGACCATCGATGCCTCCGCAAGGTGGGAGTTCGGCTTTTCCCAAGAGGTCATTAAGATCGACAGCACCGTGGGGCTCGACTTCACCCCCGTGACCACCGGAATGGCGCAGGTCTTTCTCACCTACACCGGGGGTGAGACCTATGCCAAATTCGCCCCCTCCATCGTTTTGTCGCCCAGCTTCACCAAATACCGCCTGCAACTGGGCAGCGAAATCCCCTTCGACGCGCCAGAGAATTCGGCCCTCACTCTTAGCCTCTGGCGGGAGTTCTAAAACAAATGGCCCCGCCGATCTCCGGCAGGGCCGTTCATCACCTCAGCGCAGCGCCATGGTCAGCGGTTGTCCATCCGCACCATGACAGAGACCTTGCCCTTCACCGGCGTCGGCCAAACCACATGCAACTGATCCCGGTCCGGCCCTTCGGCGTGTTTCACATAAGGCATGTCGAACTGCGCCACGTTGTGGGAGTTGCGGATCGCCCCATGGGCCACCACCGCATCGCTGTTGAGCGCTTGCCCCTCGAACGGTAGATGCCCGGCGGTATCGATCACCCAAGTCTCTGACGGGGTCGACTGGGTGAACTCGATCTCGGCCATATTCTCAACCTGCGTGGTCACCGCATGGAAGGAATTGCCCTTCATCACCACGTTCTTGCACCGCGACAGGTCAAGATCGGCAAAGGTCGTATCCACCCGCTCGGCCCGGTCGATGCTGCCGTTAAGGCTGCGGAACCGGTTGCCGGTGATGGTCACCCCGCTCAGGAAATGCCCTGCGCCATGCGGTTTTACCACGATATAGCTGAACCACGGGGCCACCTCCCCGGACAGAAAGATATTGTCGCTGATGCTGAGTGCGCTGAACGAATAGCCCGTGGCGAAGGCCGGGGTCGGGTCCTGCTCATTCGTCCATTCGATAAAGCAATTGTCGACGTAATTGCCGGTCACCACCGCGCTGGTATGGGCCGAAGCAAGGATCAGCCCCGCCGAGCGCACACCGTTGTCGACCGCATCCCCCTGAAAAAAGTGATTGCCCGTCACGATGCTGTTGCCCCCCGCCAGCAGCGCGAAATGGCGGAACTTGGTCGCACGGCAATCGCGCAGCTTCACGTCGTTGGCGTTGGTGTTAAGCGCGATGGAGGACCGGTTCGGCACGGTCAGCGCATCCTCCGCCGACAGGAACTGGCAGCGGTCGATCAACATGCCCTGACAGCCGCCCCCGATCGAGGTGACGCCACGGTCTTTCGGGCGGCTGACGAAACAGTCGCGCAGGTGAAAGATCAGCCCCGAGGGCGCGAGGTTGATCGCGCTGCACCGGTTGTTGCACTGGAACTCGATATCATCGAGCACGAATTTCGACAGCGAGGCGAAGCCGCTGAAATCCACCATGTATTGGAACTTGCGGAAGGTGAAGTTCTGCGTCCCCTCAGCATCGTAAAGCGGCGCGTTGAGCGTGATTTCCCGCGTGGCGACATTCTTGGACCGCACATAAATCTCGCGCCCCACCCCGGCCCCTTCAACCAGTGCGCCCACCGGCACATTGGCGATATTGGTCACATTGGTCAGCTTGCGCGCGTCCGAGGCCGCGTAGCGCGCCTGCGACGTCACCACCACCGTGTCCCAAGCGCTGCTCGACGCGGCCTCAAGCTGGCCGTTGCGGATCACCCGACGGGTGGCATAGCTGGTCTTGTCCGGCACCGCCGCCTGCATGTCGAGCGGCCCGGTCACATTCACCTTGCGCCCCCCCATATCGAGCGAGTCGTGATCCGCGTTGTTCAAAAGCGCCTGAAAGGCTTTCAGAAAAGCAGTCTCTTCATTCTCGAAGGCTTCGATATAGCTGGGCAGATCGAAATTGCGGCGCAGCAGCAGCACCGCCCCCACCGGCATGGTCACATGGCCCTCGAATTTGACCGGCGTGTCAAAGGTCACATCTCCGTTCAGCAGGTAGTTCCCCGCGGGCACCAGCACCGTGCGCCCCGCCGCCGCGGCATTTGCCGCCTCGAAAGCGGCGGTATCGTCGCTCACCCCGTTGCCCACCGCACCAAAGTCGCGCACATCGACCTGCGCCAGCATGTCCCGCAGAAAGACCGAGGTGACATCCTCGATCACGATATCGTCGATCCGGACCACACCGCCCGTGGGCCCAGTGAGGTCCAACCCGAAATGCCCATAGACGGCCCCGGTGCCCCAGACCATATCGACCCCGCCGCGGTCGCCGCTGCCGATGATCGCGCTGACCTCGACCACCTCGCCATAGGCCGTCAGCGTGACCGCCGGCCCGGCCTCCGTCACGCCGCTCACCCGGCCCCCGCCCGTCTGCGCCGGATAGCCCGCGATCCGCACCGTCGGCAGGTTGCCACTCACCGCCTTTACCCGCGCCGTGACCCGCAGATAGCAGCCCGGCAGCAGCGGGGTCTGCCCCATGTAGCGCAGCCGTTGCGTGGCTTGCGTCTTTAGCAGTTCCAACGCCCCGCCAAAATCCTGATCTGCGGGGACAAAGGCGGCATTGGCCGCGTTCTCATAGGTGTCCGACCCCGGCGTGCCATCGCCGCTCGACCAGACATCCAGCCCCTCCGCAAAGGGGGTGGGCATCAACACCACGCCATCGGTAATCGCCTTGTTCATCGCTTTTCCTTTCCCCGGTCCGCACCTCCCACCGGGGCGCGCCGCTCAACTGCTCAGGCTCGGCGAGGGCCGAACCGCGAGGTCAGGGAAGTATCAACGATGTATTAACCCACACTTTGCCCGCCGCGCGGAGGCGGCGCAACAATGGTCAGACATTGGCCCCCGGCGCGTCGAGGATTTGCACCCCGCCGATGCGCCAGCCTGCCTCTGTCCGTTCCATCAGATAGCCCAGCAAATGCGTGAACCCCTGAGGATCGACCGCCTGCACCACCTGATAAAAACGCGCCCCATCCGCGCGCCGGTCGAGGAACCGCACCTCCGCCGGGTTCTGCACCATCGGGTAGCCATTGCTCACCATGCTGCGAAAGTTCTCAGGGGTCTGGAAATAGCGCTGCAAATTCGGCGTGGCGAATTCTAATGCGGCGGCGAAATCATTCGCGCGAAAAGCGTCGAACTGGCGGTTGATCGTCTCTTCGATCTCAGCCTGCTGCGCCATCGCGCCAAAGCTCAGGAGGGCCGATAACACCAGCCCTCCGAAAAACGTGAACATCCCTTTGCGCATTGCCTTTCCCCCTTGCCCTTGCTGAATGATCTAAGTCACGCAAGGGCAGAGGCAAAAGTTTCACGCGCTGGTCAGCTTGCCCGCCAGCGCATCGTCGATCAGCGCGACGGTCTCTTCCACGCCATAAAGCGCGATGAAGCCGCCAAACCGCGGCCCCTGATCGGCGCCCAGAAGCACTTGGTACAGCGCCTTGAACCAGTCGCGCAGCGGGTCGAAACGCTCCTTGCCGACGGCAAAGACCATGCTTTGCAGCGCCTCGGCATCCAGCCCACCGTCCCAAACCTTGAGCCGGTCGCGCAGGTCTTCCAGCGCCTCGCGCTCAAGCTCGGTGGGCGCGCGGAACACCTTCGTGGGCTTCACGAAGTCGTTGAAATAGCGCACCGCGTGGCCCGCCGCGGCATCCATGCCCGGGTTGGTCTCGGGCGTGGCCTCGGGCGCGTAGCGCTGGATGAAACCCCAAAGCTGCGACTTGTCCTCGGCGCTCGACACGGAGGCGAGGTTCAAGAGCATCGAGAAGGGCACCACCATGTCCGACTTCGGCACATCACCGCCATGGATGTGCCAGACGGGGTTATTCAGCCGCGCCTTCACGTCCTGCGTCTCATAGGCACGCAGCTGCTGGTGATACTCGTCGACCGCCTTGGGGATCACGTCGAAATACATGCGCTTGGCCGTCTTCGGCTTGAGGAACATGAAATACGACAGGCTCTCGGTGCTGGCATAGGTCAGCCACTGGTCGATCGAAATGCCATTGCCCGAGGATTTGGAGATTTTCTGCCCGTTCTCGTCGAGGAACAACTCATAGCTGAAATGCTCGGGCTTCTTGCCACCCAAGATCTCGCAGATGCGGTCGTAGATCGCCGTGTTGGTGGCGTGCTCCTTGCCGTACATCTCGAAATCCACGTCGAGCGCGGCCCAGCGGGCGCCGAAGTCAGGCTTCCACTGCAGCTTCACGTTGCCACCGGTGACCGGCAGCGTCATTTCGTTGCCGTCCTCGTCGTCAAAGGTGATCGTGCCGTCCTTGGCGTTGACCTCCTTCATCGGCACATACATCACGCGCCCCGTCTCGGGGTGGATCGGCAGGAAGATCGAATAGGTTTGCGCGCGCTCTTCGCGCAGGGACTTCAGCATCACCGCCATGATTTCGTCGTACTTCTCGCAAGCGCGCAGCAGCACCTCGTCGAACTGGCCCGAGCGGTAGAATTCGCGCGCGGAATAGAACTCGTACTCAAAACCGAAGGTGTCGAGGAAGCGGCGCAGCATGGCGTTGTTGTGATGGCCAAAGCTCTCATGCGTGCCGAAAGGGTCTGGCACGGAGGTCAGCGGCTTGTGCATATGCTCGGCCAGCATCTCTTGCTGCGGCACGTTGCCCGGCACCTTGCGCATACCGTCAAGGTCATCCGAGAAACACACCAGCTTGGTCGGGATGTCGCTGATCTCTTCAAAGGCGCGCTTGATCATCGTGGTGCGCAGCACTTCGCCGAAGGTGCCGATATGCGGCAGGCCCGAGGGGCCATAGCCCGTCTCGAACAGGACGTAACCCTTCTCTGGCGGCTTCTTGGCATAGCGTTTGAGCACCCGGCGCGCTTCTTCAAAGGGCCATGCTTTGCTGCTGAGTGCCGCGTCTCGGGTCTCGGACATGTCAGATCATCCATCTTTTGGCGTCCCTGCGCCCAATGCGCACGGGGTCGCCCGTTCCTATTGCTTCACTTCCTGAGGGTCAATATTCTGCACCGCAACATACCTGTGCAAAGGATACCGCGATGCCCGACACATCTTCCCTCTCGCTCAGCGCCCAAGACAGCCTTGTCGCGCTGATGATCGCGGTCTCGGCCTCGGACGAGGACATCCGCACCGCCGAACTGGTCAAAATCGAATCCGCGCTGAACCTGCTGCCCGTCTTCTCGGGCTATGACAATGATCGCGTCTCGACGATTGGCAAAACGGTCTTTGACCTGTTCGAACAGGAGGACGGATTGGATGCCCTCTTTGGCCTGATCCGCGAGGCCCTGCCGGAGCGTTTGCATGAAACGGCCTATGCGCTGGCCTGCGACGTGGCCGCCGCCGATGGCACGCTGGACGAGGCCGAGCTGCGCCTGCTCGAAGAGATCCGTTATGAGCTTAACATCGACCGGCTCCACGCCGCCGCGATCGAACGCGGCGCGCGGGCGCGGCACCTGACCTGAGCGCGGGTTAGGACTCTTCCAGCGCGACTTCCGGCTCGGCCCCGACCTCGGCTTCGGCATCAGGGTCGGGCGCCGCTGGCGTCTTAGGCGCGGCTTCGCCCTCCGGCTCGGGCTTCACGGCGACGTTATACAACAGGCCCCACCGCTCCAGCAGCCCACGTTGCACACGTTTGGCCCGCGCGTTCCAAGCCCGCGCCCCCGGCGGACGCTCTCGCTCGGCCCGGCTGATCTTGGCCCGTTCCTCGATATTCGCGGTCAGGATCGCAAAGGCCAGCACCCGGTCCTCGGGCGTGGTCAGGAACCCGGCCAGCGCCGAGACGAAGTTCAGCGTGCCGGTCTTCGCGTCGATCTCAATCGGATTGTCGCGCTCGGGGCGGCCCCGATCATCGCGCAGATAGACCGGTTTCAAGATCGGCCGCAGCCCCGTGCCGTGAATGCGCGCCAGCCCCCCGGCCATGTCATGCACGGTCATCTTGCTGTCGTCGCCAAGGCCCGAATGGTCAATCATCGCCGGGTTTTCCATGCCCAGTTCCTCAATCGCCCATTTGTTCATCTCGGCGGCAGAGGCCCGCGGGCTCGGCACCGTGCCCAACCGTTTGGCGCTGGCAGCCATGCCGACCATCTCGGCGGTGAGGTTGGTGGAGTATTTCAGCATGTCCTTGAGGATGGGCCGCAGCTTGGTACTGCGGTGGGTAACGAGGGTCTCGCCTTCCGGCAGCGTCTCGATCAGCTCTGCATCGCCCAGTTTGATGCCATGGCTCCGGGCGATGGTGGCAAAGATGTCGCCTGCATAGACACCGGGCCGCCGGATCGGCAGCCAACGCGCCCCGCCCGAACCCAAGGCCCCTTTCGCAACCGTCCAAACATCGCGCTCAGGCCGGTTTTCGTAAGTATAGACCGGCCCGCTACGGTCCACGACCTCCATCGTGGCCACGCGCACGGCGGGCGCATAGCGCGCCGCGCGGCCCTCCATCGTCACGTCATAACCGTCGCCGCTGCGCTTCCACTCGAAATGCACCCGGTTGTAATTCAGCGCGATGCCAGAGACGCCGGGGTTGTAGCCGACATGGTCAGGCTGTTCAGGGTCAATCGCAAAGGTCGCGGGCAGCGCGCCCTCATAGACCTTGAAAGCGCCCTTCACGCCGATGATGCCCGCCTCTTTCAGGTCTTCGGCCATCTGCCCCAGATTGTCACTGTCGAGGGTCGGATCCCCCCCACCGACGAGGATCAGATCGCCCTGCACCTCACCATCGACGACACCGCCGGTTGCCAAAAGGCGCGTCTCGAACACATGATCCGGCCCCAGTTGATCCAGCGCATAAAGCGCGGTGATCGCCTTGATGCTGCTGGCGGGCGGGATGCCATCGGTGGCGTTGGACGCCTCCAGCCAGATGCCGGTGTCGACATCGACCACGGCAAAGGCCACCGTCCCGGTGATCCCGCTGTCGGCGATAATCTCGGACACATTCGGAATGGCCTGTTTATACAGGTCGGCATCGCGCCCCACGGGGCGCAACGAAGTGGTCGGCGGCTCGGCCCAAGCAGAGGCCGCCGTTAGTGCAGCGGCAGCCGTTAGTGCAGCGGCAGCCGTCCCAAGGAAAATGCGGCGTGTGAAACGTCGTGAAAAACTCTGGTTCATGGGCTTGATATAAACCCCAAGCGGCGTTCGGCCACAACCGGTCTGACAAGGGTGGAGCTTTCGCGGTTGCACAAAACCGCCGACCTGCTAACCCAACGTCATGCAACGCGCTATTCCGATCATGTTCATCGCCATGTCACTGATCCCCGCAGGGGACAGCGCGGGTAAAATCCTGACCTCTGGCATGGGGGTGGCACCGGTCTTCGTGGCATGGTCGCGCTTTGCCATCGGGGCGCTGATGGTGCTGCCGTTCCTGCCCCGTGGCACATGGGGGCTGATGCGCGATTGGCGGCTCTGGCTGCGGGCGGGCACCTTGGCCTTGGGGATCACCTGCATTCAAACCGCGCTCAGGACCGAGGCGATTGCCAATGTCTTTGCCGCCTTCTTTATCGGGCCGATGATCAGCTACCTGCTGGCCGCGATCTTTCTGCGCGAGCGCATCAGCCTGCTGCGCAGCGCGTTAATCCTGCTGGGTTTTTGCGGCGTGCTGCTGGTGGTGCGCCCGGGGCTGGGCGGTGGCACAGGCGGGCCGGGGCTGCTCTTTGCCGTGGCGGCGGGGCTGTTCTACGGCGTCTTTCTCACCATGTCGCGCTGGCTGTCTGACCTCGCCCCGCCCCTTGCGCTGACCTTTACCCAACTGGCGATGAGCGCGGTGATGCTACTGCCTCTGGGGCTGATGAACCTGCCCGCAGCCACCCTGCCCGTCGCGGGGCTGGCCACCGCGAGCGCGCTGTTTTCGATGCTGGGCAATCTGCTGCTGCTCTATGCCTACCGCCGGGCGCCTGCCACGCGGCTGGCGCCGCTGGTCTATTTCCAACTGATCGCGGCGGTGCTGCTGGGGTTGTTCCTGTTCAGCACCCTGCCCGATGCGCTGACTTGGGCGGGGCTTGCGGTGATCATCACCGCGGGCATCACCTCGGCCCGGCTACGCTGAGCGCCAGCCCCCCGCCGCGCGCAATGCGGTGGAAGAGACATCGACCATCGGCACATTGACGAAACACCACGCCGGCGCCGTGGCGCGGCCCAGCAACTGGCTGTTCCGCCCCGCGATCCGGTAGGGCGCATAAAGCGCCGCCGCCCGGCTCATCCGGGCCGAGATACGCTGCCCAGGCCGCGCCAGCACGCCCACCGGCACCGTCTCCATGATCTGCCGCCAGTCTTGCCAGAGGTGGAACTGCGCAAGGTTGTCGGCCCCCATCAGCCAGACGAACCGCACCCCGGGATAGTGCCGCCGCAGCGCGGCCAGCGTCTCAGCTGTGTAACGGGTGCCTAACTGTGCTTCGATCCCCGTGATCTCGACCCGCGGGTGATCCATCACCGCCCGCGCCCGCGCCATGCGCTGCGCCATGGGGGCCGGGCCATGCTTTTTCAACGGATTGCCGGGGCTCAGAAGCCACCAGACCCGATCCAGCCCGAACCGTTTCAACGCCTCACGGGTGATATGCGCATGCCCCTCATGCGCCGGGTCAAACGACCCGCCCAACAGGCCCACGACCTGCCCTTTGGTGGCGAATGGCATGGTATTACGCAAGAAAATGGCCCCCGATCCGAAATCAGGGGCCAAAGGAGGGGCATTGCAGCCCTTTGTCAATGCGAAGCCCTTACTTGTGCTTCACGATCTCGCCCGAACGCAGCCGCGCGACATAGCTGTTCAACTCGCGCTTCACGATCGGCATCAGGAAGTAGAGCGCGATGATGTTCACGATCGCCATGGAGAAGAGCATCGCATCGCTGAAGTCGATCACCGGCCCAAGGCTCGCCGCCGCGCCGATCACGATGAAGAGGCAGAAGATCACCTTGAAGGTCAGCTCCTTCGCCGCCCCCTCTCCAAAGAGATAGGTCCATGCCTTGAGGCCATAGTAGGACCAGCTGATCATGGTCGAGAAGGCAAAGAGCACAACCGCCACCATCAGCAGGATCGGGAACCACGAGAAGGCCCGCGCATAGGCCGCCGAGGTCAGCGCCACGCCGCTCACGTCGCCCTCGGTCGCGATCCGGCCCGCCTCGGCGTTCCAGATGTAGAGACCGGTTTCAGGGTCTTGGTTGAGCACGCCGCTGATCACGATGACCAGCGCGGTCATGGTGCAGATCACCACCGTGTCGATGAAGGGCTCCAAAAGCGCGACATAGCCTTCGGTCACCGGCTCCTTGGTGCGCACCGCCGAGTGGGCGATGGCCGCCGAACCGATGCCCGCTTCGTTGGAGAAGGCCGCGCGGCGGAAACCTTGGATCAGCGCGCCGGTAAACCCGCCGACCACGCCAAGGCCGGTAAAGGCGCCCATGAAGATCTGGCCAAAGGCCCAGCCGATCATATCCCAGTTAATGATCAGGATCAGGATCGAGACCAGCACATAGAAGATGCCCATGAAAGGCACGATCTTTTCAGTCACCCGCGCGATGGATTTCAGACCGCCCGCGATCACCGCAAAGGTCACGCCCGCAAGGACAACCCCGGTGATCCAGCCTGGATAGTCACCCAAGACCCCCGCAAGCTGGGCATGGGCTTGGTTGGCTTGGAACATATTGCCGCCGCCAAGCGCGCCGAGGATGGTGAAGATCGAAAACAGCACCGCCATAAAGCCACCCAGCGGCAGGCCCCGCTCGGAGAAGCCTTTGACGATGTAATACATCGGCCCGCCCGAGACATGGCCGTCGGGGAATTCATTGCGGTATTTCACCCCGAGCGTACATTCGGTGAACTTGGTCGCCATGCCGAACAGGCCCGCGATCACCATCCAGAAGGTCGCCCCCGGCCCGCCGATGCTGACCGCCACCGCGACGCCCGCGATGTTGCCCAGACCCACGGTGCCCGACAGCGCCGTCGCCAGCGCTTGGAAATGGCTCACCTCGCCCGCGTCGTCGGGATCGGAGTAATCCCCCTTCACAAGTTGGATCGAATGCCAGAACCCTTTGAGCTGGATGGCCCCGAAATAGACGGTGAAGACCACGGCCCCTACGACGAGCCAAAGCGCGATCCAGGAGAAATTCGTCCCCGGCAGCGGGGCAAAGATGAATGACACATACCAGCCGGTGTAATCGGCAAAGATCTGGTTGATACGTTGGTCGATGCCCGCAGCCTCTTGCGCGGCGGCAAGGCCCGGCAGCAATGACGCAAAGGCCGCCATCGCAAAGGTCAGTAACTTGTTCATGGCGTTTCCTTTCAGGGAATGATCGTGACCGGCACGCTGGAGCCCGCGACCAACCGGCCCGTCACCCCACCAAAGAGCCGCTTGAGGCCCCGCTCACCAACCCGCCCGACGACGATCTGAACCGCGCCGCGCTTTTTGGCCACCGCTTCGAGGATATCGGCCACATCGCCATGCCGCACGATTCCCTCGACCTCGACACCGGCGGCCTTGGCCTCGGCCACGGCAGGGTCGAGCACCACGTCATGGGCGCGCTGCAACTCCTGCTCGCGTCGCTTGTGGCGCTGCTCGTTCTCTTCCTTGGTCTGAAAGGTGAAAGGCGACCATTCGATCACAAAGCAAACGGTGATCGAACAATCCCCGATCTGTTTGGCCTGTGACTGGGCAAACGCCAAGGCTCGCGCGCCGGCCTCCGACCCGTCCAGACCCACAACGATGGTGGATTTTGTCATGAGTATTTCCCTGTTGTTGCGCTGAAACCGGCGCACCGCGAACGGCGAGAACCGCCTTCAACCTCCCTACTCTGCGCTAAACGGTTTTTACCGTCCAACCGCAGATTGAATAAATTCTAGCGCGAAAACGGCAGAAAAGTCGACCGAATTTCACTGATCGACTGCGCGGATCGCCTGCCAAACCCTTGCAAAACCATCCAATAGCCTGCCCAGCCATGCCGCCTGCGCGCGCCACAGGCGCGCCACGCAAAGCGCCGCCGGGCAAGGTGCCTGCGCGGTACAGAGTGTTTGATATTGCCCCGCCCGGGCGATATTGCACTGCAAACCCCAAAACGCGTTGCAAGGATTCTCCAATGGCCGCCTATCAATACGTCTATCACATGTCCGGCGTCTCCAAGACCTATCCCGGGGGCAAGAAGACATTCGAAAACATCCACCTGAACTTCCTCCCCGGCGTGAAGATCGGTGTCGTCGGCGTCAACGGCGCGGGTAAGTCCACCCTGCTCAAGATCATGGCCGGGCTCGACAAGGATTTCTCGGGCGAGGCTTGGGCCGCCGAGGGCGCCAAAGTCGGCTACCTGCCGCAGGAGCCGAAGCTCGACCCCGAAAAAACCGTGCGCGAAAACGTGATGGAGGGCGTGGCCGAGAAGAAGGCCATCCTCGACCGTTACAACGAATTGGCGATGAACTACTCGGATGAGACCGCCGAGGAGATGGCCAAGCTGCAAGACGACATCGACGCGCAGAACCTCTGGGACCTCGACAGCCAGATCGACGTCTCGATGGAAGCGCTGCGCTGCCCGCCAGACGACGCGATGCCGGAAAACCTCTCGGGAGGTGAGGCGCGCCGCGTGGCGCTTTGCAAGCTGCTTCTCGAAGCACCCGACATGCTGCTGCTCGATGAACCGACCAACCACCTCGACGCCGAGACCATCGCTTGGCTGCAGCAGCACCTGATCGACTACAAGGGCACCATCCTCTGCGTCACCCACGACCGCTATTTCCTCGACGACATCACCGGCTGGATTCTTGAACTGGACCGTGGCCGGGGCATTCCTTACGAGGGCAACTACTCCGACTGGCTGGAGCAGAAGGCCAAGCGGTTGGCGCAGGAAGCCCGCGAGGACAAGTCCAAGCAAAAGACGCTGGAGCGCGAACTTGAATGGATGCGTCAGGGCGCCAAGGCCCGTCAGGCGAAATCCAAAGCCCGGATCGCGGCCTATAACGAGATGGCGGAGACCTCCGAGCGCGAGAAGCTCAGCCGCGCCCAGATCGTCATCCCCAACGGTCCGCGCCTCGGCAACAAGGTGATCGAGGTCGAAGGTCTGAAGAAGCACATGGGCGATAAGCAGTTGATCGACGGGCTCGACTTCTCGCTGCCGCCGGGTGGCATCGTTGGTGTGATCGGCCCCAACGGCGCGGGTAAATCGACGCTCTTCAAAATGCTGACCGGGCATGAGAAACCCGACGAGGGCAGCATCGAATACGGCGACACGGTTGAGCTGTCCTATGTCGACCAGAGCCGCGACGACCTGAACCCCGATGACACCGTCTGGCAGGCGATCTCGGGCGGGGCGGAGTTGATCAAGCTCGGCGATGCCGAGGTGAACTCCCGCGCCTATTGCTCGTCCTTCAACTTCAAGGGCGGCGACCAACAGAAGAAAGTGGGCTTGCTTTCGGGCGGTGAGCGCAACCGCGTGCACATGGCGCGGCTGCTGAAAGAGGGCGGCAACGTGCTGCTGCTCGACGAGCCGACCAACGATCTGGACGTCGAAACCCTCCGCGCGCTCGAAGATGCGCTGGTGGATTTCGCCGGCTGCGCCGTGGTCATCTCGCACGACCGTTTCTTCCTCGACCGGATTTGTACCCACATCCTCGCCTTCGAGGGCGAAGCGCATGTCGAGTGGTTCGAGGGCAACTTCGAGGACTACGAAGAAGACAAGAAGCGCCGTCTGGGTGCCGATGCGCTGGAGCCCAAGCGCCTGAAGCACAAGAAGTTCGCGCGGTAAGCATTGCGACTTAGCAATTTGGAGGGCGTCGGAATTCCGGCGCCCTTTTTCATGCGCTCCATTGCCACTGGGCCGCCCGGTGGCACACCGGGCATCGCCCTCCCTCCCCCCGGAGAGCGATTTTGCAACGCTGCAACAGCTTGCCAGACCTCCACATCTTGCAGCGCCCCGCCAAACAGCGCGTTAGCGGATCGCCCCCCAGGGAGGGCGATGCCCTTACCGCTTACCTTCAACGCAAAAGCCCGCCCGCAATGCGGACGGGTCTATCCCTTCAAAGGCTCCTGCCCTCAGCGTTCGTCGTCGATCGCCGTCTCCAGCTGGGCAAAGAGGTTATCCTCATCATGCCGCACCAAACCATGCAGCGGATCCCAGCTTTGCAGATATTCGCGCAGCTTATTGCTGGCCGACAGACCCGACCAGAGGCGCTGTTCGGTCACCGAATGCACCTGCAAGGACGGGGGCAGCCCGCCATTCATGCCCTTGCCGTCCCAGTTCTTCTCCAGATGCTCGCGCATCCGTTCGGCCATAGAGGCCGTGTTCAACCGCGCGCGACTCATCACCACGCCGATGAAACGCCCGCTGCCCGCATAGGCCAGATGAAAACGCATGCCCTCCAGCGAATGTACCGAAGCGCGGGCCACCTGCTCCATCTGGCGGCGGAAGGCCGGCGCCTTGACCGCGCGATAGATGCCGCGCGCCCCCTCGACCGAAATCGAAAACAGGCTCATCGAGAAACAGCCGCTCGGAAGGCGCAGCAGGTAATTCTCAAGCGCGGAGACATTGCTACAGGCCGACACATCAAGGTCGAAATCCTCGTCAAAGCGGATCTGCATCATCTGCGTCAACTCGGCCAGCGTATGCTGCGCCTCGCGCTCGCGCAGCAATGAGGCGTTCAGCATGCTGGCGGCATTGATTCGCGCGCTGAGTTCGACGCCATCCAACGGTTTGCAAAGGAAATCGGTGGCACCCGCGTCAAAGGCCCGCTGCATCATCGCAGGCTCTTTGCTGGCGGTGATCATGATGATCGGCACGGCGCGGTAAAAGGGCACATCGCGGATCATCTCACACAGGCTGATCCCGTTGATGCCCGGCATCATGATATCAAGCAGGAACGAATCGAAGGGCCGGTTCGACTCCTGCATGATCTCCAGCGCTTCTTCCGAGCTTTCGCAGCAGGTCAGCTCGTAATTGTCATTCTCGGTCAGGCAACCTGTGAGCAGATCAAGGATGACCGGGTCATCGTCTACGGCAAGGATACGCATCATGTCTCGTTACTCCACATGGGGGGCGCTGGCAGGCGCACTTGGGGCTTTCTGGCAAAAAACCACCTGCGCCGGGCAGTAATGAGACCGGTTTGCGGCAAACTCGGGACGGTGAAATTTGGCGCGTTTCCCGTAAAATATGGGGATCACGAAACTTCGTGGCGGGAATTTGCCGAAATTCGCGCTGCTGAACCCGCCGAAACCCGCCAAAATGCGATGCCCCTTGAACGAATCCCCCCCGAGTGCAATATAGACGGTGCAGACGTTATCTTTTTCGACCCACTGTCTCCCTCATACGGCGCTCAGTCTATCGATCCAGACCAACCACGCCGGGCCATCGCACCAACGCGGATGGCATCAATATGGAGACTACGGATATGGCCACTGGCACCGTAAAATGGTTCAACACAACTAAAGGCTTCGGCTTCATCGCACCCGATGGCGGCAGCAAAGACGTTTTCGTGCACATTTCCGCTGTTGAGCGCGCTGGCCTGACCGGCCTGGCCGACAACCAGAAAGTGACCTTCGACATCGAAGCTGGCCGTGACGGCCGTGAATCCGCGACCAACCTCGCGCTGGCCTAAGGCCCGGGGGCTTCGGCCCCTGATGCAAGAATTCGAACCGACCTGCTGACACCGGCAGGTCGGTTTTTTTATGTCCGGCCTTGCTAAAATAGCCCCCCGTGGCAAAATGCAGGGAAACCGCATTACTTTGATGGAGCCTGCCATGCGCCGCCGTACCTTTTTGACCAGCACCGTGGCCGCAGCCGCCCTTCCCTTGATGGCGCAGGCGCGCACCGCCGCCTATGACCCCGCCCCGCAGATGGTCCCGGTCAAGGCGCAATATGCGCCCGGCCAACTGCTGATCCTGCCGCGGAGCCATTACCTCTATTTCGTGACGTCGCCGGGCCAAGCGATGCGTTATGGCGTGGGCGTCGGCAAAGCGGGGCTGGAGTTCACCGGCACCGCGACCATCGACGTGAAAAAGGAATGGCCCACGTGGCGGCCAACCAATGAGATGATCGAACGCGATCCGCAGGCCTACAAAGGTTTCATCGGCAACACCGACGCCCAGCCCGGCGGCCCCGGCAACCCCTTGGGCGCGCGGGCGCTCTACCTGTTCCAGAACGGGCGGGACACTTATTTCCGCATCCACGGCACCACGCAGCCTAACTCCATCGGGCGGTCCGTGTCGAACGGTTGTATCCGGATGCTGAACGAGCATGTGATCGACCTGTACCAGCGGGTGCCGATTGGGACGAAAGTCACGGTGCTCTAAGGCCCCTTTCGACAACACCCGGCCCGGAATCAAGCCGCAGGCGCCGGGCCATCGCCTGCCCGCCCGGACGGGTAGGCGATTTGGTGAGGCTGGGTGCGACCTTGCAAAGGCGCGTCACGGCTGAGCCATAAAGCGGCACGAGGCCCCGTCGTATCGCCGACCCGCGTGCAGGCGCTGGCCCTTTCCACCAAGAAAAAGGGCCAGCGCAGCGCCGGCCCCTCCCCTCATCATAGACGCCAAAGCTTACTGAAGCGCCTTATCCATCACATCATGGGTCCAAGCGCCCTCGGGCGCCTTGGTGATCATGCCACCTTCCATGGTGATCGCCGCACTGCGATCAAAGGCCGCCTCGTCCAGCCGCCCGTCGCTGCCCTCGGTCAGCTTGGCGATCTCGCCCATCATGCGGGTCTGGTGCTTCTCGGTCTGGGCGCCGGTCTGGTCGTTTTCCAGCACGATCTCGGCGGCTTCCTCGACATTCTCCTCGGCGTATTTCCAGCCTTTCATGGAGGCCCGGACGAAACGCGCCAGCTTGTCGACCATCTCGGGGTCTTCGAGGTTCTCCTCGGTGGTATAAAGGCCGTCTTCCAGCGTGGAGATGCCTTCGTCCTCATATTTGAAGACCACCAGATCCTCGGGCGCCAGCCCTGCGTCGATCACCTGCCAATATTCGTTGTAGGTCATGGTGGTGGCGCATTCGACCTGCTTTTGCAGCAAGGGGTCGACGTTGAAGTTGATCTTCTGGATCGTCACGCCGCCTTCGGAGCCATCGGTCGGATAGCCCAGCTTGCCCATCCAACTCATCAGCGGAATCTCATTGCCGAAGAACCATGTCCCAAGCGTGTTGCCGGGGAAGTCCTCGGGGCTTTCGATGCCATGTTCCTTGAGGCAGGTCAGCATCAGGCCGGATTTCGCGAAGGGCTGCGCGATGTTGACGATGGGCGCGCCCTTCTCCCGCGCGGCCAGCGCCGAGGGCAGCCAGTCCACCATCACGTCGGCCCCGCCGCCCAAGAGCACCTGCACCGGCGCGATGTCCGGGCCGCCGGGCTTGATCGTGACATCCAGCCCCTCTTCTTCGTAGAACCCCTTGTCCTTGGCCACGTAATAGCCCGCGAACTGGGCCTGCGTGACCCATTTGAGCTGTAGCGTCAGGTCGTCGGCGGCATGCGCCACGCCCCCCCAGAGGCCCAAGGCGGCCCCGGCGGCGATCTTCGTGATGGTTTTCATTTTTATCTCCCTGTTGGTTGGTCGTCTCTAGTTCCTTTGGCTGGGGTGCCAGAAGGTCACCCGTCCTTCGATAAGGGCCATGATACCATAGAACGCCGATCCGGCTATTGCCGCGACAACAATCTCGGCCCAGACCAGATCAAGCGCAAGCTGACCCACCGAGGTGGAGATGCGAAAGCCCATGCCCAGCACCGGAGAGCCGAAGAATTCAGCAACGATGGCGCCAATGAGGGCAAGGGTCGTGCCGATCTTAAACCCGTTGAAGACAAAGGGCATCGCCGCGGGCAGCCGCAGCTTCAGAAGCGTGCGCCAGTAACCCGCCGCATAGGTGCGCATCAGGTCGCGCTGCATGGCGTCGCTGGCCTGCAGCCCCTGCACCGTGTTCACCAGCATTGGGAAGAACACCATGACCACGACAATCGCCGCTTTCGATTGCCAGCCGAAGCCGAACCACATCACCATGATCGGCGCCATGCCGATGATCGGCAGCGCGGCCACGAAGTTGCCCACCGGCAAAAGCCCGCGTTGCAGAAAGGGAAAGCGGTCAATCGCCAGCGCCGTGAGGAAAGCCGCGCCGCAGCCGATGATATAGCCGCTCAGCGCCCCCTTGATGACGGTCTGCACAAAGTCAATCCACAGGATATCGAGCGACGTGGCCATGCGCGCCGCGATCACCGAAGGCGCAGGAAGCAGCACTTGGTTAATCTCGAACCCGCGCACCACGCCTTCCCAAACGGCGATCAGCGTGATGCCAAAGACCAGCGGTGCCGCCAGCGACGCGCCCCGCGATGGCCGCTGCCGCGCCAGCCAGACGTTGAGCGACAGGCCCGCGATCCATGCGAAAATGGCAAAAAGAACCCAGCCCATCATGCCATCCCCATCCGTTTCAAGGTCAGCCGCTGCACCAGCCCGATAAGCCCCACCATGGCCGCCGCAAGCGCCGCGGCCATGAGAAGCGCGCTCCAGATCTGCACGGTCTGGCCGTAGTAGCTACCGGCCAAGAGCCGCGCGCCGAGGCCAGCGACAGCCCCCGTCGGCATCTCGCCCACGATGGCCCCCACCAGCGAGGCCGCGACGCCCACCTTCAGCGAGGTGAAGAAATAAGGCATCGAGGACGGCAGCCGCAGTTTCCAGAAAGTCTGCCAGCCGCTCGCGTTCCAAGTGCGCATCTGGTCAAGCTGCATTTGGTCGGGGCTGCGCAGCCCCTTCACCATGCCCACGACGACAGGGAAGAACGACAGATACATGCTGATGATCGCCTTGGGCAGCAGACCCGAGAGCCCCACCGCATTCAGCACTACAATGATCATCGGCGCGATGGCGAGGATCGGGATGGTCTGACTGGCGATCACCCAAGGCATCACCGACATGTCCATTGTGCGGTTAAACACGATCCCCACCGCCAACAGCGTGCCAAGTGCTGTGCCCATGACGAAGCCCAGAAAGGTCGCGCTGAAGGTGACCCATGTGTGATAGATCAGCGAGCGTTTCGAGGTGACCTTCTTCTCCACCGTGGTCTTCCACAGTTCCGCGCCGACCTGATGCGGCGCGGGGAGTTTCGGTTTTTCCTGCGACCAGGTGTCGGCCACCAATTCCGAGAATGTCAGCGTCTTGTCGGCCCGTGCCGCCACATCCCGCGCCCATTGCGCGTTGAGCGCGACAGCCGCGCCATACCAGACGACGATCAACAGACCCACGACCGTGAGAACGGGGATAATGTTACGCATCAATCGTCCCCATGCCCGGCGCGCAGCCCCTCGCGCACGCGGTGTGCGATTTCCAGAAACTCGGGCGTCTCGCGGATCTCCAGCGGGCGTTCGCGCGGCAACGGGCTTTCGATCACGTCGGCGATCCGTCCGGGGCGCGGGCTCATCACCACGATCTTGGTGGAAAGATACACCGCTTCGGGGATCGAATGGGTGACGAAGGCGATGGTCTTTTCGGTCCGCGCCCAGAGCTTCAAAAGCTGCTCGTTGAGGTGGTCGCGCACGATCTCGTCCAGCGCGCCGAAAGGCTCGTCCATCAGCAGGATGTCGGCGTCGAAAGACAGCGCCCGCGCGATGGAGGCACGCTGCTGCATCCCGCCCGACAATTGCCAGGGAAACTTCTTCTCGAACCCCGAAAGCTCCACAAGGTCCAGCACCCGTTTCACCCGCTGGTCCTGCTCGGCCCGGGGCACGCCCATGATCTCCAGCGGCAGACGGATGTTGCCGCCGATAGTACGCCATGGGTAGAGCCCCGCCGCCTGAAAGACGTAGCCATAGGCCCGCGATTTGCGCGCTTCCTCGGGCGAGACGCCGTTGATGGTCACGCTGCCGCCCGTGGGCTGCTCGAGGTCGGCCATGACCCTCAGAAAGGTCGTCTTCCCGCAGCCCGAGGGGCCGATGAAGCTGACGAAATCCCCTTTATGGATCTCGAGGTTCACGTCTTTCAACGCGTGGACCGGCCCGTCATTGGTTTGAAAGGTCAGGTCAAGATTGCTGGCGCTGATCACGCTCTGGCTGTCATTCACGTATTTTACTTCCCTGTTGGTCGGCCGCTTTTAGCGCGGCACTTTACCCGGTTGTCGTGGCGGTTCTACATGGCTCAAATCCCCGCCGGGATGTTCAGCGGATCGCGCTTGATCATCTTGGGGCTGTTGAGTTCCTTCCATTTGCTGAGGGCGACGTTGGCGCTCGGGAAGGCCGGGCGCGGCACGAAACGGCCCCGGCCGGGCTGCGGCTGGCTGTTCTGACCCCAAGCCCAGATCACCTCGCCGCGGCTCAGGGTATAGCGGCTCTGCGCCTTGACCTCGAAGCCCTCGAAGACGTTGTAATCCAGCACCGAATGGTGGTTCGCGGGGCTGATCGTCTTGGTGATCTTCGGGTCCCAGACCACGATATCGGCATCCGCCCCTTCGACGATGGCACCCTTCTGCGGGTAGATATTGAGGATCTTGGCGATATTGGTCGATGTCGCGGCGACGAACTCGTTCGGGGTCAGGCGGCCCGTCTCCACCCCTTCGGTCCAGAGCACGGCCAGACGCTCCTCCAGCCCGTTCGAGCCGTTGGGAATGATCCGGAAATCATCGCGCCCCGCGCGTTTCTGCTCGGTCGAGAAGGCGGCGTGGTCGGTCGCCACCACCTGTAGGCTGCCCGATTGCAGGCCGGCCCAGAGGCTGTCCTGATGGTCTTTCGAACGGAAGGGCGGCGACATGACGCGGCGCGCGGCATGGTCCCAATCGGTGTTGAAATACTCAGACTCGTCCAGCGTTAGGAACTGGATCAGCGGCTCGCCGTAAACCCGCATCCCCTTCTGCCGCGCGCGCCGGATCGCCTCATGGGTCTGCTCGCAAGACACATGCACGATATAAAGCGGCACGCCCGCCGTGTCGGCGATGGTGATGGCGCGGTTCGCGGCCTCCCCTTCCAGCTCCGGCGGGCGGGAATAGGCGTGGCCCTCCGGCCCCGTGATACCCTGATCGAAATACTTCTGCTGCAACTCGGCCACCAGATCGCCATTCTCGGCATGGACCATCGGCAGCGCGCCCAGTTCTGCGCAGCGCTTGAAGGAGGCGAACATCTCGTCGTCCTCGATCATCAAGGCGCCCTTGTAGGCCATGAAGTGCTTGAAGCTGTTCACCCCCATGTCGACCGCGTCTTTCATCTCGTTAAAGACGGTCTCGTCCCAGCCGGTGACGGCCATGTGATAGCCGATGTCCGAGCAGATCTGCGGCGCCGACTTGCGGTGCCATTCGTTGATCGCGTTCTTGATACTGCCATCCGCGCCGGGCAGGCAGAAGTCGACCACCATCGTGGTGCCACCCACCGCCGCGGCCCATGTGCCGGACTCAAAGGTCTCCGCCGCCGTGGTGCCCATGAAGGGCATCTCCAGATGCGTATGCGGATCGATCCCGCCGGGGATCACATAGGCGCCTTCCGCGTCGATGTATTCGTCACCCGTAAGGTCCTCGCCGATCTGCTTGATCTTCTCTCCCTCGATCAGCACGTCGGCCTTCCACGTCCGGTCCGCCGTGCAGACCATGCCACCCTTGATTACCTTGCTCATCTTTCTCTCCCCATCTTTCTGGCTATTCACATCGGGGGGCCGGGGCAGCACCCCCGACCTCCGCCCGAGTGTTCAGCCCTCTATTTCCGCTGTCTCCAGCACCGCATGGAGCAGCACATCCGCCCCCGCCTTGGCCCAATCCTTGGTGATCTCCTCTGCCTCGTTATGGCTCAGACCATCGACACAGGGGCACATCACCATCGCCGTGGGGGCCACGCGGTTGATCCAGCAGGCATCATGGCCCGCGCCAGAGATCAGGTTCATATGGCTGTAGCCCAGCCGTTCGGCGGCGTTGCGCACAGCCGTCACGCAACCCTCGTCAAAGGCCACGGGATCAAAGCCGCCGACCTTTTCAAATTCGATCTGCACATCCATATCGTCGGCGATCTTTTGACCCTCTTCGCGCAGACGGGCCTCCATATCCTCGATGACCGACAGTTCGGGCGACCGGAAATCGACGGTAAAGACCGTCTTGCCGGGGATCACGTTGCGCGAATTGGGATAGACCTCGATATGGCCCGCCGCGCCGACCGCATGGGGCGCGTGGCTGAGCGCGATCTCGTTCACCTTCTCCAATACCCGCGCCATGCCCAGCCCCGCGTCGCGGCGCATCGGCATGGGGGTGGAGCCTGTGTGGCTGTCCTTGCCGGTGATCGTCACCTGCGTCCAGCTCAGCCCCTGCCCGTGGGTCACAACGCCGATATCCTTGCCCTCGGCCTCGAGGATCGGGCCCTGTTCAATGTGCAACTCGAAGAAGGCATGCATCTTGCGCGCGCCGACTTCCTCCTCGCCGCGCCAGCCGATGCGCTGCAACTCGTCACCAAAGCTTTTGCCCTCAGCATCGGTGCGCGCGTAAGCCCAGTCTTGTGTGTGGATGCCAGCAAAAACCCCCGACGACAGCATCGCGGGGGCGTAACGGGTGCCTTCTTCGTTGGTGAAGTTGGTCACGACGATCGGGTGTTTGGTCTTGATGCCCAGATCGTTCATCGTGCGGATGATCTCCAACCCGCCGAGCACGCCAAGGATGCCATCGTATTTGCCGCCCGTCGGCTGGGTGTCGAGGTGGCTGCCCACATAGACCGGCAGCGCATCGGGGTCGGTGCCGTCCCGCTGGGCGAACATATTGCCCATCTGGTCGAGCCCCATGGTACAGCCCGCCGCTTCGCACCACTTTTGGAACAGGGCGCGGCCCTCGGCGTCTTCGTCCGTCAGCGTCTGGCGGTTGTTGCCCCCCGCCACGCCGGGGCCGATTTTGGCCATTTCCATCAAGGAATCCCACAGACGGTCGGGATCAATCTTGAGGTTCTCTCCGGGCGCGGGCATAGGTCACTCCTCTGTCATCGGCTTGGGCCGTGTTGTTTTTTTACCATTTGGTAAATCCACGATTGCGATTAGGTTAGGCTCTGTCAAGAACTGGTTTGAAACAACCCGCCGCCGATCCGGCAAACGCCTTTTTTAGCAGCACCAAGGATCATTGCCTTGCCCGAAAGCACCGCCAAGAAACCCAGCCGCATTCAACGACGCAACCGCCGGGTGATTCTGGATGCCGCGCTCGAAGTCTTTTCCAAACACGGCTACCGGGGTGCCACGCTGGATCAGATCGCCGCCGAGGCTGGGCTGAGCAAACCGAATATTCTCTATTACTTCAATGGCAAAGAAGACATTCACGTCACTTTGCTGTCGCAGCTGATGGAAACATGGCTCGACCCGCTGGTGGAACTGGACCCCGAAGGCGACCCCCGGCGCGAGATTTTGGACTATGTCGAACGCAAGCTGACCATGTCGCGCGAATTGCCGCGCGAGAGCCGTCTTTTCGCCAATGAAATCCTGCAAGGTGCCCCGCGGATCGAGCCGGAATTGCACAGCCATCTCAAACCTCTGTTCGATGAGAAATGCGCCGTGATCGCGGGCTGGGTGGCGGCGGGCAAACTGCCCGCGCTGGACCCGCAGCACCTGATCTTCTCGATCTGGTCGACGACCCAGCACTACGCGGATTTCGAGGCGCAGGCGCAAATCCTGCTCGGTCCCGAGACCGACCCCCGCCCCCGCGCGCAGGCCCATCTTCGGGCGATGTTCGGCGCGCTTTTGGACCAGCCCGCGCCAGCGCCAAACGGTTAACCATAACGGCCAGTGACGCCCTGCGTTTAATCCCCCGTTAACACATGCCCGCCAGTCTGACTGGCGGGTGCGGGCTCCTTCCAAGGTAAAGGGGCAGTGATGAATGTAGGCGATATAAAGGGCGCAGGGGCTGCGCGGGATGCGAAGTGCGCAAATCCGGCAGCGTCCGATGAACCAGCGGACGCACCGCCCGTCACCCGCGAAGAGATGGCCCGGGATGCGGCAATGGCGCTGATCGTGGCGCGGCGGGAGATGGCAGAGATACCGCCCCCCGCTGCCGATACCGCCACCCCGTCGCGCAGAAAGTCCTGAACGCGGGGCGCGGTGGCACTTGTCTTACTCCGCCGGTTCGACCGCGTGGACGGAGGGGTTATTGGGGTGCGTGGTCCAATTGGCATAGTCCGGCGTCACCGTCTTGCCGGTGCGCAGGTCGGTGGCACCCGTCGGCAGTTCCTCCATCGAGATGCAGTCCTCAACCGGGCAGACATTGACGCAGAGGTTACAAGCCACGCATTCCTCTTCGATCACCGTAAAGGTGCGGTCTTCGGACATGCCGATGGCTTGGTGGCTGGTGTCCTCGCAAGCCGCAAAGCAACGCCCACAGGAGATGCACAGGTCTTGGTCGATCTTCGCCTTGGCGACGTAGTTCAGGTTCAACTGGTTCCAGTCAGTGACATTCGGCACCGCGCGCCCCACCAGTTGGTCGACCGAGGTCAGCCCCTTCTCGTCCATATATTCCGACAGGCCCGAGATCATCTCTTGCACAACCTTGAAGCCATAGGTCATCGCCGCCGTACAGACCTGCACATTGCCCGCGCCAAGGGCGAGGAACTCCGCCGCGTCGCGCCATGTGGTGACGCCGCCGATGCCGCTGATCGGCAGACCGTGGGTCTCGGGGTTGCGGGCGATCTCGGCCACCATGTTGAGCGCGATGGGTTTGACCGCCGGGCCGCAATAGCCGCCGTGGGTGCCCTTGCCGTCGATCGTGGGCTCAGGCGCGAAGAGGTCGAGATCGACCGAGGTGATCGAGTTGATCGTGTTGATCAGGCTCACCGCATCCGCGCCGCCGCGCTTGGCGGCCTCGGCAGGGTAAACCACGTTGGTAATGTTCGGCGTCAGCTTCACGATCACCGGCATGCGGGTGTACATCTTGCACCAGCGGGTGACCATCTCGATGTATTCCGGCACCTGCCCCACGGCAGAGCCCATGCCCCGCTCGGCCATGCCATGCGGGCAGCCGAAGTTCAGCTCGATCCCGTCGGCGCCGGTCTCCTCCACATGCGGCAGAATGGCTTTCCACGCCTCCTCCTCACAAGGCACCATGATCGAGGCGATGAGCGCGCGGTCGGGGTAGTCGCGCTTCACCGACTTCATCTCGCGCAGGTTCACCTCTAGCGGGCGGTCGGTGATCAACTCGATGTTGTTGAGCCCCAACAACCGCCGATCCGCGCCCCAGATCGCGCCGTAGCGTGGGCCGTTGACGTTGACCACCGGCGGCCCTTCGGAGCCGAGGGTCTTCCATACCACCCCGCCCCAGCCCGCCTCATAGGCGCGGCGCACATTGTATTCCTTGTCCGTCGGCGGGGCGGAGGCCAGCCAGAACGGGTTGGGGGATTTGATCCCGATGAATTCGCTTCTCAGATCAGCCATGTTATGTCTCCCTCTCGGCGCGGCCTCAGCCCGCCGCCCCCATCAATGTGGTGTGAATGTCCATCGCCGCGTCGCGGCCCTCGGCCACGGCGGTCACGGTGAGGTCATCACCACCGCTGGCGCAATCGCCCCCGGCCCAAACGCCATCCAGACTGGTGCGCCCGGTGCCGTCGACCTTGATCTTGCGCCCGTCGAGGTCGGGCAGCCCATCGCCCAAAAGCGTCTGGCCAATGGCCTTGAACACCTGATCCGCCTGCAGGCGCAGGGTTTGGCCGGTGCCCTTCATCGCCTCATCGACATATTCAAACTCGATCTCGCGCACCGACCCGTTGCCATGGACGGCAATCGGCACCGCATGGGTCACGATCCGCACCCCCTTGGAGGCAGCGAGGTCTTGCTCGAAGACACTTGCGTTCATCCGGTCGCGCCCGCGGCGATAGACCAGCGTCACATTGAGCGCGCCAAGCAGTTTCGCCTGCACCGCCGCGTCCACCGCCGTCATCCCGCCGCCGATCACCACCACATCGCGGCCAATCGGCACGCCGGAGATATCGCTGGCCTGCCGCAGTTCGGCGATGAAATCGACCGCATTGGCAACCCCGGCCTTATCCTCGCCCTCGGCCCCGAGGGCATTAACGCCGACCAGCCCCATCCCGAGGAAAACCGCATCGTAATCGGCCTTTAGCTCATCGAGAGTGACATCCCGGCCCACGGCAACCTCATGCCGGAAGGTGATCCCGCCGATCTGCATCAGCCAATCCACCTCGGCCTGCGCGAAGCCGTTCGGGGTCTTATAGGCCGCAATGCCATATTCGTTCAGCCCGCCGGGCTTGGGCCGCGCGTCGATGATATCGACATCATGGCCCAGCATCGCCAGACGGTGCGCGCAGGACAGACCCGCCGGCCCCGCGCCTACCACCGCGATGCGCTTGCCCGTGGCTGCGGCCCGCTCGAAGGGATGCACGCCCTGCGCCATCAAATGATCCGTCGCATAGCGCTGCAACTGGCCGATCAACACCGGCTTGCCCTCGGCCACCTCGCGCACGCAGACCTCTTCGCAGAGCGTCTCTGTCGGGCAGACCCGGGCGCACATGCCGCCGAGGATGTTCTGGCTCAGGATCGTCTTTGCCGCCGCATCGGGCGTGCCAGTGGCGATCTGCCGAATGAACAGCGGAATGTCGATGTCGGTCGGGCAGGCCGTCATGCAGGGCGCGTCGTGGCAAAAGTAACAGCGGTCCGCCGCGACCAGCGCCTCATGTTCATCCAAGGGCGGATGAAGATCCGAAAACCCCTCGGCATAGCTCTGCGGTTCTAACCGCCCCGGAACGATCCCCGGCTCAAACACATCTCGTGCCATATCAAAATCCCTGTCGTTTTCTTGGTGTTTTGAAAACGCTCTCATGGAATCATTTTTTTATCAACTGGTAAATTTTTGAAAAACGCGCCTTCCGAAAAATCCCGAGATGCCTGCCAGTTTTGTAACAGGCAGGTTATATTTCATGGGCGCTTCCTTGCTTGCGGCCCCTCGCCCCGTAAAAATCCTTGATTTTAAAAATAGAGATTCCAATATCACAACTGCGACGCGAAGACTTTTCGACCCGGCTGCCCTAAGGCTCCAGCGATCACGAATTCGACCGAGCCGCGCTGCCGCATGTTGCGGGCAGATCAAAGAAAGGGAGACACGGGGCATGGCTACTGGCACCGTAAAATGGTTCAACACGACAAAAGGCTACGGCTTCATCGCACCGGATGCGGGCGGCAAAGACATCTTTGTCCATATTTCCGCCGTGGAACGCGCCGGGCTGACCGGGCTTGCCGACAACCAAAAGGTCACTTTTGACGTCGAAGCGGGCCGCGATGGCCGCGAAAGCGCGAGCAACATCGCACTGGCCTGAACGGGCCACATCATGATGATCGAAACGGACGCTGCGGCGTCCGTTTTTTGTTAGCGGCTGTCAGCAGCCCGCGCTGCCAGCTCGGCTACCGCCGGGCCGATGTCTTCCACAATCAGGGCCACGCCTTCGGCATTGGGGTGGATGCCGTCGCCTTGGAAATAGCGCTGCACCGTCTCGCTCCGCGCGCTGGCGGCTTTCTTTTCCTCGGCCAGCAGGCCGGTAAAGAAGTCCGGGTAGAACAGCGTGCCGTAAGCCTCGGCCAGATCGGGGTAGAGCCCTTCGAAATCCGCCTTATAGCCTGCCCCATAGTTGCCCGGCGCGCTCATGCCGACCAAGAGCACCTCAACCTCCGCCTTTTCCGCAGCGGCAAGGATGCCGTCGATGTTGCCGCGCGCCTGCGCCGGGTCCAGCCCGCGCAGCAGGTCGTTGCCCCCCAGCGTCACGATCATCGCGTCAACCTCGGGCGTCAGGGTCCAGTCGACCCGCGCCAGCCCGCCAGCGGTGGTATCGCCCGACACGCCCGCGTTGAGGATCTTGGCCTCGACCCCCTCGGCATCCAGCCAGTCTTGCAATTGCGGCACGAACCCCTCCTCGGCGGGCAGCCCGTAGCCTTGGGTCAGGCTGTCGCCAAGGGCGGCGATCACCACCTCCTCGGCCTGCGCCGCGCTGCTTAAAACAAAGGCAAAACAGATCAATACCTTGCGCATCCTTCGCGGACCTCCATATCCAACTGATACCCAGAACAAAGGCGGCCCGATGAGCGACCCTGTCTATGACCTTCAAGATGTCACGCTGAGCCTCAAGGGCAATGCCGGCCCCGTCGATATTCTGCGCGGCATTTCGCTGCAGGTCCAGCAGGGCGAGAGCATCGCGCTGACCGGCGCCTCCGGGTCGGGGAAATCCTCGCTCCTGATGGTCATGGGCGGGCTGGAGCGCGCCACCGGCGGCAAGGTCACCGCCCTCGGCCATGACCTGAGCGCGCTGCGCGAAGACGGGTTGGCACAGTTCCGGCAGGGGCGCATGGGGATTGTTTTTCAGTCTTTCCACCTCATCCCCACCATGACCGCGCTTGAGAATGTCGCCACCCCGCTGGAGCTTTCCGGCGCCGATGACGCCTTTGACCGCGCCCGGGCCGAGCTTGAGGCCGTGGGGCTGGGCCACCGGATCAACCAGTACCCCGCGCAGATGTCGGGCGGCGAGCAACAGCGCGTGGCACTCGCGCGCGCCGCAGCACCCCGCCCCGCGATCCTCTTGGCGGATGAGCCGACGGGCAGTCTCGACAGCCGCAATGGGGCCGCGATCATGGACCTGTTGTTTGAACTGCGCGACCGCCATGGCGCGACGCTGGTGTTGGTCACCCACGCCGATGATCTGGCGCAGCGCTGCGACCGGGTGGTGGAACTCCGCGACGGGCGCCTCGCATGAGCCTGCGCCTTGCCGCCCGTTTCGCCCGTCGGGAAATGCGCGGCGGCCTGCGCGGCTTTCGCCTGCTGCTGGCCTGTCTTGCGCTTGGCGTGGCCGCGCTGGCCGCTGTCGGGACTGTCCGCGCGGCGATCGAAGCCGGGTTGGAGGCCGAGGGCGCGGCCCTTCTTGGCGGCGATGCCGAGCTGGATTTCACCTACCGTTTCGCCACCCCCGAAGAGCGCGACTGGATGGCCGAACGCGCCACGCGCGTCTCCGAGATTGTCGAGTTCCGTTCCATGGCCGTCACCGGCGCGGGCGAGACCTCAGAACGCGCGCTCACGCAGGTCAAGGCGGTCGATGACCTCTATCCGCTGATCGGCGAGATGGTCTTGGACCCTGCCCTGCCGTTGGAAGATGCCCTTTCGCCCGAGGCCACCGCCCTGCCCGGCGCGGTGATGGAACGGGCACTGGCGGATCGGCTGGCCCTCTCCCCCGGTGACACTTTCGCACTTGGCGAGGCGGAGTTCACCCTGACCGCGCTGATCAAACGCGAACCGGATTCCGCCGCCAGCGGCTTTTCCCTTGGGCCCCGCACACTGGTCAAACGCGCGGCGCTCGAAGGCTCAGGCCTGCTTGCCCCCGGCACGCTTTTCAATAGCAAATACCGTCTCGAATTGCCCCAGGGCACCGCCCTCGCCTCGCTCGAAGACGAGGCCAAAGCGCGTTTTGCCGATGCCGGGATGCGCTGGACCGACGCGCGCAACGGCGCGCCGGGCGTGGCGCGTTTCGTCGAACGGCTAAGCGCCTTTCTGGTGCTCGTCGGGCTCTCGGGCCTTGCCGTCGGCGGGGTCGGCGTGGCGGCAGCGGTGCGGGCCTATCTGCAACGCAAGACCGCCGTCATCGCCACCTTCCGCGCCATGGGGGCGTCGAGAGCGACGATCTTTCAGACCTATTTCATCCAAGTCGGCATTCTGGCCATGGTCGGGGTCGCCCTTGGCCTGCTGATCGGGGCGGGGCTGCCCTTGCTGCTCGCGCCGCTGATCGAGGCAAGCCTGCCCCTGCCCGCGCGTTTCACCATCTACCCCGCCCCACTGATTGAGGCCGCGCTCTACGGGCTGCTGACCGCTGCTCTCTTCACCCTCTGGCCGCTCGCGCGCAGCGCCGATGTCCGCGCCGCGACCCTGTTCCGCGACGATTGGCAACGGCAATCACCTTGGCCCGCCGCGCCCTACCTCTTCGCGATGGCGCTGCTGCTGGCCACTCTGCTTGCGCTGGCGGGTTGGTTCAACGGCTCGTGGTCGCTCACGCTTTGGACGTTGGGCGGATTGGCCGTGACGCTGGCCGTGCTTGCGCTGGCGGCGGCGCTCTTGCGTCTGCTGGCCCGTACGGCGGCCCGCCGGGCGCGGGGCCATCCGCGCCTACGGTGGGCGCTGGCGGCCATCGGCGGCCCCGGCGAAGGGGCGACGGCGGTGGTGCTGGCGCTTGGCCTTGGCCTCTCGGTGCTGGCCGCCGTGGGTCAGATCGACGGCAACCTGCGCCGGGCAATCTCGGGCAACCTGCCCGACGTGGCACCCTCCTACTTTTTCGTCGACATCCAGAAAGACCAGATGCCCGGCTATACCGCGCGGCTTGAGGGCGATCCGGCCGTGTCGCGCATTGAAAGCGCCCCGATGCTGCGCGGCGTGATCACCCAGATCAACGGACGCCCCGCGCGTGAGGTCGCGGGCGATCACTGGGTCGTGCGCGGCGACCGCGGGGTGACCTATGCCGCGCAGCCGGGCGAAGACACGCGGATCACTGCGGGGGAATGGTGGGCGCAGGATTACAGTGGCGATCCGCAGATCAGCTTTGCCGCCGAAGAGGCCGAAGAGATCGGGCTGGAGCTGGGCGACACGCTCAGCGTCAACATCCTTGGCCGCGACATCACCGGCACGATCACCAGCTTTCGCGAGGTCGATTTCTCGACCGCCGGGATCGGTTTCGTGCTGACGATGAACCCCGCCGCCCTTGCAGGCGCGCCGCATAGTTTCATCTCGACCGTCTATGCCGAACCCGAGGCCGAAGCGGCCATCCTGCGCGATCTGGCCAGCGAATACCCGAACATCACAGCCATCCGCGTGCGCGATGCGATCGACCGCGTCGCGGCCGTGCTGGCCGGGCTGGCCTCGGCCATTTCCTTTGGCGCTCTGGCCACACTGACGACGGGGTTCATGGTGCTGATCGGGGCCGCGGCAGCAGGCACCGGGGCCCGCAGCTATGAGGCGGCGCTGCTGAAAACCATGGGCGCCTCGCGCCGCGCCATCGCCACCAGCTTTGTGCTGCGGGCCGCGTTGCTGGGCCTCTTTGCCGGGGCGGTGGCGCTGCTGGCCGGGATCACCGGCGGCTGGGCCGTGAGCCATTTCGTCATGGAGACCGATTTCGCCGTGGTCTGGCCCAATGCGCTGCTGATCATCGCAGGCGGCGTCTTGGCCACGGTGCTGGCCGGTCTGGGCTTCGCGCTGAAGGCGCTGAACGCCCGGCCCGCGGATATGCTAAGGGCGCAGGAGTGATCCCGCGCCCTTAGGTGTTGTCTGGGTCTGAACCTTACTCCGCCGCTTCGGCGTAATCCTCCAGCGGCGGGCAGGTGCAGATCAGGTTCCGGTCGCCGTGCACGTTGTCGACACGGTTGACCGGCGGCCAATATTTGTCGACCCGGAAGGCGCCCGGCGGGAAACAGCCCTGCTCGCGGCTGTAGGGCCGGTCGCCCCATTCCACCACCAAATCCTCCACCGTGTGCGGCGCGTTCTTGAGCGGGTTGTTGGCGCGGTCCATGCGGCCTTCCTCAATCTCGCGGATCTCTTCGCGGATCGCCAGCATCGCATCGCAGAAACGGTCCAGCTCGGCCTTGGTCTCGGACTCGGTGGGCTCCACCATCAGCGTGCCCGCCACCGGCCAAGACATCGTGGGCGCGTGGAAGCCGCAGTCGACCAGACGCTTGGCGACATCCTCGTTGGTGATCCCCGCCGTCTCCTCATAGGGGCGCACGTCGATGATGCATTCATGCGCCACCCGGCCAGAGGGGCCTTTGTAGAGCACGTCGTAAGCGCCTTCGAGCCGCTTGGCGATGTAGTTGGCGTTGAGGATCGCGGCCCGGGTCGCCTGCGTCAAACCGTCCCCGCCCATCATCAGGCAGTAGGACCAGGAAATCGGCAGCAGCGAGGGCGAGCCGTAGGGTGCGGCCGAAACGGCGGCGCCTTCCTCGTTCGGGTGGCCCGGCAGATGCGCGATCAGGTGCGATTTCACGCCAATCGGGCCCATGCCGGGGCCGCCGCCGCCATGCGGGATGCAGAAGGTCTTGTGCAGGTTCAGGTGGCTCACGTCGCCGCCCAGATCGCCGGGGCGGGACAGGCCCACCATGGCGTTCATGTTGGCCCCGTCGATATAGACCTGCCCGCCGTGGTCATGGGTGATTTTGGTCACCTCATGCACGGTTTCCTCAAAGACGCCGTGAGTCGAGGGATAGGTGATCATGCAGCCGGCGAGGTTCTCGCTGTGCTGCTCGGCCTTGGCGCGGAAATCGTCGAGGTCGATGTCGCCGTTGGAAGCGGTCTTGATCACCACGACCTTCCAGCCGACCATCTGCGCGGAGGCCGGGTTGGTGCCGTGCGCGCTCATCGGGATGAGGCAGATGTTGCGGTGCCCCTCGCCCTTGGCGCGGTGATAGGCGGCGATGGTCAGAAGGCCCGCGTATTCGCCCTGCGCGCCGGAGTTCGGCTGCATGGAAATCGCATCATAGCCGGTGATCTCGCAGAGTTTGTCCGAGAGATCGTCGATCATTTCCTGATAGCCGAGCGCCTGATCGGCGGGCACGAAGGGGTGGATGAGCGAGAACTCGCGCCACGTCACCGGCATCATCTCGGCCGCGGAGTTCAGCTTCATCGTGCAGGAGCCCAAGGGGATCATCGCCCGGTCGAGCGCGAGGTCGCGGTCCGCGAGACGACGCATGTAGCGCATCATCTCGGTTTCGGCCCGGTTCATGTGGAAGATCGGGTGCGTGAGGTAATCGCTCGTGCGCAGCAGCCCCTCGGGCAGACGGTACTCGGGCGTGAAATCATCATCCGCCTGACGGATGCCGAAGGCGCGCCAGACCGCCTCGATCGTGTCAGGGCGGGTGCGCTCGTCGAGCGTAATGCCGACGCGGGTCTCGCCCACGCGGCGCAGGTTGATGCCCTCGTCCACGGCGGATTTCATCACCGCGGCCTGCAGCGGGCCGACCTCGACGGTGATCGTGTCGAAATAGGCATCCGGCTGCACCTCGAAGCCCGCGGCCTCCAGCCCCTTGGCCAGACGCACGGTCTTGCGGTGGATGCGCTGCGCGATGGCCTTGAGGCCTTCGGGCCCGTGGAACACGGCATACATCGAAGCCATGACGGCCAGCAGCGCCTGCGCGGTGCAGACGTTCGACGTGGCCTTTTCACGCCGAATATGCTGCTCGCGGGTCTGCAACGACAGGCGGTAGGCGCGGTTGCCATGGGCGTCGATGGAAACCCCGACGATGCGTCCTGGCATCGAACGCTTCATCGAATCGCGGCAGGCCATATAGGCGGCATGCGGACCACCATAGCCCTCGGGCACGCCGAACCGCTGGGTGCTGCCGACGGCGATGTCCGCGCCCATGGCGCCCGGTTCTTTCAGCAGGGTCAGCGAAAGCGGATCGGCGGTTACGATGCCCAAGGCCTTGACCTCGTGCAGCGCCGCCATGTGATCGGTGAAGTCGCGCACATGGCCGTAGGTGCCAGGGTACTGGAAGATCGCGCCGAAGACCTTCTCGGCCTCCATCTCCTCGGGTTCGCCGACGATGACCTCGATGCCCAGAGGCTCAGCGCGGGTCTTCATCACGGCGATGTTTTGCGGGTGGCAGTTCACGTCGATGAAGAAACCCTTGGCCTTCGATTTCGAACTGCGCTGCGCCATGGTCATCGCCTCGGCACAGGCCGTGGCCTCGTCGAGCAGCGAGGCATTGGCGATCTCCAGCCCGGTGAGGTCGCTCACCATGGTCTGGAAGTTCAGCAGCGCCTCCAGACGGCCCTGCGAAATCTCGGGCTGGTAGGGCGTATAGGCGGTGTACCACGCCGGGTTCTCGAGGATGTTGCGCTGGATCGCCGGGGGCGTGACGGTGCCGTGGTAGCCTTGGCCGATCAGGCTGGTCAGAACCTTGTTCTTGCCCGCCACGCGGCGCATGTGCTCAAGCACTTCGCGCTCGCTCATCGCCTTGCCGAAATCTAGCGGCTCTTTCGCCCGGATCGCTTTCGGCAACGTGTCGTCGATCAGCGCATCAAGGCTCTCGGCGCCCACGGTGTCGAGCATCTGAGACATCTCGGAAGGGGACGGGCCAATGTGACGCCGATTGGCGAAATCATAGGGCAGATAATCGGTGGGCTTGAAGCTCATGTCGGGTTCCTCGTCACGGCGCGGCAGGGCGCCCCCTGTTTGTGGTGCGCCGCCCATGGGGCGACGCAGGTGATCAGCATCGCCGGTCCCCCGGCGCGCGCGGCGGTTTAGCCGATGAATTTCTGATAGGCGGCTTCATCCATGAAGTCGTCCATCTGGCTGGCGTCAGAGACCTTCATCTTGAAGAACCACGCCTCGCCCTGCGGGTCGTCGTTGACCATGCTGGGGTTGTCGGTGAGCGCGCTGTTCACCTCGGTGATCTCGCCGTCGATGGGCGCGAGGATGTCCGACGCGGCCTTCACGGATTCGATCACCACCACCTCGTCGTCCTTGCTGACGGTGGTACCTTCGTCGGGCAGTTCGACAAAGACCACGTCGCCCAGCTGCTCGGCGGCGTGAGTGGTGATGCCCACGACCACTTCGTCACCCTCGACGCGCAGCCATTCATGTTCTTCGGTAAATTTCATCTCAAGGTTCCCTGTGGTTGATCAGCGTTTGAAGTTCGCCGCGACGAACGGCATTTTCGTGACGGTCAGTGGCAGGCGCTTGCCGCGCACCTCGCCCCAGAGCGCGGTGTCGACTTTCGCATGCTCGGCGGTGACATAGCCCATGGCGACGGGGCCGCCAACCGTCGGACCAAAGCCGCCGGAGGTCACGCGGCCGATCTCGTTGCCGCCCTCGGCGGCATCATAAATGGCGACCCCCTCGCGCATCGGGGCACGCCCCTCGGGCCGCAGGCCCACGCGTTTGCGCGGCGCGCCCTCGGCCAGTTGCTGCAGGACAACGCCCGCGCCCGGGAAACCGCCCGCGCGGTCGCCATCCTCGCGCCGCACCTTCTGGATCGCCCAGTTCAGCGCCGCTTCGACCGGCGTGGTGGTGGTGTCGATGTCGTGACCATAAAGGCAAAGCCCGCCTTCCAAGCGCAGGCTGTCGCGAGCCCCAAGGCCGATGGGCTCGACCTCCTCCATCGCCACAAGCTTTCGCGCCAGCGCCACCGCGTCACCATTGGCGACGGAAATCTCGTAGCCATCTTCCCCGGTGTAGCCCGAGCGCGACAGGGTGACGGTGATCCCATCAAGATCGACGTCCCGCGCCACATCCATGAATTTCAGATCCGCCACCGAGGGCTGCAACCGCGCCAGCGCAGCCTCGGCCTGCGGCCCCTGGAGCGCCAGCAGCGCGCGGTCCTCCAGCACCTCAATCTCGCAACTGTCCGACAGGGCCTCCCGCATCAAGGCGATGTCATCATCCTTGCACCCAGCATTCACCACGACGAACAGATGATCGCCCAGATTGGCCAACATCAGGTCATCCAGAATACCGCCATTGGGATCGGTAAACATGGCATAGCGCTGGCGCATCTCCCCAAGGCCCAGCACGTCGACGGGCACGAGCTGCTCCATCGCCAAGGCCGCATCCTCATAGCTGCCAGACTTGGCGCGAACGACGACCTGCCCCATGTGGCCCACATCGAACAACCCGGCGGCGGCACGGGTGTGCAGATGTTCCTTCATCACGCCAAGAGGGTATTGCACGGGCATGGAATAGCCCGCAAAGGGCACCATCTTGGCCCCCAGTTCCACATGCAAATCATGCAATGCCGTCTGCTTGAGATCGCTCATCCGGTTCGCCTTTCCTGTCGCTTCCGGATGACCTTTTGACCATGCCGGCACCTTGGCGCCGCAAATGCTGCGCCTGATGCCCCCTCTGTCCTTCCGCCTGAGATCGTTATCCCTTCGGCGTGCGCATCCGCGCCCCTCTCCAGAGTCTTGGTCACATCACGGTCCTGGGGCCTGAGAGTTTCCGGGGCGGTTGCTCCTTCGGCATCGGTGTTAACCGATTCTCCCGTGACGATTGGGCCTTTCGTATGCTGGGGCATACCTCTGCGTCAAGCATGCTTGTGAGCGGATGCGACACATGTTTTCTTACCGGCAACACGGCAGATGGAAAGCACCCCGCATGACCCCCTATTTCTTTGGCTACGGCAGCCTCGTGAACCGCAACACCCATAGCTACCCCGATGCCCGCACGGCGCAGCTCGACGGTTGGCGCCGCCAATGGGTTCGCACCGAAGGCCGCGATATCGTCTATCTTTCCGTGGTGCAGCACCCCGCTACCCGCATCGACGGGCTGATCGCCGCCGTGCCGGGCGCGGATTGGGCCGCGCTGGACAAGCGCGAATACAGCTACGAACGCCACGCCTCAGGCGGCGCGGTGGTGCATGACCTGACCCCCGCCCCCGACATCGCCCATTACGCGATCCCCGCCGACATCGCAGTGACCCACGGCGATCACGTCATCCTGCTCAGCTATCTCGATGTGGTGGTCCAAGGCTTCCTGCGCGAATTCGGCACCGAGGGCGCGGCACGCTTTTTCGACACGACCGACGGCTGGGACACGCCCATCCTCGACGACCGCGCAGCCCCCCTCTACCCGCGCCACCAAACACTGACGGAAGCCGAAACCGCCGTGGTCGACCAGCACATGGATCGCCTGTCAGTGCAGATCAAAGAACGCGCCGAAACTACCTTCGCCGCAAGGAACTTCTAAGGGCGAAAACACGCCCCCCAAACCTCCTTCATCCTTTCTCAAATACCCTCGGGGGTCCGGGGGCAGCGCCCCCGGGAAGTCGCCCCAAGCGCTCCCGCCCGCCAATCAGCCGTGCGCCTTCACCACCTGCAACAGCGGCATCACCTGCGCCATCTCCGGCCCATGCTCCTGCCCCGTCAGCGCCAGACGCAAAGGCCGGAACAGCCCGCGCCCCTTGCGGCCCGTGGCTTCCTTGACCGCTGCGGTCCAGCTGGACCAAGTGGTCTCATCGAAAGGCATTTCGGGCAGCAGCAGCATGGCCTGCGCCACGAATTCGCGGTCTTCCTCGGCAATCACGGGCTCCGCCCCGTCGCGGAACATGGCCCACCAGGGGCCGAGGTCCTTCAAGGTCGAGATATTCTCGCGCGTCACGGCCCAGAATTGCGCGGCCTTATCCTCAGGCACGCCAAGGGCGGTGATGTCGTCTTTCACGGCCTCCAGCGGCAATTGCTGCAAGTAGCGCCCAGTCAGCGGGAAGAGGTCGGCCACGTCGAATTTCGTCGGGGCCGAGCCGAAGCGGTTGATGTCGAAGCCGTCGATCAGCTCTGCCATATCCGTGCGCAGTTCCACCGGATCGGAGGACCCGAGCCGCGCCATCAGGCTCAGAAGCGCGAAGGGCTGGACCCCCTGCTCACGCAGATCGCGCAGCGCCAATGTGCCCAAACGCTTGCTCAACGCCTCGCCCTGCGGGCCGGTCAGCAGCGAGTGATGCGCGAAGGAGGGGACATTACCCTGCCCAAGCGCCTCCATGATCTGGATTTGCGTGGCGGTGTTGGTCACATGGTCCGAGCCGCGCACCACATGGGTCACGCCCATCTCAGTGTCGTCCACAACGCTCGCCAATGTATAAAGGATCTGCCCGTCGCCACGGATGAGCACCGGGTCACTGACCGAGGCCGCGTCGATGGAGATATCGCCAAGGATGCCGTCGTCCCATTCGATCCGCGCGTGATCCAGCTTGAAGCGCCAGACACCGTCGCCACGTTCGGCACGCAAAGCGGCCTTCTCTTCGTCGGAGAGGTTCAGCGCCGCGCGGTCATAGACCGGCGGTTTGCCCATGTTGAGCTGTTTCTTGCGCTTGAGGTCCAGCTCCGTCGGCGTCTCGAACGCCTCGTAGAAACGGCCCTTTGCGCGCAGGTCTTCGGCGGCGGCGTGATAGCGGTCCAGCCGCTCGGACTGGCGCTCGACCCGGTCCCACTGCAGACCCAGCCATTCGAGGTCTTGCTTGATGCCGTCGACATATTCTTCCTTGCTGCGCTCGGGATCGGTGTCATCGATGCGCAGGATAAAAGTGCCGCCCGCCTTGCGCGCGATGAGGTAGTTCATCAGCGCGGTGCGCAGGTTGCCCACATGGATATAGCCAGTGGGGGAAGGGGCGAAACGGGTGATTGTGGGGTTGGACATCTGGCGTACTCCTGTTGCGCGCGGGCTTGCCACAGGGCGCGGGCGTTGTCCAGCAAAGGCGGGGGTCAGCCCCCGTCTGCTGCGGTGCCGGTCTGAGCGGGCGTAGCCTCTGACGTATCCGCGTCGGTGCTGTCTTCGGGCGCGGGTGTTTCGGTGGCCGCTTCCCCACCGTCAGCCTCTTCCGAAGCCGCCTCCGCCGCCTCCGAGGTTTCGGCCCCGGCGGCCTCATCACTCAGCGCGCCGTTCTCCCATTCGCCCGAGGCTTCCTCGCCGCTGGCATAGCGCATGGTGCCGCTACCCTGCCGCTTGCCCGCTTTGAAGGTGCCCTCATAGACATCGCCATTGGCATAGGTCGCAACACCCTGCCCTTCGATCTCACCCTCGGTCCACTCGCCCTCATAGACGAAACCGCTGGCCATGGTGATCTTGCCCTGACCGTGGCGCTGGCCGTTCCTAAAGGCCCCCTCGTAAACGGTGCCATCGGGATAGGTCGCTTTGCCCTGCCCATGGCGCTGGCCGTCTTGCCAGCCGCCCTCATAACGGTAGCCGTCGGCATAGGTCATCACGCCTTGGCCGTGGTTGCGGGCGTCCTTGAACGCGCCCTCATAGACCACGCCGTTGGTATAGGTGGCGATGCCCTCGCCCTCGATCACCCCGGCGACCCATTCGCCTTCATAGGTGGAGCCATCGGGATAGGTGATCTTACCCGTGCCATCGGCCAGATCATTGCGGAAGGTGCCGACATAGACCGACCCGTCGGGGTAGGTCACCTGCCCCTCGCCTTCGATCTGCCCCGCCACCCAAGAACCGGTATAGACATAGCCATCGGTGCCGGTGAAGGTGCCCTGCCCATCGCGGCGGTCATCCTTGAAGTCGCCCTCATAGGTGTCACCGTTTTCATAGGTGACCTTGCCCTTGCCCTCACGCCGCCCCGCGACCAGCGTGCCTTCGTAGACATCGCCATTGGGTTGGGTCAGCGTGCCGGTGCCGTCGATCTGGCCGTCTTTCCACTTGCCCACATAGACCAGCCCGTCCGGCATGGTCAGCGTGCCTTCGCCGCTGCGTTTGCCGGCTTCGATCTCACCTTCATAGACCGCCCCATCGGGGTAGGTGATCGTGCCGACGCCCTGTTTGACGCCATCGACCCAATCGCCCTTGTATTCATAGCCACCGGGGCTTTGCATCACGCCCTTGCCGTGGTGTTTGGCGTTGCGGAACTCGCCCTCATAGCGCACGCCATTGGCGTAGATTGCCACGCCCTGCCCCATGATCGCGCCCGCTTCCCATTCGCCCTCATAGGTGCCGCCATCGGCAAAGGTGATCTTGCCCAAACCGTCAGGCTTGCCCTTGGCGAAATTGCCCTCATAGACCGATCCGTTGGGGAAACGTGCGACGCCCTCGCCCTTGATCTCCCCCTCGACCCATTCGCCGGAATATTCATAGCCATTGGGCAGCTTATAGGTGCCGGTGCCATGCTGAAGACCGCCTTGAAAGGTGCCCTCATAGATGCCGCCGTCGTCATATTCCTTGGTCAGCACCTGCCCGTCCTGCGCCGCAAGCGGCGTGGCCAGAAGGGCGATCAGACAGAGGGGCAGGCTGCGGTGCAACATGGGCGGAAATTCCCGATCTCGTTAAGTGGCATTTGGCCCGAGGTTACGGGTGATAGAGGGCAGAGGCAACGTGTTTACAAGAGGGGCACGCCGGTTTGGGCGGATCCCGCGCACCCGGTGCTGCGGGTCAGCTCTGCGCCCGGGGGTTTCGCCCCCGGTCCGATCTGCTAGACCCACCCGATGCCAGCCAGCCCGGAGCCTTGCCATGTCAGACCGTTTCCGCCTCACCCTCGGGCAGTTGAACCCCACCGCCGGTGATCTGACCGGCAACGCGGCATTGGCCCGCGACGCATGGCAGGCCGGGCGCGATGCAGGCGCGCAGATGGTCGCCCTGCCCGAACTCTTCCTGACCGGGCATGACGCGCAAGGGCTGTCGCAAAGCCCCGCCTTTCAGCGCGATGTCTTGGCGCAACTTGAAGCGCTGGCCGCGCATTGCGCCGATGGCCCCGCCTTGGCACTTGGCGCGCCGTGGGTCGCGGCGGGCAAGCTCCACAACGCATACCTCATCCTGCAAGGCGGAAAGATCGCGCACAGGGTGCTGCAACACGCGCCCCGCCCGCGCGCGGCCTTCGATCCCGCGCCGATCAGCGGCCCCTATGCGGTGGCGGGGCTGCGCATCGGCTCTCCCATCGGCGCGGATGGTGAGACGGGCGACGTGGCCGAAACGCAGGCCGAGACGGGGGCCGAACTGCTGCTGATCCCCCATGCCGCGCCCCATTTGCGCGGCGCGATGGAGCGGCGCCTCAACCACATGGTCGCGCGGGTGATCGAGACGGAACTGCCGGTGATCCACCTCAACATGACCGGCGGCGAGGGTGAGACGGTTTTCGATGGCGCCACATTCGCGCTGAACCCCGGCGGCAAGCTGGCATTGCAGATGCCCGCCTTCGACACAGCGTTTGCCCATGTCGATCTAGAGCGCGGGCCAAAGGGCTGGCGGATCGTGGAAAGCGCCTTCGCGCCGCAGCCGGAGGTGCTGGAACGGGACTACCGCGCCTTGGTCCTGGGGCTGCGGAACTATGTTGCGAAAACCGGCGCTTCCAAAGTGCTGATCGAACAGGCCGAGGGGAACGATACCGCGCTCGCGGCGGCGATTGCGCGGGATGCCTTGGGGGCCGAGAATGTCCGCCAGATTGACGTGCCGCTGTCGGACAATCTGCACGCCGCGCTGCGGGATGAACTGGCTGCACTCGGGGCAGAAGTCAGCGCCGAGACGCTCACCCCTCCCCTGCGCGGCCTGATGCTGCGCGCCATGGCCGACGACGCGGGGGAGATGCTGCTCACCGCACAGAACAAATCCGCCGCCGCCATGGGGACTGTGGCTGTGTCAGGGGATTTCAACCCGGTCAAAGACCTTTACCAAACCGAGGTGCAAGCGCTATGCGACTGGCGCAGCAAAACGGTGCGGGCATGGATGCAGGGACCGGCGCCCAGCCCGACCCCCGACACGGAAGAGGCCCGCGCAGAGGACGCCATCCTGCACATCCTGCTGGAAGACGGCGGCAACGTTGATGACTGCGTGGCAGCGGGCCATGCGCCGCAGAGCGCGCAGAGGCTTGCAGGGCGGATCGCGGCGACGAAGGCGCGCAACGGGCCAGCCGTTCCCGGCCCGCGTTTGAAAGCAGCGACGGCCTAGACCGTCTCGCCCGCGTCCAACCGCTGCAACCATTTATCCGCATCGCGCAGAACCGCCTCGCGCCGGTCGGCGTCCATACGATCCCAAGTGGCATAGATGTTCTTCATCCGCATATTGCCCTGAAATCGCTCGCGGTGGCGGTCGAGGAAATGCCAGTAGAGCAGATTGAAGGGGCAGGCCTTCGGCCCCGCCTTGGTGCTGACGCTATAGCTGCACCCTTTGCAGTAATCCGACATGCGGTTGATATAGGCCCCGGATGAGACATAGGGCTTTGAGGCGATCACCCCGCCATCGGCGAATTGGCTCATGCCCACCGTGTTGGGCGCTTCGACCCATTCATAGGCGTCGGCGTAGACCTCCAAATACCACTCATGCACCTGATGCGGGTCGACCCCGGCCAGCAGGGCGAAATTGCCTGTCACCATCAGCCGTTGGATATGGTGGGCATAGGCGTGTTTCTGGGTCTGGCCAATCGCCTGCCGCAGGCAATTCATTTGCGTATCGGCCCCCCAGTAGAAGCCGGGCAAATCCCGGTCGTGGCGCAGCACGTTGCGCTCCACATAGTCCGGCCCTTCGAGGAAATAGATGCCGCGCACATATTCCCGCCAACCGAGAATCTGGCGGATGAACCCTTCGGCGGCGTTGATCGGCACGTCTCCCGCCTGCCACGCTTCCTCGGCGGCGCGGCAGACCTCCAACGGGTCCAGCAGCCCGAGGTTGAGATAGGGTGAGATCAGCGCATGAAAGAGATAGGGCTGCCCCTCTAGCATCGCGTCCTGATAGTCGCCAAAACGCGGCAGGGCGTGAGCAATAAAATGCACCAGCACCTGCAAGGCTTCCGCGCGCGTCGTGGCAAAGTCAAAGGGGTGCAGATCGCCGAAGTTATCGCCATAGCGCGCCGCCACCAGCCCCAGCACCGCCTCTACCTCGGCATCGGGGGCGAAGGTCAGCGGATCAGGAATATCCAACCCTTCTTTCGGTGGCTTGCGGTTGTCGTGGTCGAAATTCCACTTTCCGCCTGCGGGGTCATCGCCCTCCATCAACAACCCCGTCTCGCGGCGCATCTCGCGATAGAAATACTCCATCCTGAGCGCCTTGCGCCCCTCGGCCCAATCCTCAAACCGTTTGCGGCTGGCGATGAAACGGTCGTCCGGCAAAAGCCGGGTGGGGATCGGCGCGTGGGTTAGCTTGTTGATCAGACGCCACTCCCCCGGCTCGGTCACGATCACCTCACCCGCGCCCGCCTCTTCCGCACGGCGGAGCAATTCGCCCACGATTGAGCCCGCATTCTCGGGATCGTCCAAGGGGGTGTAGCGCAGCGTCCAGCCGTCTTTCTCCAACGCACCCGCGAACTTGCGCATCGCGGCAAAGACCAGCGCGATCTTCTTAGGGTGGTGGCGGACATATTCCGCCTCCTGCGCCACTTCGGCCATGACCACCACATCGCGCGCCTTATCCGCCGCGCGCAGGGACGACAGGTTCAGCGAGAGTTGATCGCCCAAGACCAAGATCAAACGGCTCACCACGGCACCGCCTTTCCGGCCCAGTCAAAGAACCCGCCGCTCTCCTCCGGGGTCAGCCCGTCGATCACCCGCAGCAGATTGCCCGCCGCCTCATCCGGTGGGACTGCGGGATGCCGGCCAAGGTATTTCTCGGTAAAGGGCGTCTCGACCGTGCCGGGGTGCAGCGCGACGCAGATGCTCTGCGGATGGGAGCGCGTCAGCTCGATCGCGGCGGTATGCACGATCTGGTTCACCGCCGCCTTGGCGCTGCGATAGCTGATCCACCCGCCCAGACGGTTGTCCCCGATGGAGCCGACCCGCGCCGAGAGCACGGCGAAAACCGCCCGCCTGTCGCGGGGCAAAAGCCGGGCCGCGTGGCGCAGCACCAGCGCCGGACCAACGGCGTTCAACGCGAATTGATCCAGCATCGCTTTTTGCGTAACGGCGCGCAGCGATTTCTCTGGCGCGGCCCCGTCGATCTCCAAAGCGCCGGTGGCGACGATCACCGCGTCGAAAGGGCCGCTCAGCCGCTCAAGCGCCGCATTGACCGATGCCTCATCCGTCAGGTCCAGCCCGTCGGCTGCGCGGGACAGTGGCGTCACTGCATCCCCGCGCGCGTGCAGAGCCGCACTTAGCGCCGCGCCGATCCCGCCGCTGACGCCGATCACCAACACGCTCGCGCTCATGACGCCGCCCATGGTATCGCTTGTCGCTGCATCCTGATCTCCCTTGCTTATAGGCAGATAGGCGGCGCTGACGCAGGGGCAAACAAAAGCCGCAACACCCCCTTTTCATTTGAAAAGACGGGCGTATAACTACTCCCATGACACAGGCAGTCCATATCCCGACCCTGCCGCGCAACTGCGCGGGCCTGCTGCGCGCCAACTTGCTGCACCTAATCCGCCTCTGAGCGTGCCCTTCGGCGCGCCCGCTCAGAGGGATGTGTTGCGCGCCAAGGATACCAGCAAAGAAAGAACCCAGGATGACAGATATGACGAAACAGGACCGTGTGCTGATCTTTGACACCACCTTGCGGGATGGCGAACAATCCCCCGGGGCGACGATGACCCATGCCGAGAAGCTTGAGATCGCCTCGCTCTTGGACGAGATGGGCGTCGACATCATCGAGGCCGGCTTTCCCATCGCCTCAGAGGGCGACTTCAAAGCGGTGTCCGAGATCGCGCGGCAGAGCCAGAATTCCGTGATCTGCGGCCTTGCCCGGGCGCAACTGGGCGATATCGACCGTTGCTGGGAAGCGGTGAAACACGCAGCCCAGCCGCGCATTCACACGTTCATCGGCACCTCGCCCCTGCACCGCGCCATTCCGAACCTCACCAAGGACGAGATGGCCGACCGCATCCATGAGACGGTGAGCCATGCCCGCAATCTCTGCGACAACGTGCAGTGGTCGCCGATGGATGCCACGCGGACCGAGCTTGATTATCTCTACCGGGTTGTGGAGATCGCCATCAAGGCGGGCGCCACCACCATCAACATCCCCGACACCGTGGGCTACACCGCTCCGCGCGAGAGTGCCGATCTGATCGCGAAGCTTCTGGAGAACGTGCCCGGCGCGGATGAGATCGTCTTTGCCACCCATTGCCACAACGACCTTGGCATGGCGACGGCCAACAGCCTCGCTGCCGTCGAGGCTGGCGCGCGGCAGATCGAATGCACCATCAATGGCTTGGGCGAACGCGCGGGCAATACCGCGCTGGAAGAGGTCGTCATGGCGCTCAAGGTGCGCAATGACATCATGCCCTATGAGACCCGCATCGACAGCCGCAAGATCATGAACATCTCGCGCCGTGTCGCCGCCGTCTCAGGCTTTGCCGTGCAATTCAACAAGGCCATTGTCGGCAAGAACGCCTTCGCGCACGAAAGCGGCATCCACCAAGACGGCATGCTGAAGAACGCCGAGACCTTCGAGATCATGCGCCCCGAGGACGTGGGTCTGACCGAGACCAACATCGTCATGGGCAAGCATTCGGGCCGCGCCGCGCTGCGGTCCAAGCTGGAAGACCTCGGGTTTGAACTGGGCGACAACCAGCTCAAGGATGTCTTCGTGCGGTTCAAGGAATTGGCCGACCGCAAGAAGGAAATCTACGAAGACGACCTCATCGCGCTGATGCGGACCGCGACGGACCCCGAGGAAGACCGCATTCGCCTGAAATCGCTCAAGGTCGTTTGCGGCACCGATGGCCCACAGACCGCCGATATGGTGCTTGAGATCGACGGCGCGGAGCAGACCACCAACCAGACCGGCGACGGCCCCGTCGATGCGGCGTTCAACTGCATCAAGGCGCTGGTGCCACATTCCGCGCGGTTGCAGCTTTATCAGGTGCATGCGGTGACCGAGGGCACCGACGCGCAGGCGACGGTTTCCGTGCGGATGGAGGAAGAGGGCCGCATCGTGACCGGCCAGTCGGCGGATACCGATACCGTGGTGGCGAGCGTCCGGGCCTATATCCACGCGCTCAACCGCCTGCTGGTGCGGCGCGAGAAGGGCGGCACGGACAAGCGCGAGATTAATTATAAAGATGTGAGTTGAATTATAGGGCGGGGGTGACCCCGCCTTTTTACGTATACAGTATGGAAGTAGGGCATCGCCTACCCGCGGGGTGGCGAACCGAACCTTAGTTCATACCACTTTCTTGATCTGCCATGGCGCACCCTCAAAATGGCATACCCAGCCTCACTAAATCGCCCCCCCGTCCGGGCGGTCAGGCGATGGCCCGGCGCCTGCGGCTTGATCCCGGGCCCGGTGGCAACTTCAATACGGATTCTTCGCCCCGCGATCGTCACTCAGCGACGCCTGCCCCCGCTCTACGATCTTCACCACCGCATCCGCAAGATGCTGGCGCTGGATATGATCATCCCCCGCCGCCACGCGCAGCTTGTGGGCCTCCAGCATCACCTCGGCATGGCTCGACCCGCGCGGTGGGATGAACGTGTAGCAAGCCAGTTCGATCAACAGCCCCAGCGGATCCTTGAAATAGATCGAATGCATGAAGCCGCGGTCCTTCACGCCGGAATGCCCGATGCCCCGCGCATCCAACCGCGCGGGCACCTGATCGAACATCGCGCGGTCCACCTTGAAAGCCAGATGATGCACGCAGCCCGGGTCCATCGGCGTGCGGTTGTGCACCCGCTTGCGGTTCTCATTGGTGAAGATCGTGATCAGCCGACCATCGCCGGGATCGAAATACAAATGCCCCTCGTCCGGATCATCCAGATTGGGCTGGTCAAAGATGAAAGGCATCCCCAACACCCCCTCCCAAAAGTCGATCGAGCTTTGCCGGTCCGCCCCGGTGAGGGTGATGTGATGCACCCCAAGTGTCTGTATCTTCTGCATGGTATCGCCGTCCTCTGCCTGTGCTGCGCCCTAAATATTCCGCTCTATGATAGCGCGGCGGCAATATCGCGCCACCTTTGCGGTCTTGCCCCTTTCACCCTGACCCCGTGCGCCCTATAAGAGCCAATAGCCCGCGCGTGGACCCATGCAGGCGGGCCTGTCCGAATAGTTGCAAGGCTCCGCTACTCTATGTCCATCCTCGATCAATTCCGCGGCCTGTTCTCCTCTGATATGGCGATCGACCTCGGCACCGCGAACACGCTGGTTTACGTCAAGGGCAAGGGCATCGTGCTGAGCGAACCTTCGGTTGTGGCCTATCACGTCAAGGACGGCGTCAAGAAAGTGCTCGCCGTGGGTGAGGATGCGAAACTCATGCTGGGCCGCACCCCGGGCAGCATCGAGGCGATCCGCCCGATGCGCGAAGGGGTCATCGCGGATTTCGACACCGCCGAAGAGATGATCAAGCACTTCATTCGCAAGGTGCACAAGCGCTCGACCTTCTCGAAGCCCAAGATCATCGTCTGCGTCCCCCATGGCGCCACCCCGGTTGAGAAACGCGCGATCCGCCAGTCGGTGCTCTCGGCAGGCGCGCGCCGCGCCGGGCTAATCGCCGAGCCCATCGCCGCGGCCATCGGCGCGGGCATGCCGATCACCGACCCAACCGGCAACATGGTCGTCGACATCGGCGGCGGTACCACCGAAGTGGCTGTGCTGTCGCTGGGCGACATCGTTTATGCCCGCTCGGTCCGCGTCGGCGGTGACCGGATGGACGAGGGCATCATTAGCTACCTGCGCCGCCAGCAGAACTTGTTGATCGGGGAGACCACGGCCGAACGGGTTAAGACCTCCATCGGCACGGCGCGGATGCCCGACGACGGGCGCGGCACCTCGATGCAGATCCGCGGCCGCGACCTGTTGAACGGCGTGCCGAAAGAGATCGAAGTGACCCAAGCCCAGATCGCCGAGGCGCTGGCCGAGCCAGTGCAGCAGATCTGCGAGGCGGTGATGACCGCGCTGGAGACCACCCCGCCCGACCTGGCCGCCGACATCGTTGACCGCGGCGTGATGCTCACGGGCGGCGGCGCGCTTTTGGGCGACCTCGATCTGGCGCTGCGCGAGCAGACGGGCCTCGCGATCTCGGTCGCGGATGAGCCGCTGAACTGTGTGGCCCTCGGCACCGGCAAAGCGCTGGAATACGAGAAACAGCTGCGCCACGCGATCGACTACGACAGTTAACACTGGCAAGTTAGCCAGACCCGGCACGCGGCGAAGACGCCCCGCCTGACCGGGTGGGAGTTTCGGCACAGATGGCCAAGGACCGTTCCAGTTCCAGCGATTTCACCGGCCCGCTGCGGCGGCTGCTGCTGGTCGTGTTGGTGTTGGCGCTGACCGGCATATTCCTGCTTTGGCGCATCGACAGCCCCCGCGTTGAACGCTTTCGCGCGCAGGTGACGGATCGTTTCGTGCCCAACCTCGACTGGGCCATGGCCCCGGTCACCGGCACCATCAACCTGCTGCGCGACTTCAAAAGCTACCAGCGCCTGAGCGAACAGAACCGCGAGCTGCGCTCGGAACTGCGGCAGATGCAGGCGTGGAAAGAGGCGGCGCTTCAGCTTGAGCAAGAGAACGCCCGGCTTCTGGACCTCAACAACGTGCGGCTCGACCCGCGGCTAACCTTCATCACCGGCACGGTGCTGGCCGACAGCGGCTCGCCCTATCGCCAATCGGTGCTGCTGAACGTCGGCGCGCGCGACGGGCTGGTCGAGGGCTGGGCCACGATGGACGGCATCGGCCTTGTGGGCCGCATCGCCGGTGTGGGCAAAAACACCGCGCGTGTGATCCTGCTGACCGATGCCTCAAGCCGCATTCCCGCGACGATCCAGCCCTCTGGCCAGCGGGCCATCGTGGCGGGCGACAACAGCGCGGCTCCACCGCTCGACTTCATCGAGAACCGCGAGCTGGTCCGCCCCGGTGACCGGGTGATCAGCTCGGGCGATGGCGGCGTGTTCCCGGCGGGCATCCTGATCGGTCAGGTCGCCGCCGATCCGGGCGGGCGGCTGCGCGTGCGGCTGGCGGCGGATTACGAGCGGTTGGAATTCCTGCGCGTGCTGCGCCATCACGGCAATGAAACCGTGCCGGACACCGCCCATGTCATCACCTCCGACGGCCCCTTGGCCGATCCGGCAGCGCCGGTCGGGGTGCAGCCATGACCGATCTGTCGCGCAGCCGCCTTTGGGTCATGCGCCTGAGCTTTGTCGCGCTGGCGCTGGTGATCCTGTTCTTCCACCTCCTCCCGCTTGAGACGACCCCGCGGGCTTGGGCCGGGCCGGACCTGCTGCTGGGCTTTGCCTGCGCTTGGGGGCTTAGACGGCCCGAATACGTGCCCTCGCTTTTTCTGGCGCTGGTCTTTCTGCTGGCGGACCTGTTGCTGCAACGCCCACCCGGCCTTTGGGCGGTACTGGCCCTGATCGGGGTCGAGAACCTTAAATCGCGCGGGCGGCATCTGCGAGATGCGAGCTTTGCCGCCGAATGGCTGACCGTGGCGGTGATCTTGACCATGGTGATCTTTGCCAACCGGATTCTGCTAAGCCTTGCGCTGGTGCCGACGCCTTCGCTGACGCTGAACCTCACGGAATTGGCACTGACGACGCTCGCTTATCCGCTGATCGTGGCGGTGACCCATGGTATCATGGGCGTGCGCAAGACCGCGCCGGGCGATCTGGATGCGCTTGGCAAACGGGTGTGATCGGGGAGCGATGAGATGAGACGGAGCCGCGCCGACAATGATGCAACCCACACGCGCCTGACGCGTCGCGCCGCCCTTTTGGGCGGGGCGCAGCTGCTGTTCATGGGCGGGCTGGCCGCGCGCATGCGCTATCTACAGGTCGATCAGGCCGACCAGTTCCGCCTGCTGGCCGAAGAGAACCGCATCAACATCCGCCTGATCCCCCCCGCCCGGGGTGAGATTTTTGACCGCAACGGCATACAGCTTGCCGATAACGTGCCCTCCTACCGGATCGTCATGGTCCGCGAAGATGCGGGCGACGTGGAGGCGGTGATGGAGCGGCTCGCCCAAGTCATCGAGATCGACGAGGAGACCCGCGAACGCGCCATGACCGAAATGTCGCGCTCTGCCCCATTCCTGCCCGTCACCATCGTCGATGACGTGAGTTGGGAAGTCGTGAGCAAGGTCAGCGTCAACGCCCCCGCCCTGCCCGGCGTCACGCCCGAAGTGGGCCTGACCCGCGTCTACCCGCGCGGTGCGGATTTCGCCCATGTGGTGGGCCGCGTAGGCCGGGTGAGCCAAGCGGACCTCGACGCGCTGGAAAACCCCGATCAGGTGCTGCGCATCCCGCGCTTTCAAATCGGCAAGATCAACGTCGAAGCCCGCGCCGAGAACCTGCTGCGCGGTGCGGCGGGCACCAAACATGTGGAGGTGAACGCCACGGGGCGCGTGATGCGCGAGCTGGAGCGGCGCGAAGGGCAGGCCGGGGCCGATCTGCAACTGACCGTGGACGCCAATCTGCAACGCTATGTGCAGGCCCGTCTGGGCGAGGAAAGCGCCGCCGTGGTCATCATCGACTGCGAGAATGGCGATCTGGCCGCGCTTGCATCCTCGCCCAGCTACGACCCGAACCTCTTTATCGGCGGCATCTCTTCGGCGGATTACAACCCGCTGCTCAATTCCAAATACCGCCCCTTGGTGAACAAACCCATACAGGGCACCTACCCGCCCGGCTCGACCTTCAAAATGATCGTGGCACTTGCCGCCATCGAAGAGGGCATCGTCACCCCCGATGAGACGGTCTATTGCCCCGGCCATCTGGAAGTCGCGGGGCGGCGGTTCCACTGCTGGAAACGCGCGGGCCACGGCTGGGTCGATCTGCAACATTCGCTGAAACAATCCTGCGATGTCTATTACTACGATCTGGCCGTGAAGGTCGGGATCGAGAAAATCACCGCCATGGCGAACCGCTTTGGCCTTGGGATCAAACATGATCTTGCGCTGTCCTCGGTCGCGGGCGGGCTGGCGCCCACGAAACAGTGGAAACGCTCGGCCCGGGGTGAGGATTGGGTCGTGGGCGACACGGTCAACGCCTCTATCGGGCAGGGTTTCACCCTCTCCTCCCCGCTGCAACTGGCGGTGATGAGCGCGCGGATCGCCACGGGCCGCGCGGTGACGCCGCGGCTGATCAAATCCATCGACGGGGTAGAGCAACCCAGCGGCGCGGGCGAACCGATGGGGCTGAACGAAAACAACCTGCGCCAATTGCGCAAGGCGATGTACGACGTGGTGAACGACCGCCGCGGCACCGGCTACCGCAGCCGGATCATCGATGACACGATGCGCATGGCAGGCAAGACCGGCACCAGTCAGGTGCGCAACATCACCGCCGCCGAACGTGCCCGCGGCGTGACCAGCAACGCCGATCTGCCGTGGGAACGCCGCGACCACGCGCTCTTTGTCTGCTTTGCGCCCTATGACAAACCGAAATACGCAGCCTGCGTGCTGGTGGAACACGGCGGCGGCGGCTCGACAGCCGCGGCCCCGATTGCGCGCGACGTGATGTTGCAGGCCATGGCGGGCGGCGAGCCGCCACTCGAAGCCTACCCCAAGTCCGACCGGGGCCGCATCGCCACCCAGCAAGAGGAACTGCGCAACACCACGCCCGAGACCACCGCCAATCTGGAGGGGGAGGATCAGGCATGAGCTATCTTGAGCATACGGTCAAATCCGTCCCCACAGGGCTGCGCAAGATCCTCTTTATGAACTGGCCGCTGGCGATCCTGCTGACCAGTGTCGCGGGCGTCGGCTTTCTGATGCTCTATTCGGTCGCGGGCGGGTCATTCTCCCCTTGGGCCGAACCGCAGATGAAGCGTTTCGCCATGGGCATGGCGATCATGTTCACCGTGGCGATGGTGCCGATCTGGCTTTGGCGCAACCTGTCGGGCGTGGCCTATGGGGCGACCTTGGTGCTGCTGGTCGCGGTCGAACTCTTCGGCTCTGTCGGCATGGGCGCGCAGCGGTGGATCGACATCGGCTTCATGCGGCTACAACCGTCGGAACTGATGAAAATCACGCTGGTCCTGTTTTTGGCCGCCTATTACGACTGGCTGCCGGTCAAGAAGGTGTCCCGCCCCTTTTGGGTGCTGCTGCCCATTCTGATCATCGTGATCCCCACCGCACTGGTGCTGAAACAGCCCGACCTTGGCACCTCGATCCTGTTGCTGACCGCCGGGGGCGGGCTGATGTTCCTTGCGGGCGTGCACTGGGCCTATTTCGCCGCCGTCATCACCGCCGCCATCGGGCTGGTCACCGCCGTTTTCCAATCGCGCGGGACACCGTGGCAATTGCTGAAAGACTACCAATACCGCCGCATCGACACCTTCCTCGACCCCAGCCAAGACCCGCTTGGCGCGGGCTATCACATCACCCAGTCCAAGATCGCGCTTGGCTCGGGCGGCTGGTCGGGGCGCGGCTATATGCAGGGCACCCAATCGCGGCTGAACTTCCTGCCCGAGAAACACACCGACTTCATCTTCACCACATTGGCCGAAGAATTCGGTTTCGTCGGCGGCGTCTCCCTTCTGGGGCTTTACGCGCTGATCATCCTTTTCTGCGTGGCCTCGGCGGTGAAGAACAAGGACCGGTTCTCAAGCCTGCTGACCCTTGGCATCGCGCTTAACTTCTTTCTCTTTTTCGCCGTTAATATGTCGATGGTCATGGGGCTGGCCCCCGTGGTCGGCGTGCCCCTGCCGATGGTGAGCTATGGTGGCTCGGCCATGCTGGTGCTGCTGCTGGCCTTCGGCTTGGTGCAATCGGCGCATGTTCATAGACCGAGGTAATTCATGACGATCAACATTCTCTTTGCCGCCAAAGCCGAACGCTGGGACGGCTACGAACAGCCTTTGAACGAAGCGCTGCGCAAGGCACTGCCGGGGCAGGATTTCACGCTGGCCACCGACCTGCCGCCCGAGGAGGTCGACTATATCGTCTACGCCCCCAACAGCGATTTGCAGGACTTCACCCCCTACACCCGCGCCAAGGCGGTGCTGAACCTCTGGGCCGGGGTGGAGGCGATCACCGGCAACGAGACCCTCAAGATCCCGCTGGCGCGGATGGTCGACTTCGGCTTGACCCACGGCATGGTGGAATGGTGTACCGGCCACGTGCTGCGCCACCATCTGGGGATGGATACCGACATTCTGCGCAAGGATGCCAAATGGGAGCCGCGCACGCCGCCGCTGGCGCGCGAGCGCAGCGTTGCGGTGCTGGGCATCGGGGCGCTCGGCCAAGCGGTGGCCGAGGCGCTCGTGGGTCTGGGCTTTGACGTGACCGGTTGGTCGCGCAGCGAAAAGCAGATCGACGGCGTGCGTTGCCTACACGGCGACGAAGGCCTTTCGGAGGCGCTCAGGCGTGCCGAGATCGCCGTGCTCCTGATGCCCGACACGCCGGCCACGCAGAACGTGCTGAATGCCGAGACGCTGGCGCAGATGCCCGAAGGAGCCTTTATCATCAACCCCGGTCGCGGGCCGCTGATCGACGACGATGCGCTCTTGGCAGCGCTCGACAGCGGACAGATCGCCCATGCCACGCTGGATGTCTTCCGGGTGGAGCCGCTGCCCGAGGATCACCCCTATTGGGCGCATCCGAAGGTCACCGTGACCCCGCATATCGCGGCGGCCACGCGCAACGACACGGCCTCGGAAGTCATCGCAGAGAACATCCGCCGCAGCGAGGCCGGCGAGCCCCTGCTGCATCTGGTAGACCGCGACCGGGGGTATTGACCCCCGGCCCCGGCAAGGCTCAGGCCGCCAGCCCGCGCCCCTTGAGCAGCGCCTCGACCCCCGGCAGACGCCCCCGGAAGGCGGTGTAAAGCTCCGCCGGATCACGGCTGCCGCCGGTCGAGAGGATGTGTTCCTCCAGCGCCTCGGCACGTTCCGCATCAAAAGCTCCGCCCGCTTCCTCGAAGGCCGCGAAGGCGTCGGCGTCCATCACCTCGGACCACATGTAGCTGTAATAGGCGCTGGAATAGCCATCGCCCGAGAAAACATGCGCGAACTGCGGGGTGGCGTGGCGCATCCGGATCGCCTGCGGCATGCCGATGCTGCGGAGCACCTCGGCCTGTTTCGCCATCGGATCGGCAGGTGGTTCGCCGTCGTGGAACTCCAAATCGACAAGGGCGGAGGCGATATATTCCACCGTCTGAAAGCCCATGTCGAAGGTCGCGGCGGCCAGCACCTTGTCGAGCATCTCGCGCGGCATCGCCTCGCCCGTCCGCGCATGGGTGGCGAATTTCTGCAGCACCTCGGGCTGGTCCAGCCAGTGCTCAAAGAGCTGGCTCGGCAATTCCACGAAGTCGCGCGCCACCGAGGTGCCGCTGACGCTTTCATAGGTCACATCCGAGAGCATCTGGTGCAGCGCATGGCCGAACTCGTGGAACAGCGTGCGCGCGTCGTCGTAGGACAGTAGCGCTGGATCGCCCTCGGCGAAATTGCAGACGTTGATCACCACGGGGGCCTGTTCGCGCGGGAACTTCGCCTGCGCGCGCATCGCCGAGCACCACGCGCCCGAACGCTTCGAGCCGCGTGCGAAATAATCGCCGATGAAGACCGCCACATGCTGGCCGTTCCGCGTCACTTCCCACGCCCGGCAATCGGGGTGGTAGAGCGGCACGTCGAGGGCTGCGAACTCCAGCCCGAACAGCCGGTTGGCGCAGTCGAAAGCCGCGTCGATCATCCGGTCGAGCTGGAAATAGGGTTTCAGCGCCGCCTCATCGAGATCATGCTCCGCCGCGCGCCGCTTCTCGGCGTAGTAGCGCCAGTCCCAAGGCTCCAGCGCCCCGTTCACGCCGTCCTCGCGCATCAGCGCGGTGAGCACCTCGGCATCAGCGTCGGCCTGCGCTTTGGCCGGTTTCCAGACCGACATCAGCAAGTCACGCACGGCGGCGGGCGTCTTGGCCATCTCGGTTTCCAACTTGTAGGCGGCGAAGTTGTCGTAGCCCAGAAGTGCTGCGCGCTCTTTGCGCAGCGCGAGCGTCTCGGCCGCGATCTCGCGGTTGTCGGTCTCGCCGCCGTTCGCACCGCGGGCTTCCCACGCGCGGAACGCCTTCTCGCGCAGGTCGCGGCGGTCCGAAAATTGCAGGAAGGGCGTGATGAGCGAGCGCGACAGCGTGACCACCGGGCCTCGCGCGCCCTTTTCTTCGCCCGCGGCCCGGGCGGCATCGATCACGAAATCCGGCAGGCCGGTCAGATCGTCCTCGGACAGCGGCATGAACCAGTCGCGCTCATCCGCCAGCAGGTTCTGGGTAAACTGCGTGCCCAGCACAGCCAGCCGCGCCTTGATCTCCTTCATGCGCTCGGCCTCCGACCCCGTCAGCGCGGCGCCTGAGCGGACGAAGCCACGGTGCGTCAGCATCAGCACGCGGGCCTGTTCCTCGCTGAGGTCGAGACTGTCGCGCGCCTCCCAGACGGCATTGATGCGGGCGAAGAGTTTCGTGTTGCCCGAGATCGCCGATTGATGCGCGGCGAGCTTGGGGGAGAAGTCGCGCTGCAACGCCTCGCGCGCCGGGTTGCTGTCGGCACCCGCCACGGTGAAGAAGACGCTCAAAACCTTGTCGAGCGCCTCGCCCGAGGCTTCCAGCGCCTCGATGGTATTGGCGAAGCTGGGGGCCTCGGGGTTCTCGGCAATGGCGTCGATCTCGGCCCGGTGGGCGGAGAGCGCCTCCTCCAAAGCGGGGGCGAAATCATCGTCGGAAATGCGGTCAAAGGGGGCGATGCCGAAGGGGGTCTCCCATTCGGTCAGAAGCGGGTTGGTCATGCAGGTCTCCTTTGCGCCCAAGATGGGGCGCGCCGGGGTGACTTGCAATCACCCGCCGCAGGTTTCGCAACCCGCGCGGCGTTTGAGGCCGATCTTGCGGGTCTCGCCATAAAGCCCGTCGTAGATCATCATCTCGCCGCGCAGCACGCTGCCTGCCCCGGTGATGAGCTTCACGGCCTCCAGCGCCATCATCGTGCCGATCACGCCGGGCAGTGGCCCGATCACCCCGGCCTCGGCGCAGGAGGGCGCAAGCCCCGCCGCCGGCGCTTCGGGGAAGATGCAGCGATAACAGGGCGCGCCGCGGGCGGGATCGAAGATGCTGAGCTGCCCTTCCCACTGGCTGAGCGCCCCCGAGATGAGCGGCGTGGCCGTCGCGACGCAGGCCGCGTTCACCCGGTAGCGGGTGTCGAAATTGTCGGTCCCGTCGAGCACGAGGTCATAGTCGGCCACCAGTTCCTCGGCGATCTCGTCGGTCAGCCGGCGGTGGTAGGGGCGCACGGTGACATGGGGGTTCTGCGCCAGCATTTCGGCCTGCGCGGAAAAGACCTTGGGCGTGCCGATGGCGGCGTCCTTGTGGATCACCTGCCGTTGCAGGTTCGCGTTCTCGACCGCGTCATCGTCGATCACCCCGATGGTGCCGACGCCCGCCGCGGCGAGATATTGCAATACGGGCGCGCCGAGACCGCCCGCGCCGATCACCAGCACCTTTGCGTTTTTCAGCGCCTTCTGCCCGGGGCCGCCGACCTCACGCAGCACGATGTGCCGGGCGTAGCGGTTCAACTCACTCTCCGAAAAACGGCCCGAGGTGGGGTCTTCAGTCGGCGCGTCCGGCGTGGCGCGCGCGCGCAGGGTCGCCAGCCCCTGCCGGTAGAGCAGCACCAGCACGATGAAACCGCCCAAGAGCAGCCAAGGCGCGGCACTGCCGCCGGTGGCGAGCCGCAGCGGGTGGGTGGCCGGAAACAGCAGATGCAGCGCGACCAACGCCAGATACATCAGCCCGATCAGCCCCGCGCGCAGCCCGCGCGGCAGGCCGAGGAAGCCGCCGCCGAACCAAAGCGCCGCCGCGATAATCAAAACAGCCAGCATCACCGCGCCCCCGTCGAGCCGAACCCGCCCGCGCCGCGCGGGGTCTCATCAAGGCGCTCGGCCAGATCGAAGCCCGCCTGCCCCACCGGGGCCACGACCATCTGGGCGATGCGCATGCCATGTTCGACGGTGAAGGCCTCCGCCCCCATATTGCCCATGATCACCCCCACGACGCCGCGATAATCGCTGTCGATGGTGCCGGGGCTGTTGATCAGGGTGATCCCATGCTTCAGCGCGAGACCCGAGCGCGGGCGGATCTGCACCTCGAACCCCTGCGGGATCGCCATCTGCAACCCGGTGGAGATCAGCGCCCGGGCGCCGGGGGCCAAGGTGACCGTGCCGCCGGGCAGATTGGCCCGCAGGTCCGCCCCCGCCGCCCCGGCGCTTTCATAGGCGGGCAGTGGCAGGCTGCGGTCCGCGCCATCGGCCCAGCAGAGTTTGATCGTGGTCATAGCGCCCCCTCAGGCAAGTGCCGCGGCGATACGTTCGGCCAGACGGGCGGCCACGGCATCTTTGCCCATGCGCGGCCAATCCTCGGCCCCGGTCTCGGTGATCAGTGTCACGGCATTCTCGCGCCCGCCCATGATGCCGGTGGCGGGGGAGACGTCATTGGCGACGATCCAGTCACAGCCCTTGCGCTCCCGTTTCGCGGTGGCATGGGCCAGCACGTCGTCGGTCTCGGCGGCGAAGCCTACGACGAGCGGTGGGCGACCTTCGCCGCGCTGGCTGACGGTTTTCAGGATGTCGGGGTTTTCCGCGAAAGTCAGGCTGGGCAGCCCGTCTTTCGATTTCTTCAGCTTACGGTCCCCTGCCCCCTGCACGTGCCAATCGGCCACCGCGGCGGCAAAGACAGCGGCATCCGCGGGCAGTGCGGCCTCTACCGCCTGCATCATCTCTTGCGCCGTTTGCACCGGCACCACCTCGACGCCTTCGGGCGGGACGACTTCGGCGGGGCCGGTTACAAAAACGACCTCAGCCCCCAGATCCGCCAGCGCCCGCGCGATCGCCGTGCCCTGCGCGCCCGAGGAGCGGTTGGCGATATAGCGCACCGGGTCGATCGGCTCATGCGTGGGGCCGGAGGTGACGAGGATGCGCTTGCCCGCAAGCGGCCCCTGCCCAAGCCGCGCCTCGACTGCCGCGACAATCTCAAGCGGTTCGGCCATCCGTCCCGGCCCGTATTCGCCGCAGGCCATGTCACCGTCATTCGGCCCGACCATTGTGATGCCATCGCCGCGCAGAGTAGCGATGTTGCGCTGCGTCGCGGGGTGCTGCCACATCCGCACGTTCATCGCAGGTGCCAGCAGCACCGGCGTATCGGTGGCCAAAAGCAAGGTTGAGGCCAAATCATTCGCCGCCCCCTGCGCCATCTTGGCCATCAGGTCTGCCGTGGCGGGGGCAACCACCAAAAGGTCCGCCGCGCGGCTGAGCTGGATATGCCCCATCTCGGCCTCATCACCGAGGTCGAAAAGATCGCGAAAGACCTTCACCCCGGTCAAGGCAGATACGGAAAGCGGGGTGACAAACTCTTCGCCCGCGCGGGTCAGGACCGGTGTGACCTTGGCGCCGCGTTCGCGCAGACGCCGGATCAGATCGAGGGATTTATAGGCGGCAATGCCGCCGCCGATGATCAGCAGAATATGTTTGCCCGACAGCATAAAGGCCCCCCGTTTGCATTAGGGAGACCTTAATCCGGGGCGGCGAAATCTGCCAGCCCTGGCGGGCATCGCGATATGGGGTCAGGCCAGAAAGGCAAAGACCTCACGCGATTGCATCTCGAGGGACTTGCGCATCTTGCCAAAGGCCGCGGCTTCAAGCTGGCGGACCCGCTCTTTGCTGAGGCTAAGCTCATCGCCGAGGCTTTCCAGAGTACGCGCAGGATCCCGCAGTTTGCGTTCGCGCACGATGAATTGCTCACGCTCGGACAGACCCTGCATTGCCGCCAGCAACCAGTTCCGCAGCTGCGCCGTGTCATGCTCTTCCTCGACACGCTCCGCCGCCTGCGCGCTTTCGTCAGCCAGTGCTTCGATCCACTCGCGGCCCTCATCCTCAGCGCTCTGCGTGGCGTTCAGCGAATAGTCCGACCCTGACAGACGGCCTTCCATCATCTCGACATCATGCAGCGGCACGCCGATTTCGGTCGAAATCATCTGGCGCAGCTGGTGCTTATCCAACGTCTCGCCCATGGCCGTGGCCTCACGCTCCAAACGGGCCTGCACGCGTCGCATGTTGAAAAACAACGATTTCTGAGAGGAGGTCGACCCTGTCCGCACCATCGACCAATTGCGCATCACATGGTCTTGAATGCTCGCCTTGATCCACCAAACCGCATAGGTCGAGAAACGCACGCCGCGGTCGGGGTCGAATTTGTCGGCGGCTTTCATCAGGCCCAGACCGGCCTCTTGGATCAGATCGTTCAGCGGCGCGCCGTAGCGCTTGAACTTGCCCGCCATCGAGATCGCCAGACGCATGTAGGCGGTGATCAAACGGTGCAACGCGGCCTCATCCCGGTGATCGCGCCACGCATAGGCCAATTCCAACTCCGTCTCGGCATCGAGCAATTCGGCCTTCATTGCGGTGCGGGTGAGTGAAAATTCGCGAGCGGTTTGCAATGACATTTGGTATCCCCCTTGAGAAATGCGCGGCGCACCTTGTGATGGGCCTTTGGTGGAGATACGCAGAGACATGCCATTTGGTTCAAATATTTGGTGAGAAGATGTTGCCTAGAACTACCTTTGCCCTAGGCGGGGCGGCCTCGGGCAAGTCGGAATGGGCAGAGGCCCTCGTAAATTCCATCGGCATGTCAAAGACTTACCTCGCCACTGGTCGCATCTGGGATGACGAAGTTCAAGAACGCGTGAACAAGCATCAAGCAAGGCGCGATGCGGGGTGGCGCACCGTCGAATGCCCGCTAGATCTGACCGAACCGCTGGCGAAACTGCCCGCCGGCGAAATCGTGCTGATCGACTGCGCGACCATGTGGCTGAGCAATCACCTGATGGAAGGCAGCGATCTGGAGGCCGCGCAGGCGCAGCTTTTGCAGGCCCTGCGGGGCTGCGCCGCGCATTGGGTCGTGGTCTCGAATGAGGTCGGCCAAGGCATCGTGCCCGAAAACGCCATGGCCCGCCAATTCCGCGAGGCGCAGGGGCGGCTCAACATCGCCTTGGCCGCCGAGGCCGAGACGGTGGTGCAGGTCGTCGTCGGCCTGCCGCAACTGTTGAAAGGGGAGATGCCATGACCATTTGGCACTGGGTGCGCCACGGCCCGACCCATGAGAAGAACTTCGTCGGCTGGCGCGATGTCCCGGCGGACCTTTCCGATGCGCCCCGACTGGCACGGTTGAACCTGCACCTGCCGGATGAGGCGCTGCTCGTCTCCTCGGACCTGATCCGCGCTGTGCATACGGCGGATGCGCTGGCCCAGCCCGCCCGCCGCCGCCTGCCCCATGAGCATGGGCTGCGAGAGCTGCATTTCGGCGCTTGGGACGGGCTGCATTTCTCCGAAGTCGCCGCGCGTGACCCGGACCTCAGCCGCGCCTATTGGGAGACCCCCGGCGATGTCATGGCCCCCGAGGGCGAAAGCTGGAACCAGACCAAGGCGCGCGTCGACCGAGTTGTGGCACGGATCAACGCGGCCCGCCCCAATGCCCATGTGATCGCCGTGGCCCATTTCGGCGTGATCCTCACGCAGGTGCAGCAGGCCCAAGGCGGCGGCCCGCTGGAGGCGATGGCCCATAAGATCGACAACCTTTCGGTGACGCATCTGTCCCACGACAACGGCCAATGGCGGGTTGAAGGGATCAATCATACGCCCTGAGCCACAGCGCCGTTAACCATTCCTAAACCCGTTTTGCCTACCGATTAACCATAGCAAGACGGAGCAGGGGTAATGGTGTCGCGGGCCTATACGGTCGCATTTCAAGGGGTCGACGCCCGCATCGTCGAGGTGCAATGCGCGGTCACCGCCGGGCTGCCAGGCTTTTCGATCGTCGGACTGGCGGACAAGGCCGTCTCGGAAGCCCGCGACCGGGTGCGCACGGCGCTCAGCGCCTTGGCCATCGCGCTGCCGTCCAAACGCATCACCGTCAATCTCTCCCCCGCCGACCTGCCCAAGGAAGGCAGCCATTTCGACCTGCCCATCGCGCTGGCGCTGCTCTCGGCGCTGGATATCCTGCCGGATGACATTACCCAGAATGTAGTGGCCTTGGGGGAGCTTTCGCTCGACGGGACGCTGATGCCCGTGGTCGGCGCCCTGCCCGCCGCCATGGCCGCCGCCGCCGAGGACCGAAGCCTGCTCTGCCCCGCGGGGTCGGGGGCGGAGGCCGCGTGGGTGGGCAAGACACAGATCATCGCCGCCGCCAATCTGGGCGACGTGGTGCGCCACTATACCGGGCAAGTACCGATCGCCCCCGCCGAGCCGGGCGAAGTGCCCCTCGCATTGGCGGGCCGCGACCTGCGCGAGGTTAAGGGCCAAGAACGCGCCAAACGCGCGTTGGAAATCGCTGCCGCCGGGCGGCATCACCTGATGCTGGTCGGCACGCCGGGGTCGGGGAAATCCATGCTGGCCGCGCGGCTGCCCGGCATCCTGCCGCCGCTGACGGCATCCGAGGCGCTGGAGACCTCAATGATCCACTCCCTCGCCGGGCTGCTGGATGAGGGCGGCATTTCCCGCAGCCGCCCTTTTCGTGAGCCGCATCACACGGCCTCAATGGCCGCCATCATCGGCGGCGGTCGGCAGGCGCGACCGGGGGAGGCATCTCTGGCCCATAACGGCGTGTTGTTCATGGATGAGTTCCCCGAGTTCAACCGCACGGTCCTCGAAACCCTGCGCCAACCGATCGAGACTGGCGAGGTCATGATCGCGCGGGCCAATGCCCATGTGAAATACCCTTGCCGCTTCATGCTCGTCGCGGCGGCGAACCCCTGCAAATGCGGCTACCTGCCCGACCCGGCCCGCGCCTGCGCCCGTGTCCCGGCCTGCGGCGAAGACTATCTCGGGCGTATCTCCGGCCCGCTGATGGACCGGTTCGACCTACGCGTCGACGTGCCGCCCGTCAGCTACAGCGACCTCAACCTGCCCGCCAACGGCGAGACCTCGGCCGAGGTCGCGGCAAGGGTCGCCGCCGCGCGGGCGCTTCAATCCACGCGCTACGCGCCGCATGACGGGATTTCGGCCAATGCCGATGCGGCGGGTGACCTGCTCGAAACCGTCGTCAGCCCGGATGCCGAAGCACGCACGCTGCTCCTGCGCGCAGCAGAACGGTTTTCCTTGTCAGCGCGTGGGTATCACCGGGTCATGCGTGTCGCGCGCACCATCGCCGACCTTGCGGGGGAACCCGAGGTCCGCCGCCCCCATATGGCCGAGGCGATCAGCTTTCGCCTGCCCGATCCGGCGGCAGGGCATTGATCCAATCGGCGAGGGCCGCGAGGCTCTGCCGCGCCTCGGGCAGGTGGTTCTGAAACAGCGGCCAGACATGCGGCAGGTCATGGACCTCCTGCAAAATGGCCGACACGCCCGCTTCGCGCAGACGGGCCGCCAATCGGCGGCTGTCATCACGCAGGATTTCGCTGTCACTTACGGTGAGCCAGACGGGCGGTGCGCCGTTGAAATCCGCAAGAATGGGACTCGCCCGGGGGCTCTCCGCATCCTGCCCCTGAAGATAGAGCCGCGCCATTTCCGTCGCGCGGGCGGCGGGCAACAACACGTCGCTTTCGGCATTCTGCGTGAAACTTGGGCCTGAAAACGTCAGGTCCAACAAGGGGGAAAGCCCAAAGGCGCCAGCAGGCAGCGCCGCCCCCTCGCGGCAGAGCTGCGCCAGAAGATCGAAAACCAGCGCGCCGCCCGCGCTGTCGCCGCCAACCACGATGTCCCCCGCGGCGAAGCCCATCTGGCGCAGCGCATACCACGCCGCGCGGATGTCGTGCGCAGGTTTGGGAAAGGCCGCTTCCGGCACGCGCGCATAGCGCGGCAGCACCGCCCGCGCGCCAGTCAGCAGGGAAAGGCGCGCGACCATCGCCCGGTGCGTCTCCGGGCTGCCAAACACGAACCCGCCGCCATGGACGTAGAGGATCACACGCCCTTGGGAGGCCTGCGGCGGCGTAAGCCAAAGCGCCGATCCCGCCCCCGGCAAATCACGCCATTCCGCATGCACCTCGCGCGGCCCCTTGAAAAAAAGCCGCGCCTGCATCTCCATCGTGGCCCGCAGGAATTGCGGGTTTGCATGGGCCAGCAAAGGTTTCTCTGTCAGACGCAGGCAGCGGTTCAGAAGATGCTGGCGCAGGCTCACCCGCGCTTAGCCTCAATCGCCTCCCAGATTTTTCCGGCGACATTCTCGCCATCGAACCGTTCCAGCTCTTGAATGCCGGTGGGAGAGGTCACGTTGATCTCGGTCAGATAATCGCCGATCACATCGATCCCGACAAAGATTTGGCCCTTTTCCTTGAGCAATGGCCCGATGGCCGCACAGATCTCCAGATCGCGCTCGGTCAGCCCGACCTTCTCAGGCCGCCCGCCGACATGCATGTTCGACCGCGTCTCGCCCTCCGCCGGGACGCGGTTGATCGCGCCCACCGGCTCCCCGTCCACAAGAATGACGCGCTTGTCACCCTTGGACACGGCAGGCAGGAATTTCTGAACGATGAGCGGCTCACGCGAGAAGCCAGTGAACAATTCATGCAGGGAGGTGAGGTTGCGATCATTGGCGTCCAGCCGGAACACACCGGCACCGCCATTGCCGTAAAGCGGTTTCAGGATCACATCGCCATGCTTCGCCTTGAAGGCTTTGATGGTCGAAAGGTCGCGCGCAATCGTGGTGGGCGGCGTCAGATCCGAAAAGTCGAGAACCAGAAGTTTCTCGGGGTAATTGCGGACCCAAAAGGGATCGTTGACCACCAATGTGGTTTCTTTCAGCCGGTCCAGCAGGTGGGTCGAGGTGATGTAATGCATGTCGAAAGGCGGGTCTTGGCGCAGCCAGACCACGTCGAAATCCGCCAAATCGACCTCGCGCTCTTCTCCGAACCGGGCATGATCGCCCTGCACGCGCTGCACGGTAAAGTCATAGCCCCGCGCGGTGATCCGCCCCTCTTGGTACGCCAGATGATCGGGCGTGTAGAAGAACAGCTCATGCCCCCGCGCCTGCGCCTCTTCGGCCAGCCGAAAGCTGCTGTCGGCATTGATGTTCACGTCCCCGATCGGGTCCATTTGAAAGGCGATTTTCATCGGCGTCCCCCGCTGCTTACCTTTGTCGTGATCCGACCCGGACCGACGGTGCAGGCTTCTGGGATCGCTTCTTAGATGGCGCAGCAGGGGCCTATGCGCAATGGGTCAGCCGTGGCCAAAGGCGTTTTCGATGATTTCGGTGGCCCCCTGCCCATCGACAAGCGCCACGTCAAAGCGCACCTCGGTCAAGCTTCCTGCAGGTTCGCCGGCAAGAAATTCCTCGGCGGAGCGGTAGATGCGCTGCATCTGTCGGGCGGAAAGGCTTTCGGCGGCCCGTGCGAAACTACGGCTTTGTTTCACCTCGACAAAGATCAAGGCAGCCCCATCGCGCAGGATCAAATCAATTTCACCAGCGCGGCCGCGCCAACGGCGGCGCACGATGGCAAAACCGCGCCTTTCATAGTCTTGCGCGATCCGGTTCTCGGCGGCGATCCCAGCGTGATAGGCCATGCGCCCCCGTTGGCGTTTGGCCGCAGTTCGTATCCCCGTATTGCCCTGCGCCATTTTCATCGCTCCGATCCGCGTTCTAACCTTTGCCGAGCGCCAATGCCGCTTGATAGACCTGCCGCCGTGGCAGGCCATGGGCCTGCGCCACCAAATCGACAGCGTCACGCATCGACATATCTGTAAGCGCCCGTTGCAAATCTGTTTCTAGGTCAAGGTGATTAACAGAGTCTGAACGGCTGCGATCAATCAGCACGACCACTTCGCCTTTTGGCGCCTTCACTTGATAAAGCTCGGCGAGGTTTTCGAGGGTACCCCGCTGAATCTCTTCGAATTTCTTGGTCAACTCCCGGCACATTGCCGCTTTACGCCCCGCGCCCAGTGCGGTTGCCGCATCGCGCAGCATGGCGCCGAGCCGTTTGGGTGATTCGTAGAACACCAGTGTTCCCGGCACGTCGCGCAGCTTTTCCAGCGCCGCGATGCGTGCCGATTTACTATTGGGCAGGAAACCCGCAAAGAAAAATGCATCCGTCGGCAGGGCGCCCAAGGCCAGCGCGGTCAGCACGGCCGATGGTCCCGGCGCGCAGGTCTGCATCACGCCCGCTTCGGCTGCGGCGCGGCTTAATTCAAACCCCGGATCGGCGATCAGCGGCATGCCCGCCTCCGACGCATAGGCGACCGATTTGCCCTCGCGGATGGCCGCGATCAGCCGCTCTTGCACCGATGTGCCGCTGTGATCGTGCAGCGCCAGCACCTTGCGTCCATCAAGCGGCACCCCATGAATTTCCATCAGCCGCCGCAGGCTGCGCGTGTCCTCTGCCGCCAGCAGATCCGCCGAGGCCAGCGTGTCGAGCGCGCGCAGCGTGATATCGCGCGCGGTGCCGATGGGGACGCCCACGAAATAAAGTCCCGGGGCTAGCTCTGTCTTGTCAAATTTCAACGCTGGACCCGCCTTTCGCAGTCACTATGATCGCGGCCATGTTCCGGCGACCATCGTCGTCTTGCCACCACCGGGGAGTGAATACAAATGATTGCCTGTTTCCGCGCCATCCGCAAGAAGATGCACCTGCTCTTGCTGCCGCTCTTCGCGGTCCTGCTGGCGGCCTGTCAGCCTGTCGCCACGGGCGGCGCCAATTCCGGCGGCCCGCGCATTGACCCTGCGGCCCCCGTCCCCGTGGCGCTCTTGGTTCCGCGGGGCGGCACGGCCGGTGATGAGTTGCTGGCCAAGAACCTCGAAAACGCCGCGCGTCTTGCGATGCGCGATCTGGATGGCGTCCAGATCGACCTGCGCGTTTATGGCACCGCAGGCAATGCCAGCACAGCCGCATCCGTCGCTGCGCAGGCGGTGAATGAAGGGGCCAAGATCATCCTTGGCCCGGTTTACGGCGAAGCGGCCAATGCGGCTGGGGTGGCCGTGGCCTCCTCCGGGGTCAACGTGATCTCCTTCTCGAACAACCCGACCATCGCGGGCGGCAATGTCTTCGTGCTTGGGCCGACCTTTGCCAATACCGCCAACCGGTTGGTGAGCTTTGCAAAGCGCAACGGCAAAGACAAAATGGTCGTGCTGCATGGTCAGGACCTTGCCGGACAGTTGGGCCGTGACGCAATCATTCAGGCGATCAGCGCCAATGGCGCGACGCTGGCAGGCACCGTCGATTACGCGCTGAGCCAAGAGTCGGTCGTGGCCGCCGTGCCGCGCGTCAAAGCAACCATCGAAGGCAGCGGCGCCAATGCGCTCTTCCTCACCACCTCCTCGGCCAGTGCTCTGCCGCTTTTCGCGCAGCTTCTGCCCGAGGCCGGCATCCAATCGGCGACCACACAATATGTCGGTCTGACCCGTTGGGACATCCCCGCCCAAACGCTGGAACTGCCCGGCGTTCAGGGCGGCTGGTTTGCCCTGCCCGACAGGGCGGCGAGCGGTGCCTTCTCGAACCGTTACACCGCGGCCTATGGCAGTGATCCGCACCCTCTGGCCGGGCTGGCCTTTGACGGGATCGCGGCAATCGGCTCCTTGGTGAAGGGCGGCAAATCCAACGCGCTTTCCGGGGCCGCATTGACCCAAGGGGCGGGTTTCCAAGGCGCCAGCGGCATCTTCCGCCTGCGCCGCGACGGCACCAACGAACGCGCCTTGGCCGTGGCCACGATCCGCGACAACCGCGTCGTCGTGCTCGACCCGGCACCGCGCGGCTTTGGCGGGGCTGGTTTCTGAATTGGACCTCGCGAAACCGACAACAACATCAGGCGCGCGTCGACACCCGCGCCTGATTTGCGCGCCCGAGCAAATCTTTGACGACACGGCCATCTGGCAGGCCCTCGCCCAGCGCGACAGCACGCTGGAGGGCGCAGCCCTCAGGGCCGAGATCGTCCCCCTGATCCAAGAAGCCCAGCAGGCGGGCCGCAAGGCCATTGCGGCAGGCTTTGCTGAATCGCCCTTCGACGCGCGGGCGATGACCTCTTCCTACACCTATCTCACCGACCAGCTGCTGCGCTGCGTCTTGCAGATCGCCACGCAGGTGCTGCACCCCAACCCGAACCCGACCGAGGGTGAACGGCTCGCCATGATTGGCGTCGGCGGCTATGGCCGGGGAGAGATGGCGCCCTTTTCCGATGTCGATCTGCTGTTCCTCATCCCCTACAAGGCCACCGCCTGGTCGGAGAGCGTGATCGAATCGATGCTCTATATCCTGTGGGATTTGAAGCTGAAGGTCGGCCACGCCACCCGCACCATCGAAGACTGCCTGCGGCTAGGAGCGGATGATTTCACCATTCAGACCGCCCTGCTGGAAAACCGTTTCATCGACGGCGATGTGACCCTTGCGCAAGAGCTTTCCGAAAGGCTCAAGAACGAACTTTTCTCAGGCGCGGGAAAGGATTTCATCGAAGCGAAACTGGAAGAGCGCGACAACCGCCACCTGAAACAGGGTGAGCGCTATATGGTCGAGCCAAACGTCAAGGAAGGCAAAGGCGGGCTGCGCGATCTGCATTCGCTGTTCTGGATCGCCAAGTTCATCCATGACGTCGACCGGGTCGCGGATCTGGTCGATCTCGGCGTTTTCCGCGCCGATGAATACGACACCTTCCGCGAGGCCGAGGCCTTTCTCTGGGCCGTGCGGGGGCACCTCCACCTGATTGCCGGGCGCGCGACGGAACAGCTGACCTTCGACATGCAGGTGCAGGTCGCCCAAGCGATGGGCTATCAGGACATCGGGGGCCGGCGGGGCGTCGAGATCTTCATGCAGGCCTATTTCCGCCATGCCACCGCGGTGGGGGATCTGACACGCATCTTCGTCAGCGGGCTCGAAGCGTCCCATATGAAGGCCGAACCGCTGCTGGAACGCATCTTCCGCCGCCGCCCGAAAATCCGCGACGGGTTTCAGGTGGTCCACAACCGCATCGCGGTGAAGGACGACGAAGAGTTTCTACAAGACAAGCTGAACCTGTTGCGCATCTTCGAAGAAGCGCTGCGCACAGGCATGTTGATCCACCCCGATGCGATGCGGCTAATCAAGGCCAACCTCGCGCTGATCGACGATGACATGCGTCGCACGCCCGAGGCGCGCCGCATCTTCCTTGATCTGCTGCTGAAACACGGCAATCCCGAACGCTCCCTGCGGCGGATGAATGAATTGGGCGTCTTGGGCGCCTTCATCCCCGAGTTCGAGCCGATCGTGGCGATGATGCAGTTCAACATGTATCACTCCTACACTGTGGACGAACATACCATCCAATGCATCGCCAACCTCGCCCGGATCGAAAAAGGCGAGTTGGAAGAGGAACTGCCCGTCGCCTCCTCGATCCTGAAACGCGGTGTGAACCGCAAGGTGCTCTATGTCGCGCTGCTGCTGCATGACATCGGCAAGGGGCGGCCCGAGGACCATTCCATCATCGGCGCGAAACTGGCACGGCGCATTGGCCCGCGGTTGGGGCTGAAACGCGATGAGGTCGACACGGTGGAATGGCTGGTGCGCTATCACCTGCTGATGTCCGACATGGCGCAGAAACGCGACATCGCCGATCCGCGCACAGTGCGCGATTTTGCCAAGGCGGTGCAGACGGTCAAACGGCTCGACCTGCTTTGCGTGCTGACGGTCTGCGACATTCGTGGCGTCGGGCCGAACACATGGAACAATTGGAAAGCGGTGCTGATCCGCGCGCTCTATCGCCAGACCGAGCGGGCGCTGGAAACCGGGCTCGAAGACCTCAACCGCGAAAACCGAGGCGCGGAGGCCAAGAAAGCCCTGCGCGCCGCGCTCTCCGATTGGCCGCGCAAACACCTGCAACGCGAGACGGCCCGCCACTATCCGCCCTATTGGCAGGGTCTGCATGTCACCGCCCATGTCGCCTTTGCGGAACTGCTGCGCGACATCGGCAATGATGATATTCGCATTGATCTGCACCCCGACGAAGACCGCGGTGCGACGCGGGCCTGTTTCGTCATGGCCGATCACCCCGGCATCTTTGCCCGGCTTGCAGGCGCGCTGGCGCTGGTCGGCGCCAATGTGGTGGATGCGCGCAGCTACACCACGAAGGATGGTTTCGTAACTGACGCTTTCTGGATTCAGGACAGCGAGGATCAACCCTATGAGGCCAGCCGCCTGCCGCGGCTGCGCGAGATGATCCTCAAGACCCTGCGCGGCGAGATCGTTGCCCGCGACGCGCTGAAATCCCGCGACAAGGTCAAGAAACGCGAACGCGCCTTCAAGGTGCCCACGCATATCACCTTCGACAACGAAGGCTCGGAAATCTACACGATCATCGAGGTCGACACCCGGGACCGGCCCGGTCTGCTCTATGATCTGACGCGCACCTTGGCGGCCTCCAACGTCTATATCGCCAATGCGGTGATCGCGACCTATGGCGAACAGGTGGTCGATACCTTCTACGTCAAGGATATGTTCGGCCTGAAATACTATACCGAGGCCAAGCAGCGCACCTTGGAGAAACGCCTGCGCGAAGCGATTGCCGCAGGGGTCCAGCGGGCGGAGGGCTAACCCCCCGCCTCCGCCTCATCGGCGGGTTTTCGCCACCCGCTCTTTGGTCGCTTTGCTTTGCGCAACAGATCCTCAAAATCCCTGCAACCCGCCGCTGAGACGGGATTCCATTAATGAGGGACATATGAGCGTGACACGCGCCGCACTGCCGAACCGGGGCCTGATGGCCCTTTGCGCCACACTTCTTCTCACGGCAGCCTGCGCCAAAGCGCCTGACCTCCCGCAGACCTATGATTTCGGCGGCATCGATCCCCAGCGGCATTTCATGGCCGTCCAGACCGCCAAAGACATGCGCGCCAAGGGCCAGCGCGTTTGGTGCGTGCCCTTCGCCCGCAATGTCAGCGGCATCCAGATTCGCGGCAATGCGGAGACATGGTGGGGCAAGGCCAAGGGGCTTTACCCGCGCGGCGATGCCCCTGTCGTCGGTGCTGTGATGGCCTTCAGCGCCACCCGCTCCATGCCGATGGGCCATATCGCTGTGGTTTCCGACATCGTCTCACCCCGCGAAATCCGGGTGGATCACGCCAATTGGAAGCGCAACGAGGTTTCGCTGAAAATGGCGGTGATCGACGTCTCCGACGACAACGACTGGTCCGCCGTGCGCTTGGAAAGCCAGCCGGGCGCCTTTGGCAGCACCTATCCGATCAATGGGTTCATCTACCCCACGGGGGGATAAGCGCCGCCTTGCCCCAGCGGGTGGCGGGGCATTTCCTGCCGCTCACCGCGATTGCACCGGGTGACCGCCCGCGCTAGGGATCACCGCAGCGCAATTTAAGGCTCCTCCGATGAAACCTATCCGTCTTATGTCCGGCTTTTTCACTGTCGGGGTCTGGACCCTGCTGAGCCGCGTGCTTGGCTTCCTGCGCGAAGTGCTGCTGCTGTCGCTCATCGGGCCCGGCCCTGTCATGGACGCTTTCGTCGCCGCCTTTCGCCTACCCAATATGTTCCGCCGCTTCTTTGCCGAGGGCGCGTTCAACGCGGCCTTCGTGCCGATGTTCGCCAAAAAGCTGGAGGGCGAGGAAGGCGCCGGGACATTCGCCCGCGATGCCTTCAACGGCTTGTCGCTGGTGGTGCTGGCGCTGACCGCTTTGGGCATGATCTTCATGCCCGGCTTGGTCTGGCTGACCGCCGAAGGTTTCGTCGGAGACCCGCGCTTTGACATGACGGTCGCCTTTGGCCGCATCGCTTTTCCCTATATCCTCTGCATGTCGCTGTCGGCGCTGTTCTCGGGCATCCTCAACGCCACTGGGCGCTTTGCCGTGGCCGCCGCAGCACCGGTGCTCTTGAACATCTTCGTCATCGCCGCCATGACCTTTGCCGCCCTCACCGGGGGCGAAGTGGCGCTTTGGCTGATCTGGTCGATCCCCGTCGCCGGTGTGGCACAGCTGGCGCTGACATGGCGCGCCGCGGCCCAAGCGGGTTTCCCGCTGCGCCCCTCCCGCCCGCGCTGGACCCCCGACATGCGCGCGATGATCGTCATCGCCCTGCCCGCCGCGCTGGCCTCGGGCGTGATGCAGATCAACCTTGTGGTCGGGCAATTGGTGGCCAGCCAATATGACAAGGCCGTCTCATGGCTCTTTGCCGCCGACCGGCTCTATCAACTTCCCTTGGGCGTGGTGGGCATCGCCGTGGGCATCGTGCTGCTGCCCGACCTGTCGCGCCGCCTGCGGGCCGGAGACGACGCAGGCGCGCAAACCGCGCTCAGCCGCGCCGCCGAGATTTCGCTGGCGCTGACGATCCCCTCGTCGGTCGCGCTGATCGTGATCCCCTTCGCGCTGGTCACCGTGCTGTTCGAACGCGGCGCCTCGGGCGTCGATGACACCGCCGCGATTGCCACGGCGGTAATGGTTTACGGCCTCGGCCTGCCTTCCTTCGTGCTGCAAAAAATCCTGCAACCGGTCTATTTCGCGCGCGAAGACACCCGCCGCCCCTTCCATTTCGCTGTGATCGCCATGGTGGTGAACGCAGCGCTCGCCATCGGCCTTGCCCCCTTCATCGGCTGGATCGCCCCGGCGGTCGCCACGACGCTCGCGGGCTGGGCGATGTTTGCCTGCCTCGCCATCGGCGCACGGCGCTTTGGCGACGCCGTTAAATTCGACGCGCGGTTTCACAAACGCATCTGGCGCATCCTCATCGCCTCTGTCGCCATGGGCGGCGCGCTCTGGCTGGGCAATGCTGCGCTGCAACCGATGCTTGGCCTGCCGTGGTGGCGCGGGCTGGCATTAGTGCTGTTGCTTATCATCGCGGCACTCAGCTACTTCGGTGTCGGCCAGCTGATCGGCGCATTCCGCCTGTCGGAGTTCAAATCGGCAATGCGGCGCGGTTAACGCTGCTGCAACCGCGCCCGCAGTCGCGCCCATTCCCCGGGCGCGACCAGAAAGCTCAGCCCGAAACCACAGATGAACCCGGCCAGTTCCGCCACCCAGAGGAAACCAGTCTCGAAAAAGATTCCCCAGAACAGCTGCAACCCCATCAGAAGCGCGATCAGCGTAAAGGCCTGATACTGCGGCCCGCCCGAGCCCAGCAACCGCCGCCACATCACGAAACTATATCCACCGATCAATCCGTAAACATTGGGATAGGCCCCGGCGAGCCAAACCGGATCGTTCAACAGCGCCCCGTAAACCAGCGCCCCGCCGATCCCCGACAGCACGAAGATCACCACAAACGCCAATTGCCCCATCGCCTCGGCCACCATCTTGCCCAAGGCCAAAAGCAGCACCACGGCAAAGATCGCATGGGTAAAGCCCAGATGGATGAAGGGGTAAGTCACCACCCGCCAGATATGTTCGATCGGGTACTGGCCTGCGCCAATCATCGCGTCAAAAATCAGCCCCGAGAAGCCGAAGTCGCGCACCAGCGCCAGCCGCCAGCCTACGGCAGCGGGGCCGCCCACCAGCCCGGCCTCGGCCAAAGAGAGCACCACCTCGACCCCGGCAATGGCCAGAAACAGAATGACAACCGCGGGCGGCAGCGGGTTCACGGGGGGCTGGAGGTCTGGGTCTTGCATGGGCGCTCCTTGACGGGGTTCGCGGCCAGAAGTAAGCCTGCCGCGCAAGACTTTCCAGCCCAGAGGTGCCTCCAGATGTCAGAGACCCAATTCACCCCGCGCGTGTTTTCCGGCATTCAGCCCTCGGGCGACCTGCATCTGGGCAACTATCTGGGCGCGCTGAAACGTTTCGCCGATGCGCAGGAAAAAGGCGTGCAATCGATCTACTGCATGGTGGACCTGCACGCGATCACGGTCTGGCAAGACCCGACGGACCTGAAGAAAAGCACCCGCGAGCTCTGCGCCGGCTTCATCGCCTCGGGCATCGACCCTGAAAAATCCATCCTGATTAACCAAAGCCAAGTGCCTGAGCACGCGCAACTGGCTTGGGTCTTCAACTGCGTCGCGCGCATGGGCTGGATGGGCCGCATGACCCAGTGGAAGGACAAGGCCGGCAAGAACGCCGAGGCCGCCTCGCTGGGCCTCTTTGCCTATCCCGCGCTGATGGCCGCCGACATCCTGATTTACCACGCCACCCATGTGCCGGTGGGCGAGGACCAGAAACAGCACCTTGAGCTCACCCGCGACATCGCCGCGAAGTTCAACCACGACTACGGCGTCGACTTCTTCCCGCTCACCGAACCGGTGATCGAAGGCGCGGCCACCCGCGTCATGTCCCTACGCGACGGGTCCAAGAAGATGTCAAAGTCCGACCCCTCGCCCGCGAGCCGCATCAACCTGACCGACGATGCCGACACGATCGCCAAGAAGTTCCGCAAGGCGAAAACCGACCCCGACGCCCTCCCGTCCGAAGCTGAGGGCCTGAAGGACCGCCCCGAGGCGCGCAACCTCGTGAACATCTACGCCGCCCTCAGCGACCAATCCGTCGATCAGGTGCTGGCGGAAGTCGGCGGCCAGCAATTCGGCACCTTCAAGCCTGCGCTGGCGGAACTGGCCGTCTCCAGAATGGGCCCGATCACCGCCGAAATGCAGCGCCTGATGGCCGACCCGGCCGAGATCGACCGCATCCTCGCCCGCGGCGCGGAACAAGCGCGCGAGATCACCGCCCCGATCCTCAAACGCACCTATGAGATCGTCGGCATGGTCGGCTAACCACCAAAAACCCTAGCGCCCCCCAAAGGCGCTAGGGCCACCCCAAGCCCCCCGCTTTCCACCCAAAGCGCCCCCTTCCCCTTCATCCTTTCCCAAATACCAAATCCCGCACCCACCTCACGCGCCACCGCCCGCGTGAGCCCCCCGCGCCATGGACAATCCCGCCGCCCTACGCCACCTTCCAGGCAAGGATGAAGGGGAGCACAAGATGACCACAGGTTTTTTCTGGGACGAACGCTGCTTTTGGCACGCAGGGGGCAACTACGTCTTTACCATGCCGGTGGGCGGGCTGGTGCAGCCCCTCGCCGCCGGGGGCCTGCCGGAAAACCCCGAGACCAAGCGCCGGATGAAGAACCTGATGGAGGTGACCGGGCTCTTCGCCGAACTCGACACCCGCAGCGCTGCCCCCGCCAGCCGTGAGGCCTTGGCGCGGGTGCATCTCGAAACCTATCTTGATGACTTCAAACGCCTCTCGGATGCGGGGGGTGGTGAGCTGGGCCATGCGGTGCCCTTCGCCCGTGGCGGCTATGAACTGGCCGCGCTCTCTGCCGGGCTGTCCATCGCCGCCGTCGATGCCGTGGCGCGGGGCGAGCTTCAGAATGCCTATGCCCTCAGCCGCCCGCCGGGGCACCACTGCATGCCGGACCTGCCCAACGGTTTCTGCCTTCTCGCCAATATCGCCATCGCCATTGAGGCCGCGCAGGCCAAGGGGCTGGCAAAGCGCGTCGTCGTACTGGATTGGGACGTGCACCACGGCAATGGGACTGAGGCGATCTATTATGACCGCGATGACGTGCTGACCATCTCGCTCCACCAAGAGGGGAATTACCCCATCGACACCGGCGGCCTGACGGAGCGCGGACGCGGGACGGGCGAAGGCTATAACATCAACCTGCCGATGCACGCAGGCTCGGGCCATACCGCCTATCTTCATGCGATGGACCGCGTGGTGATCCCAGCGATCGAGGCTTTCGCCCCCGACATGATCATCGTCGCCTGCGGCTATGACGCGGCGATCATCGACCCGCTGGGGCGAATGCAGGCCACCGCCGAAACCTTTGCCGAGATGACCAAACGCATCCGCAGCACCGCCGAGCGGCTTTGCGACGGCAAGCTGGTGCTGTTGCATGAGGGCGGCTATTCGGAGGCCTATGTCCCCTTCTGCGGCCATGCCACGATCGCCGCACTGAGCGGCAGCGAGATTGACGCGCCGGACCCGATGGCGCGGTCGCTGAATGCGCGCCAACCCTCGCCCGCCTTTGATACCTTCCTCCGCCAGTCGATTGACGATATGGCGCAGCAACTGGACCTGTAAGAGACCCCGATGCCCGTAGCTGATCCTTCCGCCCTCGCCTTTTTGCAAAACCGCCGCTCGCGCCCGGCCAAGACGCTGGGCCTGCCGGTGCCCGATGCCGAGGCCCTGCGCCCGCTTCTGACCGCCGCTGCGCGCACGCCGGATCATGGCAAGTTGGAGCCTTGGCGTTTCGTGGTCATCGACCGTGCCGCGATGGCGCGTTTGGCCGAGGTGGTCGAGACACGCGGCGCGGCGCTTGGCCTTGGGGCCGAGGACATCACCAAAGGGCGCGGGCAGTTCGATCAGGGCAACCTCGCCGTGGCGGTGATCGAGGTGCAAAAACCCTCTCCCAAGATCCCGCCGCTGGAGCAGACCTATTCCGCCGGGGCGGTTTGCCTTGCGCTTCTGAATGCCGCCCTCGCCGCAGGCTGGGGCGCCAATTGGCTGAGCGGTTGGCCCGCCCATGACCGGGGCTTTATGGAAGAGGGCTTGGCCCTCGCCCCGCATGAGCGCATCGCGGGCATCATTCACATCGGCACCGAAACCACCGCCCCGCCGGAGCGTCCGCGCCCGGACATCGACGGGATCACCACATGGCTGTAAGCGCGATCCTCAGGTCATTCACCCGCGCGCTTGGCCAATTGGGCGATGCGCGCTTTCGCAAGGTGGTACTACTGGGCGTAGGCCTGTCGCTGGCGCTGTTGATCGCGGCCACGGCGGGCTTTGCCTATCTGGTGGACTGGGTGACCCCCGAGGACGCATGGCTGCCCGTGCTGGGCGAGGTCAACTGGCTCGACGATCTGCTGAGCTGGAGCGCGCTGATCCTGCTCATGGTGCTCTCGGTCTTTTTGATGGTGCCCGTGGCCTCGGCGATCACCTCGATGTTTCTCGATGAGGTGGCCGATGCGGTGGAAGAGGTGCACTACCCCCATCTGCCCCCCGCGAACCAAGTCAGCATGGGCGACGCCATCCGCGATACGGTCAATTTCATGGGCGTGCTGGTGGGGGCGAACCTGCTGGCGCTGGTGCTTTACCTGCTCTTCGCCCCAGCGGCGCTATTCATTTTCTGGGGGCTGAACGGGTTTCTGCTGGGGCGGGAGTATTTCACCCTTGCCGCGCTGCGCCGCCACGGGCGAGACGAGACCAAGCGTCTGCGCCGCCGCCATGCGGGCACGATCTGGATGGCCGGGGTGCTGATGGCGGTGCCGCTTTCGGTGCCGCTGCTGAACCTGCTGATCCCGATCCTAGGCGCGGCGACCTTTACCCACCTGTACCATGCGTTGGTGCCGCATTCGGATGCAGCCAGCCTTCGATATCCGCCACGCTGATCCAGCCCGACAGGATGATCGTCGCGCTGATCGCCCAGATGATCGCGGCAACCAGCGTGGTCCACAGCGCCTTGCGGCCCAGATGATGCTGCTCGGGCGCGCCTGCATGGGTGCCCGGCACCACCTCGCCCGCGTCGCCTTGGGTTTGCACCCGGATCGGCAGGGCGATCAGGAATGTCATCGACCAGATGACGGCAAAGAGGACGAGCCCCGAAACGATCCCCATGATCAGACCTCCTCAAGCTCGACGAGCGCGCCGTTGAAATCCTTGGGGTGCAGGAACAATACCGGCTTGCCATGCGCCCCGATCTTCGGCTCGCCTGAGCCCAAGACCCGCGCGCCGGTGGATTTCAGGTGGTCCCGCGCGGCGAGGATGTCCTCGACCTCATAGCAGATGTGGTGGATGCCGCCTGCGGGGTTCTTTTCCAGAAAGCCGTTGATCGGGCTGTCTTCGCCCAAGGGGTGCAGCAATTCGATCTTGGTGTTCGGCAGTTCGATAAAGATCACGGTCACCCCGTGATCCGGTTCGGCCTGCGGCGCGCCGACCTTGGCACCAAGCGCGTGGCGATACTGATCCGCCGCCGCTTCGAGATCCGGCACCGCGATGGCCACATGGTTAAGACGTCCGATCATCCTGAATGCTCCTCGTGATTTGCCAGCTTTATGCCCGCCGCCCCGGTAAACAACAATGCGTCACGTTAACGCGTCATTAGCCAACGCGGCGTAACGATGGCGCTGCAGTTGTTGTTGGAGGCGATGATGGACGATACCGACCCCTTTGAAAGACCGACCCTCACCCCCACGGCGGAGCGGCCATTGCTGGGCCTTACCGTTCTGGTGGTGGAAGACAGCCGTTTCGCCTGTGAGGCGATGCGCCTGCTCTGCCTGCGCTCGGGCGCGCGGATCAGACGGGCAGACTGCCTGCGCTCGGCCCGGCGGCATTTGCAGGTCTACCGCCCCAGCGTGGCGCTGGTCGACCTTGGCCTGCCCGATGGCAGCGGGTTGGACCTGATTGCCGAACTTATGCAAAGCACACCGCGGGTCGAGGCGATCATCGCCATTTCCGGCGACAGCCATATGGAGCCTGACGCCCGCGCGGCGGGGGTGGATGGGTTCCTGTCCAAGCCGATCACCTCGCTGTCCTCCTTTCAGCAAGCCATCCTCGCCGCACTGTCCGACGACCGCCGCCCCCGGGGGCCACGCATCCTGCCGGATGATAATGTCACCCCCGACCGGATCGGTTTCCAAGATGACATCGCCCATATCGCTGACGTGCTGGGGGACGCGCCCGACAATCACACGCTGGATTACGTCGCGCAATTCTTGTGCGGGGTGGCCCGTTCGGCCAATGATCAACGTTTGGAAGAAGCCGCCCGCGCCTTGGCCCATAAACGCGCCCTGGGCCAACCCGCGGGGCCAGAGACCGCAGCCATCACCGGGATGATCCAGCACCGCCTTGCCGAAAAGCTGGCGATCTAGCCTGACGGGTTAAAGCGTCGGATCCCCGGCCACCCGGACAAGGCGGGTCAGATCGCCAAGCCGCTCTTTCTGCTGCCCCTGCCCGTCGAAGTTACCGGGGGCAAGCCAAACCTCGAACGCCTCTTTCAGCGCGGGCCATTCCGCGTCGATCGCGGCGAACCAAGCCGTGTCGCGGTTGCGCCCTTTGACGATGGTCGCCTGCCGAAAGACGCCCTCATAACTCAGCCCCAGACGCTGCGCCGCGCGGCGCGACGGACGGTTGAGCGCGTCGCATTTCCACTCGAACCTGCGATAGCCCGTCTCGAAGGCCCATTGCATCATCAGGAATATCGCCTCGGTCGCTGCCGGGGTGCGCTGAAGCGCGGGGCTCAAGTTGATATGGCCCACTTCGATGCTGCCCGCCTCGGGCTTGATCCGCAGGAAGCTCGCCACGCCCAGCCATTGGTCCCGCGCGCGGTCTTTCACCGCCATGAAATAGGGATCGGCCTTTCCCGCATTGTCGCGCACCCAACGGTGGTACTGCGCCGCCGACGAGAATGGCCCGTTGGGGAGATAATCCCAAACGTGATCCTCCCCCAGATAGGCGGGATAGAGCAGCGCCGCGTGTTTCTCGGCCGACAGCGGTTCCAACACTACATGACGGCCGGTGAGCACCTCACCCGCCGGGCGCGGCGGCTCGGACCAATTCTCAACAAGGGGCCCAACGGGGCGCGGGTCAGATTTACTGTTCATGGAAAAGTTATGCACCGGCGTTTTCGAGCCGCCAAGCTGAATAAACTTGAAATAATCGCATCAGACCCCAGTCTCGGCCTCCAAGCTACACATTGATGCCACAATCAGCCTTCAGCATCGTCGCAACCGCAAAGGCCCGGGAGGGTGAGATGAGCCAGCAGCACGCCAAAGACAGCGCGACAGCCGCAAAGCCGGTCGACTGGATCGTTATGGGCGCGAATGCGCTTGGGCTGGTGGTCGTCGCCTTGGCCGCATTTCACGCGCAGGCCGGCCGGCTGTTTCAAGAGGTTGCCAGCCAAGCGGCGCAGGGCACGGTCTTCTAAGGCGGGAACCTGCCGGTGGCTGCGGCGTTAGCCACAGGTAACACCAAAGGATTTTCCCATGCCCTCCATCTATGACGCGATCAAAGAAGATCATGATGAACACCGCGCCCTGTTGAACACCATTGCCGACACCGAAGGCGACAGCGCCGAGCGCCGCAAAGCTTGGGACCGTTTTTACCATGACGTGAAATCCCACGCCGCTGCAGAGGAGGAGACCTTTTATTCCACGCTGATGTCGGAGACATGGGGCCAAGATCACGCGCGCCATTCGGTGCATGAACACCAGCAGCTTGACGATATCATGGAGGAACTGCGCGAAACCGACATGTCATCCTCGGCTTGGCTGACTCGTTTCAAGCAACTCAAGCATGATTACGAACATCACATGGACGAGGAAGAAGACGAGCTTTTCACCCGCGCCAAGAAGGTCATCGGTGAGGAACAGAACGACGCCTTCGGCGACAAGTTCCTGAAGCGTAAGGAAAAGGAAGCCAAACTCATCGAGGAAAAGCGCGAAGACAGCCTTGAGGATTGACCCAAGCCGCTCTTCCCTGCTAAATGTGTTCCCTTAACGTTCTTGTGGATATCCAGCCCCGCCGGGCAGGTTGCGGTTGCAAGAAAGCCCGAGGGAACGCAATATATTGGATATGAGCGATAATCCATCACAAGACCTACGCGACTTTCTGGGCAAAGACCGGTTTGGATGCGTCATGGCGGACCCGCCGTGGCGCTTTACCAACCGCACCGGAAAGGTCGCGCCCGAGCATAAGCGCTTGGCCCGTTATCCCACGATGACGGTTGAGGATATCTGCGCCCTGCCCGTGGCCGATCACCTCGAAGACCGCGCGCATTGCTACATGTGGGTGCCAAATGCGCTCCTGCCCGAAGGGTTGCAGGTGCTCAAGGCTTGGGGGTTTGAGTATAAATCCAACATCATTTGGCACAAAATCCGAAAGGATGGCGGCAGTGATGGGCGTGGCGTGGGGTTTTACTTCCGCAATGTGACCGAGATTTTGCTGTTCGGCGTGCGTGGTAAGAATGTGCGCACGCTCGACGCCGGGAGGCGGCAGGTGAACATGCTGCAAACCCGCAAGCGCGAGCATTCGCGCAAGCCGGATGAGCAATATGACCTGATCGAAAGCTGCTCTTGGGGCCCCTACCTCGAACTCTTCGGGCGTGGCGTGCGCGAGGGTTGGACCGTTTGGGGCAATCAGGCCGAGGCGGATTACAAGCCCGATTGGAAGACCTACAGCTACAATTCCAGTGTCGCGGCTGAGTAATCTGGCGCGGCGCATCGACGACGCGGTTTTCGACGACGAAAGGCTTGTCGAAGACCTGCTGCCCGTCGATCTGCGCGACCGCTATTCCGTCACCAGCTACCGCAGCGCCGCCGCCGTGCTGCAACAACGCGCGCCCGAGGAATTGGCCGCGATCATCCGGGTGCTGCGCCAATTCACCATCAGCCGCAATGAAATCCGCGCGCCGGGCGGCAACCGGATGTCGGCCACCACCCGTTTCGCGCAATATGCGGCAGCCGAGAATTTCCACGAAGAGGTGCGCATCAAGGCCGACCTGCTGGTGCAACTCACCGCGGGCAAGGGCGACAGCGCGCCCGAAGTCGACCGCATCATCCGCGAAGACTTCATCCACAATCATATGGTCGATTTCTGGCGTGGCCGGGTAGCGTTCGACTATGAGTGGAACAGCAAGGACCAGACCTATGACCGCGACCTTTACGCCTTTCGCAGCTTTTTCGAAGCGGGGGTGATCGACGTGGGCGTCATTGTCACGCGCGAACTGTCGAACGACTTTTTCAAATCGCTCGGCAATTGCTTGGACAAATTCGGCAATGAGACCGACAAGACCGTCAGCGCGAAATTCGGGGCCAGCACCACCGGCACCCACAAGCTGATCAGCCGCATCGCCGCCGGTCGTAGTGGCGGCTGCCCGGTTCTGGTGCTGGGCATCCTACCGGGCAATATCACCCCCGGTTAAGCCGGGGGCGACGTTTCATTCAGACAGGGTCACTCCTGCGGGATGACCCGCAGACCCAGCTCCATCAGCTGATCGCTGCTGGGCTCGGAGGGGGCGTTCATCATCAGGTCTTCGGCGCGTTGGTTCATCGGGAAGAGGATGACTTCGCGGATGTTCTGCTCTTCGGCCAGCAGCATGACGATACGGTCGATGCCCGCAGCACAGCCACCGTGGGGCGGCGCGCCGTATTGGAAGGCGTTGACCATGCCGCCAAAGCGCTTGCGCACCTCGTCTTCGCCGTAGCCCGCGATCTCAAAGGCTTTGAACATGATCTCGGGTTTGTGGTTCCGGATCGCGCCCGAAACCAGTTCGTAGCCGTTGCAGGCGAGGTCATATTGATAGCCCAGCACCTTGAGCGGATCGCCCTCCAGCGCTTCCATCCCGCCTTGGGGCATGGAGAAGGGGTTGTGCTCGAAGTCGATCTTGCCGGTCTCTTCGTCGCGCTCGTAAATCGGAAAATCCACGATCCATGCAAAGGCGAAACGCTCCTTGTCGGTGAGGTTCAGCTCCTCGCCGATGACGTTACGCGCGCGGCCTGCGACGGCCTCGAAGCTCTTCGGCTTGCCGCCGAGGAAGAAGGCCGCATCGCCGACGCCCAGACCCAACTGCTGGCGGATCGCTTCGGTGCGCTCGGGCCCGATGTTCTTGGCCAGCGGGCCTGCCGCCTCCATTCCGTTGCCCTGATCGCGCCAGAAGATATAGCCCATGCCGGGCAACCCTTCTTTCTGCGCGAAGGCGTTCATGCGGTCGCAGAACTTTCGGCTGCCGCCTGTGGGCGCGGGAATGGCGCGGATTTCGGTGCCCTCTTGCTCAAGCAGCTTGGCAAAGATCGCGAAGCCGGAATCGCGGAAGTGCTCGCTCACCACCTGCATCTTGATCGGATTGCGCAGGTCGGGCTTGTCGGAGCCATACCACAGCGCGGCATCCTTATAGGAAATCTGCTCCCAAGTCTCGTCGACCTTCTTGCCGCCGCCGAACTCTTCGAAGATGCCTGCGATCACCGGCTGGATCGTGTCGAAGACGTCCTGCTGCGTGACAAAGGACATCTCCATGTCGAGCTGGTAAAAATCGGTGGGCGAGCGGTCGGCGCGCGGGTCTTCGTCGCGGAAGCAGGGCGCGATCTGGAAGTATTTGTCAAAGCCCGAGACCATGAGCAGCTGTTTGAACTGCTGCGGCGCCTGCGGCAGGGCGTAGAACTTGCCCGGATGCAGACGCGACGGCACGAGGAAGTCGCGCGCGCCCTCGGGGGAGGAGGCGGTGATGATCGGCGTCTGGAACTCGCGGAAGTTCTGATCCCACATGCGCTTGCGGATCGAGGCCACCACGTCAGAGCGCAGCGCCATGTTCTTTTGCATCTTCTCCCGGCGCAGGTCGAGGTAGCGATAGCGCAGACGTGTCTCCTCGGGGTATTCCTGATCGCCGAAGACCTGAAGCGGCAGTTCAGCGGCAGAACCCAAGATTTCAATATCGCGCGCGTAGACTTCGATCTCACCCGTGGGCAACTTGGGGTTCACAAGGCTCTCGTCGCGCGCCTTCACGGTGCCGTCGATGCGCACACACCACTCCGCGCGGACCTTTTCCATCTCGGCGAAGGCCGGGCTGTCGGGGTCGCAGATCACCTGCGTGATGCCATAATGGTCGCGCAGGTCCAGAAACAGCACACCGCCGTGGTCCCGCACCCGGTGCACCCAGCCGGACAGGCGCACATTGTCACCCTTGTTCTCAAGGCTCAGATCGGCACAGGTATGGCTGCGATAGGCGTGCATGATGGTCCCTTCCTAGGGCTATTTCTGGTTTCGCGCAGGTACACCGTTTGACGGTCGGGAAGTCAAGACTTTGCTGCCACGCGCCCCCACAATAATAGGAGGTTTCCGCGCCTAGACCCCCAGCCGGAGTCCTGCGCGATCCCGCTTTGAGGGGTCAGCTAGAGTGCAAGCGCATCCAAAAGCTGCTCTCTTTTCGCTTCTGCCTTTGGGATCGATTGGGTGATCTGGCCGCGCTGCATGACGTGGAAATGATCCGCGTTGTTATAGGCAAAATCGAAGTTCTGCTCGACCAGCACGATGGCCAACTCCCCCCGATCGCGCAGAAGCCGGATGGTGCGGCCAATCATCTGGATAATATTGGGCTGAATCCCCTCGGTGGGTTCGTCCAACAGCAGCACGCTGGGCCGCGCGATGAGCGCGCGGGCAATGGAAAGCTGCTGTTGTTGACCGCCAGACAGGTCCCCCCCGCGCCGGGTCTTCATCTCAGCGAGCACGGGGAACAGATCAAAGATATCATCCGGGATCCTGCGCTCGGACTTGGGCAGGCAGGCAAAGCCCGTCTCAAGGTTCTCTTGCACGGTCATCAGCGGAAAAATCTCACGCCCCTGCGGCACATATCCGACGCCCGCCTTGGCCGAGAGTGCCGCACGCCCCGGTTGCAATTCCACGCCATTAAGCCTGATCGCCCCGTCTGAGAAAGGATGCCGCCCGGCGATGGCTTTGAGCAGGCTGGTCTTGCCGACCCCATTCGTGCCGGTCACGCAGGTCACCTGCCCCACGGGCGCGTTCAAGGTGATGTCATGGAGGATCTGGGATTGCCCGTATTTCAGGCTCAGGTTCTCAATCTCCAGCATCGGTGCGCCCCAAATAAACGTCAATAACGGTTTGATTGTTGGTCACATGATCCAGTGACCCTTCGGCGAGCACCGATCCTTCGTGCAGCACGGTCACCTTGCAGTTCAGCCGCCGCACGAACTCCATATCATGCTCCACCACGATAACAGCGCGAGTCTCGGCCGCCTTTCTCAGGATGTCGGTGGTGTGCTCGCGCTCATGCGCGGTCATGCCCGCGGCGGGCTCATCCACCAGCAGCAGGCGCGGCGATTGCGCAAGCAGCATCCCGATCTCCAACCACTGTTTCTGCCCGTGGCTGAGCTCTCCGGCGGGGCGGGAGAGATGGGCGGTCAGGTTGATCTCATCGGCGATCTGTTCAAGCCGCGCCGCCCCTTCCGAGGTCTTGCGGTGGAACAGGACCGAGAAGGTGCCGCGCGGGTTCTTCAACGCCATGGCGAGGTTTTCGCGCACGGTTTGCGCCTCAAAAACCGTCGGCTTTTGAAACTTGCGCCCGATCCCCAGCATGGCGATCTGGCTTTCCGACAGACCGATGAGCGAGCGGCTGTCTTCGCCGAAACGAATATAGCCCTCATCCGGCTTCGTCTTGCCGGTGATGATATCCATGAAGGTGGTTTTGCCCGCCCCATTGGGGCCAATGACGGCCCGCAATTCCGGCTCCCCGATCTGGAGGCTGAGGTTCTTGATCGCCTGAAATCCGTCAAAGGATTTCGAAATTCCGGACATTTCCAAAAGAGAAGTCATGACTTGCGCACCAGTTTGTCAAAGAGGCCGCCGATGCCCTTGGGCGCAAACAGCGTGATAAGTACAAAGCTCAGGCCAAGCAGCACCAGCCACCAGTCGACCCAATGGATCGTATAGACCCCCAGATCTATGCTGGGCGCGCCGCCCCCCGTGAACCAACTGGACAGGAGCGAGACCACCGCCGCCCCGATGACCGCCCCGTAAAGCCGCCCTCGCCCGCCAATGGCGACCCAGACCGCCAGATAGATCGAGGCGATGGGCGCGATCTCAGCCGGGTTGATGATGCCCGCCTGCGGGTAATAGAGCGCGCCCGCGATGCCTGCGACAATGGCAGTGATGGTAAAGACGAAGAGCTTATAGCTCTCAACATGATAGCCGAGGAAACGAACGCGCGATTCATCGTCGCGGATGGCTTGAATGATATTGCCCAGCTTGCTGTCGGTGGTCCAAGCGAAGAACAGGTAGCCCAATGCGAGGGCCAAGGCGGAGGCGAGGAAGAAGACGATTGAGACCACGTCTTGCCCGCTGTCGGCGAAACCGGGGATGTTTTGCAGCCCCGACAGGCCGTTGTTGCCCCGCAGCCCGCTGTCGTTCTGGAAGAGGTAAAGCGCCAGCGCCAGCGTCATGGCTTGGGTTAGGATCGACAGGTAGACCCCATTGACGCGGCTGCGGAAGGCAAGCCAGCCAAAGACCAGCGCCAGCGCGCCGGGGATCAGCACGACGAAGGCCAATTGAATCCACAGGCTGTCCGCAAAGGCCCAGATCAGCGGAAAGTCGGATGAGCCGACAACCCCGAAAATCTGGTTTCCGATGGCGTCCGATATCTCCTGCGGCGTGGGCGGGATTGTCTGACCGGCGAGGCTGTCGGCCACAATGATCTCGGTGCGTGCATACATGAGCCACATCCCGATGGCGTAGCCCCCGATCCCGAAAAAGGCGAAATGCCCAAGGCTGAGGATACCGCAATACCCCCAGACCACATCCATCGCGATGGCCACAAGGCACAGGCAAAGGGTCTTGCCCAGTGTCTTGACGAAAGAGGTCGAGACAAGCCCGGTGCCCACCGCTTCGGACATCACCGTGACAAGGGCCGTGAACAGGCCCAGCGCGGCGAGGAAGTAGAGAACCGAAGGATTGCGCCCGATGAAGGAACTGCGTTGGCTGTGCGTCTGGGTCATGGCTCAATCCGCCGCTGCCCGGCCTTTGGGGGCGACAATGCCCTTGGGCCGGAATTGAATGAACAGGATGATGAAAAGGATCATATAGGTCTGGGCCGCCAGCGTATTGGAGGGGTTCAACCACTCAATCCCCTTTTGCAGGAAGCCGATCAGCCCCGCGCCCGCCAGCGTGCCGAAGACCGATCCGACACCGCCCACCACGACAGTCATGAAGCTTTGCACGATGTAATTCGTGCCCATCTCAGAGGTGACCTGCGCATAAAGCCCGATGCCGACGCCCGCGACCCCGGCGATGCCGGAGCCCAGTCCGAAGGTCATCATGTTGATGCGATCCGGGTTGATCCCCATCGAGGCCGCCATGCCGGGGTTTTGCGTCACCGCGCGCACCTCCAAGCCAAGGCGCGTGCGCTTGAGGATATACAGCAGCAAGAACAGAAAGATCAGCGCCAGCACGAAAATGGCGATGCGGATGAAACTGATCTGAACCACATCCGAAATCACCAGCGCCCCGCGCAGCCATTCGGGCGATGTCAGCGGGCGGGCCTGCGTGCCAAAGATGTTCTTGGCAATCTGCTGCAAAGCGATCGAGATGCCGAAGGTCGCCAAAAGGGTCTCAAGCGGACGGTGATAGAGATGCCGGATCACCAGCCGCTCCATCGCGACGCCCGCGCCAAAGGTGACGGCGAATGCCAGCGGCAGCGCGATCAGAAGCGATACAGTGTAATCGGGGATGACGATCTGCACCACATAGCCCGTATAGGCGCCCATCATGATAAACTCGCCATGGGCCATGTTGATGACCCCCATCTGCCCAAAGGTGATCGCGAGCCCAATCGCGGCGAGGAAATAGATCGAAGCCAGCGAAAGACCGTCGAGTGTCAAATCCAACGTCTGCGCCCAGCCGACCCGCGTTTCGACCGCGTCGAGCGTGGCGCGGGCCGCGTCGGTGATCGCGGCGTCATCCTCTGCGTAACGCTCATAAAAGACAGCGTTCTGCAAAGCGGTGTCGATATCATCCTGCGTCACCAGAGGCGGCACGCGGCCCGCCTCGGCAAGCGCGCGATAGGCATCCAAACGCCGCGCCGGGTCGTCCAACTGCGCCAGAGGAACGCCGCCCACCCGGCCATCGACGATATTGGCTTCCAGCGCCGCCCGTATCTCGCCTTGTGGCACGGTTGCTGGGGCGAGCCCTGCCTCCACCAGCGCCTCATAGCTTGCCGAGGGTGCTGCCGTGGGATCAAGAATGCGGGCGATGTTCCCCTCGGGCTGCTGTTCGGCCACGCCGGTCTTGGCCGAAAGGATCTGGCTCAGCACCGCCCGCGCTTCGAGTGAGGTGTCGGAGGACAGGCTTTCAATCGCGCGGATGCGCTCATCAACCGCCTGCCCAAAGCGCGCGGTCAGGAAATTGGCCAATTGCTCCTTGCGGGCGCGCAGGGCGGGGTCATCCTCCCCGTCGAGGGAGGCCAGGAGCGGGCCAAGCTGGCTGGCATCGCTGCGGCGTGCAATGCTTTCAAGCGCGGCGCGGCGGCGCGCAGGATCGGGATCGGACAGTTGAAACTGCACCAAGGCCGTGCCGATGACCCGCCGCACGCCACCATTGGGGCGCAGTTGGCTGAACCCATCCGAGGGCGCGGTGGCCTCCTCGCCCGTATCTATGTCGCGCAGCGCGAGTGTATCATCCGCCTCGGCCCCAAAGTAGAACAGGCCCGAGGTATCTTCTTGCCAGACGTTCCGCTCGGCCCATTGCTCCAGAAAGACTGGCACCTGCGGCAAGTCCGAGGCCACCAGATCGTCCAATAGGACACCGACCGATTTACGCGAGGGTTTGACCACCTCTGCTTCGTGGGTCTGCAAAAGGGACTGGAGGTCCTGAGCGGGTGCAAAACCGACAGAGGCCAGCAAGCACATCAAGCTGAGCAGCATTCGAACCATGAGGTATGGGGCTTTCGGTGAGGGAATGGTCAAAACGGATGCCGGGCACGGCTGAGGACGCGCCCGGCGCTTGGGTTCAGTAGTTCGAAGTCAACTGAACGCAGGTCCCGGTCTCTTTGTTGTACATGCCGCATTCGAGGTCTTTCCAATCGGAGACCAGAACCGCCGATTCAGGCAGGAAATCCGTCCATGCATCGCCCGGCACTTCTTCGGTCTGGCTGATGATGTCGAATTGGCCGTCTTCGGTGATTTCACCGATCAACACAGGCTTGGCGAGGTGGTGATTGGGCAGCATGACAGCCGTCCCGCCGGTGAGGTTCGGGAATTCCTGCCCATACATCGCCGCACGCACAGCATCCACATCCGTGGTGCCTGCTTCGGTGACCGCGTTCACCCACATGTTGAAACCGATGTAATGCGCCTCCATCGGGTCATTGGTCACCCGGTCTTCGCCCATCGCCTCTTTCCAGGCAGCGACCCATTCGTCATTCTGCTCAGATTCAGCCGATTGGAAGTAGTTCCAAGCCGCGAGGTGCCCCACGAGGTCAGCGGTATCGAGGCCCGAAAGCTCTTCTTCTCCGACCGAGAAGGCGACGACCGGAATGTCATCGGCAGAGATGCCCGCCGCGGCCAGTTCTTTATAAAAGCCGATATTCGCATCGCCATTGATGGTTGAGATCACGCCCACCTGCGAGCCATCCGCGCCCAATTCGACCACATCCGATACGATCGTGGACCAGTCAGAATGGCCGAAAGGCGTGTAGTTGACGAAGATGTTCTCTTCGGGGATGCCCTTATCCAGCAGATATTGCTCAAGAATGTTGTTGGTGGTTCTGGGATACACATAGTCAGTGCCCAGCAGCGCAAATTTCTCGACGCCCAGTTCCTCAAGGAAATAATCGGTGGCCGGAATCGCCTGCTGGTTCGGGGCCGCACCGGTGTAGAACACATTGCGCGAGCTTTCCTCGCCCTCATACTGGACCGGGTAGAACATCAGGCCGTTCAGCTCTTCCAGAACGGGCAGTGCGGATTTGCGCGAGACCGAGGTCCAAGAGCCAAAGATGACATCCACCTCGGAGACGGTGAGAAGCTCTCGCGCCTTTTCGGCGAACAGCGGCCAGTCGGAAGCCGGGTCGACGACGACCGCTTCGATCTCACATCCCAGCAAGCCGCCCGCGGCGTTCTGCTGCGCAATCAAAAGCTCCATCGTGTCTTTCAATGTCGTCTCAGAAATGGCCATCGTCCCCGAGAGGGAGTGCAGCACGCCAACCTTGATCGGATCGTCGCAGGCCGCAGCGGCGGCTGATCCTGCGAGCAGAAGGGCAGCGGTCGCCGTGACTGTGCGTTTGGTGGAAAATTTCATGACGGTATCCCCGTTTGGTGTGCGGAAGAGCAAAGACGCGATGATGCCTCTTCCACACAGCGTTTATTGTTATCGCGCGCGGATGCCCCCCTTGCCGGACAACTCCCTTGGCGCCGCCCCATAGCGAGGCCCCTGCAGCCTCAATTTCAGGGCGCGTTGCAACAAGCCCTAACCCAAGGTCGCTTTCTGCAGCGCAGCAACAACGCCCTTTGATTGGGCAATTTGAGGTGGACCTGCCAAATTTTGGGCGCTGAGCGCATGGATTTGGCAAAGGCGGGGCATTGGCTTACGGGTTGCGCCCCATATTGTGATGTTATAACGTTACCGACACAATCCATAGCAGAGCCCGCAAACCATGCCCGCCACCGACAAACGTATCCCCGTCACCCTGCTGACCGGCTTCCTCGGCGCAGGGAAAACCACGCTGCTCAATCACATCGTCGCAAGCGAAGAGGCCCCCAAAATCGCAGTCGTCGTGAATGAATTCGGTCAGGCCGGGCTTGACCACGACCTGATCGAAACCGCCGACGAAGAGGTCATTCTCATGCAATCGGGCTGTCTGTGTTGCTCGATCAGGGGGGATCTGTCGCGGACGCTGCAAGACCTCAAGCGCCGCAGGCAGACGTGGCGCGTGCAATTCGACCGCGTCGTGATCGAGACAACGGGGCTGGCCGATCCCGGCCCCATTCTCCAGACCTTTTTGGCCGATCCCTATCTGGCCCGCAAATTCCGCGTGGACGGGGTTGTGACGGTCGTCGATGCCGCGAATGGGCCGGACACGCTGGATCAGCAGTTCGAAGCCGTCTCGCAGGTGGCGATGGCCGATCTGCTGGTGCTCAGCAAATCCGACTTGGTGACCCAGCAAGCGCTTGCCGCCTTTGAAGGCAGGCTGCGCGACCTCAATCAAACGGCGCGCATCATCAAGGCCGAACGCGGGCTTATCCCGGTTGCATCGCTCTGGGGGCTCAGCGGTATGCGGCGGGCGGTTGATGCGAGCAACGTTATGGAATGGCTCACGCCCGTCGAAAAGTCCGATCCGCTTGACAACCTCTCGGGCTTCGCCTCGCCCTCGGCATCCGCGCCCATGATGCAAACCCACCAACATGATGCACGGATCGGGTCGGCCTCCATCGTTCTAGACGCACCGATCCCGGCCGAGGCTTTCGACCTTTGGCTCGACACGCTGGTCAGGCTGCGCGGGTCCGATCTTTTGCGGGTTAAAGGCATTGTGCATCTGGAAGACGTCCCCACCCCCTTTGTCTTTCACGGCGTGCAGCATCTTTTCGATCCGCCCGTCCCCCTGCGCGACTGGCCAAAGGACGATCAGCAGTCCCGCATCGTCGTCATCGCCCGCGACATGACCAACCCCGAACTGAACCGGAGCCTCGATATGCTGCGCGCCCGGCGCGATGGCCCGGAGCGACAGGCGGGATAGCAGCTTGACCCGGCATGGCTCTTCGGCCACAGATTATGGCGATGGTTTCCAGCCGCCGCAGCGGCGTCTGGGATGAAAAGGGAATACGGTAAGGCAAGCAGCGCGCGCCGAAACCGTAACTGCCCCCGCAACTGTGAGCGGTGAGTGACCCCGGCAAAAACCACTGAGCTTAAGGCTTGGGAAGGTTCGGGCGAGCGTCGATCCGTGAGTCAGGAGACCTGCCATCACCGGCGCCGAGAGGGCCGTAATTGCAACTCAACCCAGACGGGGTGTCTGGTTAGGAGAACATGATGGCGACAGGGAAACTCCCCTGCTGTAGAACATGGCTGCTCGATCCCCCGCGCGTTCGCGGAGGGCGACATGGATACGCATCAAAACCACAGGATTACGGTTTGCACCTCATGCAAACACAAAGGCACGGATTGCCGCCCGGGCTTTGACCTGATCCAGAAGCTGAGCGCCGCAATCGCGGCAGCCGGCGCGGCGATCCCTGAGGGTTTCGAGATCGCGGGCGTGGCCTGTATGGCGGGCTGCGATCGCCCCTGCACGGTGGCCTATCACGCCAGCGCAAAGGCGACCTACCTCTTTGGCGACATCGACCCTGACGAAGACATCGACGACCTTGTGGCCTTCGCCCAGCACTATGCCACACTGAATGACGGCTGGTGCTCTTCGCTGGACCGCCCCGGCAAACTGCGCAAATCCACCCTTGCGCGGGTGCCTGCGGCCATGATCGAGCTGAAACCCAGCCACCTGCGCGTCTCATGAGGGCTGCCGATCTTGCGGTAAAGGATGTGAGCTGGGCGCCGGGAAAATCGGGCCAGCCGGTTCTGCATCCTACGTCCTTTAACGTCGCTGCGGGTGGCGTTTTGGGCGTGTTGGGGCCGAATGGCGCGGGCAAATCCACCCTCTTGCGTCTGCTCTACCGTTTTCAACCGCCCCAGACGGGGTCGATCCATGTAGGCGGGCAGGATATCTGGTCCCTCTCCGCCCGTGCCGCCGCGCGGCGCATCGCCGCCGTCTTGCAAGAACAGACGCCGTCCTTTGGGCTGACGGTCTCGGAGATCGTCCGCCTTGGCCGCACGCCTCATCGCGCGGCGTTTTCGTCATCCAGCCGCAAGGACGAGCAGATCATCGACCGCGTCTTGGACCGGCTCAGCCTGCACCCCCTCGCCCACCGCGATGTCGGCACCCTTTCGGGCGGGGAAAGGCAGCGCGTCATGGTCGCCCGCGCCTTGGCGCAGGAGCCGCAGGTCTTGGTCCTGGATGAGCCGACCAACCACCTCGATATACGCCACCAGCTTGAAATCGTGTCCCTGATCCGCGGATTGAACATGACCATCGTCGTCTCGCTTCATGATCTCAATATGGCCGATGGCATCTGTGACGAGGTGCTGGTGCTGAAAGACGGCTATCCGCAGGGCTTCGGCCCGCCAAATACGGTTCTGACCGATGATCTCGTCTCAAGAACATTTCGCGTCGACGCGCAGCGCGAGCGGCTCACCCCCAGCGGCGCGGCGCATTTCTCTTTTGCCCTTCCAGATTGAAACGGAAAACTCTTATGAAACTTACTCTCACCACCCTCGCCGCCCTGATGATCGCCGGATCGGCCTTCGCCCAGACCACCGTGCAAAGCTGCGACCGCGAAGTCACCTTCGATCACCCACCCCAAGCCGCGGTCGCCAATGACGTGAACCTGCTTGAGATGATGCTGGTGCTCGGCCTCGCAGACCGCATGGTGGGCTATACCGGCATCTCGGGCTGGAACAAACTGGACCAAGAGATGACCGCAGGTGTCGCAGCGCTGCCGGAACTGTCGTCGAAATACCCCTCGCGGGAGGTGCTGATCGGGGCGGATGCAGACTTCTTCTTTGCCGGTTGGAACTACGGCATGAAGGTCGGCGGCGAGGTGACGCCAGAAACGCTCGCCCCCTTCGGCATTCAAGTCTATGAACTCACCGAAAGCTGCATCCATATCGGTCAAAAAGCCCCATCCTCGATGGAGGATATGTATAACGACATGCGCAATCTCGGCACGATCTTCGACGTCTCGGATCGCGCGGAAAGTTTGATCGAAGGCTACCAAGCTGAACTCGACGCATTCCTCACGGCGCTGCCGCCGCTTGAGGCCGCCCCCCGGGTCTTTGTCTATGACAGCGGCGAAGATGTGCCCTTCACCGCCGGGGCCTATGCCATGCCAAACGCCTTGATCGAGGCCGCAGGCGGCACGAACATCATGAACGACCTTGAGAAAAGCTGGGCCACCGTCGGGTGGGAGGCCGTGGTCGCGCGCGATCCCGAAGTCATCGTGATCGTCAACTACGGCGAAGTCACCGCCGCTCAAAAGCGCTCTTTCATAATGGAGAACCCCGCCTTCGCGGACATCGACGCCGTGCGGAACGACCGTTTCGTCGTGCTGGAATATGTCGAGGCCACGCCCGGCCCGCGCAACATTGAAGCGGTCAAAACCCTCGCCACCGCGTTTCGGGGGCAGTGAGCATTCATGACGTTTAAACCGCGATCGATAGCGCCTTGGAAACCCACGAGGGGGGTGTGGATCACTTGTCTGTTCGGCATCGCGATCCTTCTGGCATCGCTGTCGATTGCGGTGAGCGTGGGGGCCGTCGTGGTCCCCGTCGAAACCGTCTGGGGCATCTTGGCCAACAAGGCCGCCCCCGGCGCCGTGGCCGTGGACTGGTCCGCCGGGCGGGAGGCAATCGTCTGGAGCATCCGCCTGCCAAGGGCCATCCTCGCCTGTCTCGTCGGAGCGGGATTGGCGATCGTCGGCGCCAGCCTTCAGGCCGTCACCCGCAACCCTCTGGCGGACCCACATTTGCTTGGCATCTCGGCAGGCGGCGCATTCGGCGCCATTCTGGCCCTGCTGCACACGGGGCTGTTCCTCGGAGGGCTGACCGTCCCCCTGTTCGCCTTCCTCGGGTCGCTCGGGGCGATACTGATCGTTCTTGCCGTCACGCAATTCGCGGCCGCCACCAGCGCCGACCGGCTGGTCTTGGCCGGCGTCGCCGTGTCCTTCATCGTGATGTCCGCCGCCAATGTGCTGATCTTCCTTGGCGATCCGCGGGCCACACATACGGTGGTGTTCTGGATGCTCGGCGGCCTCGGCTTGGCGGGATGGGATCGGCTTATCTACCCCGCCGTGATCCTGCTGGGCTGCGGCGCCTATCTCTGGCTCAGGTCAGGCCACTTGAACGCCATGACCGTCGGCGATGAAACCGCCACCACCCTCGGCATCCCCGTGGCGCGTTTCCGGCTCACGATCTTCGTCATCGGCGCCCTGATCACGGGGGTCATGGTCGCTTTCTCAGGGGTGATCGGCTTCGTCGGCCTGATGATCCCCCATATCGTGCGCCTCATGGTCGGGGGCGACTACCGCCGCCTGCTCCCTATCTCAGCCCTATGCGGCGCCGTGTTCCTCTTATGGGCGGACATCGTGGCCAGAACCATCATGGCCCCCGACGATATGCCCATCGGCATCGTTACGGGACTGATCGGCGGCGTGTTTTTCGTTTGGTTGTTGCGGCGGCAGATGCGGTGAGGCGCATTACTATGAGAGACGCTCCAACCGGGCGCTGAACCGCTGACCCGCCCCTGTGCTAAACTCTCTTCCCTTCTACCGACGCAAATAGTCTTCTTCGCAAAGCTGGCGGAACACGAATTTGAACAGCGGTAGAGCAAGGGGACATCCCCCCAAATGCAGAAAGACCCGCCGGCGAGGGCGGGTCTTTCTGAAAGCGATACTGCGCTAATATTGGTTGCGGGAGTAGGATTTGAACCTACGACCTTCAGGTTATGAGCCTGACGAGCTACCGGGCTGCTCCATCCCGCGCCAATGCCCTTCGTTTAGACTTATAGTGCGGGAGCTGCAAGCGCATTCGAACAGAAAAAGGTAATTTTTCTTGAGATTTTCTCTGGCGCGCTTACCGTTCGCGCCGCCAAAGTTCGATGGCCGCTGGAAAGCTCCCCCTCCAACGCAAAACCGCCGCAGCATTGAGCTGCGGCGGTTTTGTTATACTGATCATCGTCGAGAGATACAGTAGTCTAGGAACTTATTAGGTTTGGCGATGACCTACTCTCCCACGTCTTAAGACGCAGTACCATCGGCGCTACGGC
>NZ_JBIFFM010000010.1:0-192330 GCF_043556995.1 Sulfitobacter sp. 1A15106 | reverse complement strand
GCCGACTGCACCATCGAAGCCAATCCATCGTGTCCTTTACGGAAGTCCACCGGCCGCGTCGCAACCAATATCCGAACGCCTTGCGATGGCATCAGCATAAAGAAGCATCAAGCGCGTGGGCGATCTCTGCAATCCGAGAGGCAGATGTCTGCAGCGGCAACTCGATGGCGATCTCTCCAAAGATCAATCTGATCGCCTCATTAGGAACAGTCAGAGCTTCTGTGGGCTCTTCCGGCCCAGCAGAAACCACCAGTGGAGCGAAGAGCGGCTCAGCGGCCTCCGGCGCCGGTAGCAACAGCTTTCCTTGCTTGGCCAGTCGACGCCACGCAGATAGCTGGTTCGGAAGGATGCCATATCGCTCAGCGACAGCGTTCACCGTTGCACCGACCTCAAGCGTGTCCGCCACCGCCTGTGCCTTTGCGGTATCCGACCAACGGCGGTGGCCGGACGCATAAATCTCGACGCCAAGCGATCTGAGAAACGAATTTGTAGCGCACATTGCGAAACGCACTCCCCATCATAAGATGGGTTCGTTCTCGCAGCCCGGATCACACCCTACAACGTGACCCCGGGCCAACGCTTACGTATCATCGTACGGTCTTGGCGAAACGCAGTGAAGTTATTGACTGTATAGCGAACTGCGTATATCAACATGGCCATAGGGTTTCGCGATCGACTGAGAGATTCCCCCCGCTGCCGCGAGGTAGTCCAACCGCAAGGGTAGATAGGCGCGAGCCGAAGAGGTTGTCGAGATAGCCAAGGGGTCCAGCAGGGCCCCTTCGGTGTTTCTAGGGCCTGCGATACTTGACCGTCTTGTTCTGACGAGCCTTTCCGATGATAGCGGGCAAGCTGGTCTTCGAGCCTTCCTCTTGTTGCTCCTTGGGGTAAGCACTTTCGACGAACAGGCGGAACTTGTGGCGAACTCCATCGAACTTGCCTGCACCCGTCTTGAGAGTGAAGTAGGCAGTATAGAAGTGTCCGTTCAAATCGCGCAATGTAGCGTTATAGCAGCCATAGTTTCGATCGGTGGGGGTTACGTAAATTCTGTTCAGCATCAGCTGACCCATAAGTTGAGGGAGCTGAAATGATGTCTGATGTCTTATCGGATCGTAGCAACGGGCACGTTGATGGTCCCAGATAGTCAAACCTCGCCACTCTTCCTGCGCCTCGTTCGCCTTACAGGTCCAACAATGTGAGGAGTAGTTGATGAGAACCTTGACCACCGTCCCACCACCCAAGTTGTAGTTCTGGACGTGCGGCTTAAGGTGTGTAACCTCGACATCTTGATCCGAGAGCTGATGACCCATGAAGGGGACGCCGGACGTATGATGGAATGCTCCATTATTATGCAGCTTGAAACGAAACTTTGGCACAATTGCATCCAGTTGGCGCGGTATTGGGGATGATCGTTGCGGGCGCAATGTTCGGGAGCCAGCAAATCAACCCTATCTCTCAGTGCCACTGGTAACGATCCGATGGGGTAAACACCACCGAGACTGAGCGATATTCCCGAGATTGCCAATACGGTTTCGTGACGCTCCTCTATAGCAGTTCAAGATCAGTGTTGAACCTACCGGGCAGGCCTGTGAGCGATACGTGAACCGCGACTCTTGTTGGGATCAGGGTAGGGATGTCATCGCATTTCTTCCAACATCTTTTCGGGGAAGACCTCAGCTGGCGTTTTCCATCCAAGGCACTTGCGCGGCGTATTGTTGAGGCGATCACAGATCACCTTCATATCGTGATCTGTGCATTGCCGGATATCGCGTTTGCGGGGCAACCACCTTCGAAGGCGTCGGTTAGTGTTCTCGACTGTGCCTTTCTGCCAGGGGCTGGAGGGGTCGCAGAACCACGTCTGGGTTCCGATCTCGGCTTGCAGGTGTGGCCAACTGACAAACTCGGTTCCGCGGTCAAAAGTGATGACCGACGGGCGACGAGGGGGAGGTCTTTGATGGCGCTCATGATCCTGGCCATGACCGGCTTGGTGCGCTTGTTCGGGTTTTTCAGGATCACAGTGAAGCGGCTGACGCGCTCAACCAATGAGGTAACGTTGGACTGGCCGAGCTTTTGTTTAAACAGCATCAAATCAGCTTCCCAATGACCGAACTGACGGCGATGAGCGACATCATCGGGTCGGAACAGAATGCTGACATCGCGGTGGAATTTGGGTTCTCTGCGCCTTCCGCTCCGACGTCTTCTGATGATAGTCGGCCCCGGTTTTTGCACCGACCTCCAGTTCCATCAGCCTTTCGGCGGCAAAACCGATCATATCTCGAAGAAGATCGGCATCCGCGCTCTTCTCGACAAGCTCTTTCAGGTCCATCATGGGTTTGGTCATCGGGGTCTTCCTTCGGTTCAGGTTGATGTTCGCAACCCGACCTTACCGAAAATTCACCGATGACCACCGCGCCTTTGATGACGTCCTACGGCGCCTCATGAAGGGCGCGGACGCCACCAAAAGCGCTACCAGAAGTTACACCTCTCCCTGGGACATGACCGACCTTAGCGTGTCTCCAGCGTTCTATCTTGCGTCGTTCTGTGATACTCAGTTGGTCGTAAACGGCTCCCATACCGATTCCTCTCATTAGATAAACTACTGTTTTCTAACAAGAGTCGCACTTGAGGGTAGCGCGCGCCCCGGTTACAAAAAAACCCCCATAATCATACTTATGTTAATTTCCAGACCCCGCCATCTTGTACCACCCGCGACTCAGACAACAGCTTCTCCAGATGCGCCGCAACGTTTCGTCCTGCGGCCATTGCGATTTGTGGGTCGGTTTTCTTGTAGACGGAAGCGGCGATATTCTGGACCGAATCCGGGGTGTTTGAGAGGTGGGCGAGGATCTCCGCCTCGCGACGCATGCGGTTGGAAAGCAACCGTTTGACGTAAGGTTGCGGATCCCGGAGTATAGGTCCGTGCCCCGGAAAGTAGATCCTATCGTCGCGCTCAATCAGCCGCTGTAGCTGCGCGCAGTAGTCGTGCATGTTTCCGTCAGGGGGGCTGACGATCGAACTGTTCCAACTCATAACGTGGTCGCCCGTGAAGAGCACTCCGTCAGGTCTCGCGAAACAAAGGTGGTCGCTCGCGTGACCAGGTGTGTGCAGGACGGTAAGACCGGCAATGACCTGTCCGTCCTCCAGAAACCGGTCAGGTCGAAATGCATCGTCAGGGAATGCCCGTGAGGCATAAACAGGTGCGTCTGTCCGTGCTCGCAGGGCTGGGACGACTCCAAAATGATCAGAATGGTGGTGTGTGAGCAGAATCCCAGATGGTTTGGCCCCCAAATTTTCGATGATTGCCCCGAAATGTGTACTGTCTTCTGCTGGGCCGGGGTCGATTATGAACCGACCATCAGGCGTATCAATGATGTAGCTATTTGTCCCGTGGTAGGTCATCTTTCCGGGATTGTTCGCGACGATCCTCAGAATTCCAGGGGCCAATTCGACTCCCTTCGCGCGGCAAGGCTCCGGCTCTGAGAAAAACATGCTGCTTCTTTTCATTGTGTGCGACCAGGTATTGATTGCGAACAATTTGGTTCGCACAGTTTTGCGCATTGCTCTCGCATGGCGCCGGAAACCTCAGGCTGGCGTCCGATGCCTGTCAAATCCGGCATCGGACTATTTCAACTTACATTGGACCAGGCCCGTATGAGACTGAAACAGTCTGATACAGTCTTGGGCTGGCAGTCACACAGCGCGGCGATTATGGTAAGCAGTATACAGAACTACAGCAATTGTCGCCTTCGTCAGATCCCCGAGAAGGAACGGGTAAAGACCGGCGTTCAGCAACTTTTCGCCATAGCCGACAAAGCCACCCAACCAGAGCAGCCCTGCGCAATACATGACTATCGAACCCAAAAAGACCGCGACAGATGCTCTGAACGCAGGCCGAAGTCCTTGCAGTGCTTGAACAATCCACCCGGCGGCGGCCGCCGCAAGTGCGAAGCCTACCAAGTATCCGCCTGTGGGACCCGCAATATACGCCGGTCCGGCCAGAGCCGGAGGCGTGCCTGCGAAGACCGGCAGGCCAAGCAGACCTTCAAAAAGGTATGTCACAACAACAAGACTACTGCGCACCGGCCCCAGGAAAAGGCCCAGACCCAAGACAACCAGGGTTTGTGTAGACATGGGAACCGGGTAGAACGGCACCACGATTTTGGCGGATAGTGTCAGAAGAATTGTGCCGACGAGAATTATCGAGATCTCTTGGGTAAGTTTTGCGAGTGTTTGGCTTTGAGTGGTTTCCAGATTCATCTTTTTCGTCCTTGTTTCTGAAGATTGTTAATTTTTTGGATAGTAAGCTCACATGCGCTTGGCGACTTCTTCCAACATGACTTCGCTCGCCCCGCCGCCGATGGCCTGCACACGGGCATCGCGTGACATGCGTTCCACCGGTGTTTCGCGCATATAACCCATACCGCCGTGAAACTGGACGCAGTCATAAAGCACGCTGTTCACCAGTTCGCCGCAATAGGCTTTGACCATCGAGACCTCTTTCACGCAGTCACCGCCCGCGGCATCCAGACCGGCGGCGTGATAGACCAGCTGACGTCCTGCCGCGATCCGCGTCTGACAGTCGGCCAGCCGTTGGCGCACGGCCTGCTTGTCCCACAGAACGCCGCCAAAGGCCCTGCGCTGCTTGACATAATCCACGGTCATGTCCAGCGCGGTTTGCGCTTCGGCACAGGCCATCGCACCCAGCACAATGCGTTCGTTCTGGAAGTTCTTCATTACCGAATAGAAACCGCGGTTGACCTCGCCCAAGACGTTTTCGGCCGGGATACGGACATCTTCGAAGATCAGTTCGGCAGTGTCCGAGCACAGCCAGCCGGTCTTGTTCAACGCCCGTCCGACCGAAAAGCCCGGCGTGCCTTTTTCGACCGCAAATATGGTGATCCCGCGCGACCCCTTGGCATCCGGATCGGTCTTGGCACCGACAAAGTAGAGATCGCCATGCACGCCGTTGGTGATGAACATCTTGGTGCCGTTCAGCACCCAATCCGACCCGTCCCGCACCGCGCGGGAGCGCATGCCCGCCACGTCCGAGCCCGCGCCCGGTTCGGTCACAGCAACGGCGGTGATCATTTCGCCCGAGACGATCGACGGCATCCAGCGCGCCTTCTGTTCGGGCGTGCCGGCGTTTTCCAGATGCGGCGAGGCCATGTCGGTGTGGACCAGAACCGTGGCCGAGAACCCGCCGAAAGTGGATCGCCCGACCTCTTCGGCCAAAACCACGCTGGACATCACGTCCAGCCCCGCGCCGCCATACTGTTCGTCATAGCGCATCCCCAGCACGCCGAGATCACCCATCCGGCGCAGCACGTCGCGGGGTACCTTGCCCTCCTCCTCCCAAGGCTCGGCCTTGGCGGTCACCTCGGCTTCAATGAACCGGCGCAACTGGTTGCGGATCATCTCGAGGTCTTCGTTGAACGGGCCGGTGACCTGAGTAATGCTGTCTTGTCTGGTCATGTGTTTTCCTCTGGATCGAGTTTGATAAGTGGGGCGTGCCCGGCGACCGTATCGCCGGGTGCACAATAGATTTCAGTCACCACGCCCGCGACCGGCGCGGGCAGGCTTTGCAACAGCTTCATGGCCTCAAGCACCACCAGCGTGTCTCCGGCTTTGACGCGGTCGCCGAGTGCGACGCGCACCTCGGCCACGGCGCCGGGCATGGGTGCGGACAACAGGTCAGCGACGCCAGACCCGCCGGTGGCACGTTGCAGATGCTGGTCTTCCAGCGTACGCAGGTCTGTCGCGGTCATTCCAGCAGGGGTTTGCAGGTGCACTCGCCAGTGACTCGGCGCGCGCACGACGTAAGCGATGCGCGAAAACGGAACCCCGTCGATGCGTCCGCTCAGACGGCATCCTGTTAAAGCGGCACTCTCGACCGTGATGGTCTGGCCGTCCGGTTGAATGGCAGTCAACCCCGACCCGGAGCCGTACATGCGGATCGGTTCGTCTTTGGTTGTGTCCCAATAGAAGGCCGCGCCGGACTGTCCCGCAGGGGCTGTGAGTCGCCATGACCCTAGGCTTTCCCAGGGCGACGCGCCCGCCGGCACGAGACGCAGATGCAGCGCCATCGCGGCAAAGGCCATGTCCCGGGGATCAGCGGACGATTCAGTCCAGCCGCCTGGAAACATCTCCGGCAGGTACGAGGTATGGTGACGGAACGCCGCAAAATCCGGGTGTGCCAGTAACGCGCGTTGATAGGCCAGGTTCAGGCCGACGCCGCCGACGGCAAAAGCATCGATCGCGGTGATCGCCCGGCGGATCGCCCCGGTCCGATCCGGCGCGTGGACGATCAGCTTCGCAATCATGGAATCGTAGTGGTGGCCGACGACCGAACCGCACTCTACCCCAGTGTCCAGCCGCACATCCGCAGGCGGCGCCCAAAGGGTGATCTCGCCCGTTTCGGGGTGAAAATTCTCGGCCGGGTTTTCGGCGGCGATGCGGATTTCAATGGCGTGCCCGTCAAACTGCACATCGCCTTGCGTCAGCGCCAGCGGCTCGCCCCGCGCGATGCGCAACTGCCATTCGACCAGATCGATGCCGGTGATCGCCTCGGTCACGGGGTGTTCCACCTGCAACCGGGTATTCATTTCCAGAAAGTAGTATTCACCGCGCCCGGGGTCATAGAGGTATTCCACCGTCCCGGCGGAGCGATAGCCGATCGCCTGCGCCAACCGCACCGCTGCCGCACGCATGCGGTCGCGCACAGCCTCGGGAAGATCGGCGGCGGGGGCTTCTTCGATCAGCTTTTGGTGGTTGCGTTGCAGCGAACAATCGCGGTCGCCCAGATGCAGCACGGTGCCGTGAGTGTCGCCCAGAACCTGCACTTCGACGTGGCGGGCACGGGGCGCATAGCGTTCGAGGAACACCGCCGGATCGCCGAAGGCGCTCTGCGCTTCGGCCCGGGCAGATGCAATCGCTTCGGGTGCGTCGCCCAGATCGGAGACAAGCCGCATCCCGCGTCCGCCGCCGCCGGCGCTGGCCTTGACCAGAAAGGGGGTGCCAAGCGCCTCGGCCTCTTGTAGCAGGCGCGCGTCGGACTGATCCTCGCCGCGATAGCCGGGCAGGACGGGCACGCCTGCGGCTTCGGCGGCAGCCTTGGCCTCGATCTTGGAGCCCATCCGCGCGATAGCGTCGGGTTCCGGCCCGATGAACACAAGGCCCGCCGCCTCGACCGCCGCCGCGAAACCGGCATTCTCAGACAGAAAACCATATCCCGGGTGCACCGCACCCGCGCCCGTCGCCCGCGCGGCCTCAAGGATGGCCTCGACGTTCAAATAACTGTCTGACGGGGCGGCCCCACCGATGCAGACGGCATGATCGGCCTCGGCCACGAAGGGCGCGTCGCGGTCCGCGTCCGAAAACACCGCTACGCTTTCCAGCCCCAGTTTGCGGCACCCGCGCTGGATGCGCCGGGCAATCTCGCCCCGGTTGGCGATCAGAACGCGGGTGAAGCTCATTTCACCCGCCATGACGGAACGCCCTTGTTGATGAAGCTGTTGATGCCTTCGATACCTTCCTCCGTCTCCCACGCATCGGCCAGCCGGTCGGCGGTGTAGATCATGTTGGTCTCCAGATCGTGGGACGCGACATAGGCGATCAGCGCCTTGGTATCGGCCACGGCACCCGGCGCGGCCTGAAGGTGATCATGCACCACCCGGTTCACCGTGGCGTCCAAGTCGCCCGGCGCGACAACCTCGGTCAACAGACCGATCCGCTCGGCGCGGGCCGTGTCGAACAACGCCCCCGACAGCATGGTTTCACGCGAATGCACCTTGCCGATGCGGGCCACCACATAAGGCGATATATTCGCGGGCAGAAGGCCCAGTTTGACCTCGGTCAGACCGAAGCGCGCGCCTTCGGCGCCGATGGTGTAGTCGCAGACGGAGATCATGCCGACACCGCCACCGTAGGCCGGGCCGTTGATCCGCCCGATCAAGGGCTTGGGCAGCGTGTCAAGGCGGCGCAACAGCCGCGCCAGCGTGGCGCTTTGTGCGACCCTTTCACTACGGGTTTTCTCGACATTAGAGGCGAACCAGTTGAAATCGCCGCCCGCGCAGAAGCTCTTGCCCGCGCCGGTCAGGACCACAATACGCACATCGTCATCTGCAGCCAGCTTTTCGGCGGCATCGTATAGCTCTGCGATCAATTCGCCATTCAGCGCATTGTGTTTGTCGGGGCGGTTGAGCGTCAGCGTGGCGACGCCACGCGCATCGGTTTCGATAAGGATCGTGTTGTAGGTATTGGTCAACTTGAAGCCTCACATTCTGAATACAGGCGTATGGCGACCGGCTTCGGGCACCGATGTCACGATGGCCAGACACAGGCCAAGGATATCGCGGGTTTGCGCGGGTTCGATCAGCCCGTCATCCCAAAGCCGCGAGGTGGCATAATAGGGATCGGACTGTTCACCGTACTGGGCCCGAACCTGCTCCTCGATTAGCTTCATGTCGGCCTCCATCTTGCCCGGGTCGCCCCCTTTCTGGCGGCGCAGTTCCAGCATCACATTTGTGGCGATGTCGGCAGACATGGTGGCCAGTTCCGCCGTGGGCCAGGCGAAGAGAAAATTCGGGGCGAAACCACGTCCGCACATGCCGTAGTTGCCTGCCCCGTATGAGCCGCCCAAGAGGACCGACAGGCGCGGCACCTTGGCAACCGACATGGCATAGACCAGCTTGGCGCTGTCTTTGGCAATGCCGCCGCGCTCGGCTTCGGTGCCGACCATGAAGCCCGAGATGTTGTGGAGGAACAAAAGCGGGATGTTGCGTTGATCGCACATCGACACGAATTGCGCGCCCTTGAGCGAACTGTCGGACACAAGCGCCCCATTATTTGCGAGAATGCCCACTCGATAGCCGTGAATCCGCGCGGTGCCGCAGACCAGCGTCTCACCCCATCCGGGCTTGAATTCGCGGAATTCGCCGGCGTCGATCATGCGCAGCAGAACCTCGCGCATGTCATAGGGCTGTTTGCGATCGGCGCTGATGACGCCAAGCAGTTCCTCTGGGTTGCGCGCCGGCGGCGCGCAGGTTGCATCGGGACCCATCGGGCGCGACAGGCCCAGTTCGGATACGATGTCGCGCATCAGAGCAAGCGCATGATACTCGTCCTCGGCCAGATGGTCAGACACACCGGAGAAGCGCGAATGCATCTCGGCCCCCCCCAATGTTTCTCCATCAACCTCTTCGTTGATCGCCACCTTGACGATCGAGGGGCCGCCCAGATGGATGCGTGCGTTGCCGCGTACCATGATGACTTCGTCCGACAGGGCCGGGATATAGGCCCCACCGGCCGTGCAGCCTCCAAAGACCGCCGAGATCTGCGGCAGGCCGCTCGCGGACATGTTGGTTTGACGATAAAAGGAATTGCCGAAATGGCGGGCATCGGGGAAAACCCGGTCCTGCTCTGGCAGATAGGCACCGCCGCAATCCACCAGATAGAGGCAGGGCAGCCGGTTCTCGGCTGCGATTTCCTGGGCGCGGATGTGTTTCTGCACGGTTTCGTGATAGAAAGACCCACCCTTCACTGTCGCATCGTTGGCGATCACAACGCAGGGCAGCCCGTGGACGATCCCGATACCGGTCACGATCCCCGCACCGGGCACCTCGCCCCCGTATTGACCGTAGGCGGCAAGCGACGACAGCTCAAGAAACGCAGTGCCCGGATCCACCAGCAGGTCGATCCGTTCGCGGACCAACAGCTTGCCGCGCTTGCGATGCCGCGCGACCATATCGGGGCGGCCGCCAGCCGTTGCTTCGGCGATCCGCGCACGCAGCGTTTCGACGCGCTCGCTTTGTGCGGCGTGGTTGCGGGTGTAGGTCTCTGATGCGGTCAGCACCGCTGTTTCAAGACGTGCCATGAAGTCAGGTATCCTGTCTTTGGAGTATCCCGTTGAGGAACACATCGGCATAGGTGCGTGACAACGCATCGGCGCTACCGCGGTCCGGGTCGAACCAATCGAGCGTGGCGTTCAATGTACCGATCAGCATCAGGCGCAGGCGACGGATATCGACGTCTTGCTTCAGCGTGCCATCTTTCTTAAGCTGGGACAGAAGACTGTCCCACTCTGCCTCATAGGCCCTGCGCGTGGGCAAGTTGGCATCCCGGACGGATTGCGGCACCTGCCCGAAAATACGCACATTCGCCGATGTATAATCGCTCACATCAATAAGCGCGCGCAGATGCGCCCGGATCGCGGCGCGCAGTACCGTTTCGCCGTCGGCATCGGCCCGCAGGTCGGTGACGGCGTCTCTCATGTTCTCGTGAACGACTCGAATCCCTGCATCAAGAACGGCCGCGACGATCTCGTCCTTGGAACCGAAATGATAATATATGCTACCCGCCTTGATCCCGGCGGCCTCGGCAATTTTTCGGAGCGAAACGGACCCGTAGCCTTGTTCGCGGAAAAGCCGCGCGGCAATGTCCAGCACCCCATCCCGTCCAACCGCGCTGCGCGATGTCTCGTTGACTTTGATTGCCGTGTTTTGTGCCATATACTTTCGTATCGCCCCAACACCTAACTAACGCCTGTTAGGGTAATAACGCAAATGAGTAAATCGTCGTGATCGTGCCAGACTAGAGTTTGCGGAAAATTCCGCATTGGCGACCGCCAAGAGGCCGCCCAGACATTAATGTGCTTGCCCGGACCCCGTCATCGGGTCCGGGCAAATGCCTTAGATCACGAAACCGCCACCGCAGATGACGTGCTGGCCTGAAATGAAGTTCGATTCGGGTGCACAGAACAGATAGACGGCACCGGCTGCCTCTTCCGGCGTGCCGACCCGGCCCAGCGGGATCATGCGCTCCATCTGGGTCAGAAGGTCGGGATTCACGCCGACCTTGATCTCTTTTTCCTCGACCTGGATCGTGCTGTCTCCGTCGGCGCTGCCCTCGGTCAGGCGGGTGCGGATCGGGCCGAAAGCCACGGCATTGACGTTGACCTTGTAGCGGCCCCATTCCTTGGCCATCGTCCGGGTGACACCCAGAATGCCGGCCTTGGCGGCGGAATAGTTGATCTGGCCAGCATTGCCGCCGGTCCCTGCGATGGACGAGATGTTGACCACCTTGCGGAACACTTCCTGTCCGGCAGCGGCCTCTTCCTTGGCCTTGGCGCTGATCACCGGCTGCGCGGCGCGCAGGATCTTGAAAGGTGCCGTCAGGTGAACGTCGATGATCGCCTGCCATTGTTCGTCGGTCATTTTCTGAACGACGCTGTCCCAAGTATAGCCCGCATTGTTCACGATGATGTCCAGCCCGCCAAAGCTGTCCATGCCGGTCTTGATGAACCGTTCGGCAAAACCGTCCTCGGTGACGCTGCCGGCACAGACCACGGCCTCGGCTCCCGTTGCGCGCACCGCCTCGGCGGTTTCATTGGCCGGATCCGCATCCAGATCGTTGATCACCAGCCGGGCCCCTTCCGAGGCCAGTTTGAGAGCGATTTCGTGGCCAATGCCCCGGCCCGAGCCCGAGACCAGCGCCACGCGCCCGTCGAGTTTTCCAGTCATATTGATTCCTCCCGAAAGGCGCTATCAGGCTTTTTCATAAAGCGTGGTGACGCAGGCCCCGCCGAGGCCCAGATTGTGCTGAAGCGCCAGACGTGCGCCATCAACCTGGCGCGCATCTGCCTGGCCGCGAAGCTGCTGAACGAGCTCGGTACATTGCGCTAGGCCGGTCGCCCCAAGCGGATGGCCTTTGGACAAAAGACCGCCCGACGGGTTGGTCACGTATTTTCCGCCGTAGGTGTTGTCGCCATCATCAACGAATTTCGCCGCTTCGCCGCGACCGCAAAGACCAAGCGCTTCATAGGTGATCAGCTCGTTGTGGGCGAAACAGTCGTGCAGTTCGACCACATCCACGTCCTCGGGCCCGATGCCCGCCGCCTCGTAGACCTGATCGGCGGCGCGCTTGGCCATCGAAAAGCCGACCACTTCGCGCATGTCATGGGCTTCGAAAGTTTCCGGGCCGTCCGTCGTCATGGCCTGCGCCGAGATCCGAACCGAACTGTCCAGTCCGTGCTTGTCGGCGAATTCCTTGGAACAAATGATCGCGGCGGCCGCGCCACAGGTTGGCGGACAGGCCATGAGCTTGGTCATGATGCCGGGCCAGACGACCTGGGCGGCCATGACGTCTTCCGCCGTCACCTCCTGCCGGAACAGGGCAACCGGATTCTTCGCAGCATGTCGGCTGGCCTTGGCGCGGATTTTTGCGAAGGTTTCCAGGGGGGTGCCGAACTCGTCCATATGCGCCTTGCCCGCACCGCCGAAGTACCGCAGCGCCAGCGGGATCTCGGCACTGCCAACCAGTTCGTCGGTTTCTCTGTCGAATGCCGCAAACGGGCTGACCCGGTCATGGAACATCGCACCGATTGCGCCGGGCTGCATCTGTTCGAACCCAAGTGCCAGAGCACATTCGACCGCGCCGCTTTCAACTGCCTGCCTGGCCAGGAACAGGGCGGACGATCCGGTCGAGCAGTTGTTGTTCACATTCAGAACCGGGATGCCTGTCATTCCGACATGGTACAGGGCGCGCTGACCGCAGGTGCTGTCGCCATAGACATAGCCAACATAGGCCTGTTGGACTTTATCATAGTCCAACCCCGCGTCTGCCAGAGCGGACCGGGTCGCAGCGGTCGCCATCACATCGTAGCTTTCGGATTTTCCCGGCTTCTGGAACGGGACCATCCCAACGCCTGCAACATAGGCTTTGTCTGTCATTTCTCTCTCTCCCAAATTCGGTCAGGCCACCCTAATCGGTCCGACAGCCTATTTTCTACCATTTGTTAGATTTTTAATCCTAACCTTGGGAAGTGTCAATATCGCCAAGCTGTGACGTAGAGAGCTTGCGCTATTTTCTAACTTGTGTTTGATTTCGGGCCACACGCCCTGATCGGCGACACAATTGAGGGATTCTGGTCCCGGCGCAACCGCCGACAAGCGTTTAGCACTCAGCTTACGAAAGGTGATCGGAATGGCGTATTGTTATGAATTCAGGGGGTTTATACCCGTTGTGCCCGAGGATACTTATGTCCACCCTCAGGCCGTTCTGATCGGGAATGTCATCCTGGGTCATGGGTGCTACATCGGCCCCGGGGCAAGCTTGCGGGGCGATTTCGGCAGGATCGTGATCGGGGATGGAGCCAATGTTCAGGACAATTGCATCATCCATTCCTTTCCCGGCCGCGACGCCGTGGTGGAAAGCGACGGCCACATCGGCCATGGCGCGATCCTGCACGGTTGCACGGTGGGCCGGAACGCTCTGGTCGGAATGAATTCCGTCATTATGGACGGTGTAGAGCTAGGGGCGGAATCGATTGTCGGCGCGCAGGCGTTTGTGCGTGGCGAAACCGTGATTCCGCCGCGTTCGATGGTGGTGGGATCGCCGGCAAAGGTGATCCGCGAGGTCAGCGAGAAAGAAATCGCGTGGAAAACGCGCGGCACCGGGGAATACCAGCAACTTGCGCGCGATTGTCTGGCCGGATTGACGCCGGTCGAGCCGCTGAAGGCGGTCGAGGCAGACCGGCCCGGCATGGCGGCCTCTGACGTCGTCTCCATTAAGGAGGCGCGGCGGACATCGTCCTGACCTGTCCGGGAACCGGACCGGTCAGGACTACTTCAGATTCCGAAAGCGCCAGATGCAAGCGCCTTGACGCGGAACGGCACCCCCCGACCCGGTGTGCCGTCCCTCAAGCCTTTACAGACGGAAGATCCCGTAGTGCGGATCGTCGATCGGTGCATTGAGCGAGGCAGAAATCGACATGCCAAGCGCGTTGCGTGTGTCCGCCGGGTCGAGGATGCCGTCGTCCCACAATTCCGAGGTCGAGGTATAAGCCTCGACATCGCGCTTGTATTTTTCCAGCACCGGTTCGCGGATCGCGGCGATTTCTTCTTCGGTCAGCTCTTTGCCTTCGCGCTCAAGCTGCCGAATCTTGACGTCCGCCATGGTATTTGCGGCCTGATCCGCCCCCATCACGCCGATCTCGGCCTGGGGCCACATGAACAGCGTGCGCGCGTCCCAGGCCCGTCCGCACATCCCGTAGTTGCCGGCCCCGTAAGACGCATTGGCGATCACTGTGAACTTCGGCACGACCGAGCCGCCCTGCGCCATCAGCATCTTGGCGCCATCCTTGGCGATGCCTCGTTCTTCGTATTCGCGGCCCACCATATAGCCGGTGATGTTCTGGAAAAAGACCAGAGGCGTGCGGTTCTGGTTGCACAACTGCATGAAATGCGCTGCCTTGAGCGAACTGTCGTTGAACAGCACCCCGTTGTTGGCAAGGATGCCGACCTTGTAACCCCAGATATGGGCAAAGCCGCACACCATCGTGGTGCCATAGTCCGGCTGGTATTCGTGAAAGCGTGAGCCGTCCACGATCCGGGCCAGAACCTCGCGCATGTCGAACTGGGTTTTCCGGTCTTTTGGAATGATCCCGTAGAGTTCTTTGGGGTCATAGTAAGGCTCTTCATAGGCCGCGGTTTCGATGATCGTTTTCGGCGTGCGCTTCCACTGGCCGACAATCTCGCGGGCCAGTGAAAAGGCGTGTTGTTCGGTCGCGGCGCGATAGTCGCCGGTGCCCGATACCGAGGTGTGCATGACCGCGCCGCCAAGCTCCTGAACACCGACCTCTTCGCCGGTAGCCGCCTTGACCAGCGGGGGACCGCCAAGGAAAATCGCCCCTGTGCCTTCGATGATGATGTTGTAGTCGCTCAGCGTCGGCACATAGGCGCCGCCAGCCGTGCAGTGACCGCCGACCACGGCAATCTGCGGGATATTGGCCTGGCTCAGCTTGACCTGGTTGCGGAACACCCGCCCGCCCAGATACCGGTCGGGAAACACCCCGTGCTGCAGCGGCAGGAAACCGCCCGCGCTGTCGCAGATATGGATGACCGGCAGACGGTTTTCCAGCGCGACATCCAGAAGACGCACGACCTTTTTGACCGTATGTGGATACCAAGCCCCGCCCTTGACGCTAGCGTCGTTGGCGTGGATGGCGACCTCGCGACCCTGCACAATACCGATGCCCGTCACCACAGCGGCGCCAGGCACGGTGCCATCGTATTCGCGACAGGCGGCAAGTGTGGAAAACTCCAAAAACGGAGTGCCGGGGTCCAGCAGCAGTTTCAACCGCTCGCGCACGCCCAGTTTGTTCTGGCGGGCAAGGCGGTCGATATCGCGTTGCGGGCGTTCGAAACGCGCCGCGTGCTGGCGGGCGTGGAATTCCTTCAGCCGTTCAGACATGGCGGCATAGTTTGCCTTGTAGTCGGCGGCATTGGTGTCGATCAGACTTTCAATCCTGCGCATTGTCACTCCTCCTCCGGGGCCAATTGGGCCAGGATGTCTTTCAGACCAAAACTGTCGCCTTCGGCGAATGGCATTTCGGCAACGACCCCGTCGCGCGGGGCCGTCAGTGTGGTTTCCAACTTCATGCTTTCGATCACCAGAAGCGGCTGGCCTTCTTCAACCGCATCGCCGGGTTTAACCGCAACCGACACCACGACACCCGGCATGGGCGCCACCAATCGGTCGTCGCTCGCGCCACCGTCGCTTCCGGCCAGGCGTTCGGCGGGATCAACCCGCCCGACTTCGTAGGTTCGCCCGTCCATGTGCACAAAAGTTGCTTCCGGCCCCACGGCCAGTCGCAATTCGCGCACAACACCCTTGGCCCTCAGCTTGTAACCGCCCGGCAGACCCGTCGGGTCCAATTGGCAGGCAACAGCGCCAGTGGGGGTATTGAGCACGAACCGGCTGCCATCATGACCCAGCCAGCAATCAGTCTCTTCTCCGTCCATCTGAAAAATCCGTTGCATCAGTTTCTCCACCCACCCATCTTGCGGTACATTTCCGGTATCTGCATTACGTCACTCACCAGGCGCTCGTCCGATAGGGCCGCCGCCGCCATCAGCAAGTCAGAGACATCTTCGCCCGGCGCGGTCAGCGTTTCGGATTGTTCAGCCAGGAAGCCAGTTGAAACGTCACCAGAGGCGAAATCCGGATGTGCAAGGATTGCATCCAGATAACCGGTGTTGGTCGTTACCCCGAGAATCACATAGCTTTGCACCGCGCTCCGGGCACGGGCGATGGCCTGCGCGCGATCCGGGCCATGCACGATCAGCTTGGACAACATCGGGTCGAAGTCGGTCGTTACCTTGCCGCCATCCAGAATGCCGCTGTCTACGCGGATCCCCTCGCCCTGGGGTTCGTCCAGCAGCAGGATATTGCCGATCGCGGGGCGAAAATCGGCGGTCGCATCCTCGGCACAGATGCGCAGTTCGATCGAGTGTCCGGTTTGGGGAATATCCGCCTGTACGGCGCTCAGCCCGTCGCCCGCCGCGACACGCAACTGCTCGGCAACCAGATCAAAGCCGGTTACCATCTCGGTCACCGGATGTTCGACCTGAAGGCGGGTGTTCATTTCCAGGAAATAAAAGGCCCCATCCTGTGCATAGATGAATTCGACAGTCCCTGCCCCGCGGTATTTGACGGCGCGGGCAATTCCGGCAGCGGTCTCGCAGATCTCATCCCGTTGCTCGGGGGTCAGCGCCGGTGACGGCGTTTCCTCGATAATCTTCTGGAACCGGCGCTGGATCGAACATTCACGTTCCCAGAAATGGACCACGTTGCCCTGTCCGTCGCCCATCACCTGCACCTCGATATGGCGCGGGCGTTCGATATAGCGTTCGACGAAAAGCCGCCCGTCGCCGAAATATCGTTCGCCTTCGCGGCGCGCGGTTTCGATTTCGGTCTCCAGCGTGCTGTCCTCGCGTACGACGCGCATGCCCTTGCCGCCACCGCCGGCCGAGGGCTTGATGAGCAGCGGATAGCCAACGGCGCGGGCGCGTTCGACAAAGCTCGCCGGATCATCATCCTCGATGGCCGAGGGGGCGACGGGAAACCCGCGTTCCTCGACGAAGGCGCGGGCGCGGACCTTGTCCCCCATCAGGTCGATGACCTCGGACGTCGGGCCGACAAAGGTCACTCCGGCTTTTTCCAGCGCCGCGACAAAACCGGCATTCTCTGACAGAAAGCCATAGCCGGGATGAACCGCGTCCGCGCCGATCCCTTTGGCGGCTTCGACGATCTGAGGAATATCGAGATAGGCGGCCACGGGCGTCGGGCCCTCGATCATCACGACCTCATCTGCGATCAGATGCGCTGGCCCCTCTTGCTCGGCGACATGACGCAACACGGCAGTCGCAAGCCCGCGGGCCTTAGCGGTGCGCAACACGCGCGCCGCGATCTCGCCCCGATTGGCGACCAGGAGTTTCGAAATGGTCATGGTGTCGTCCTCTTAGTTCCGGGCCGCGGCATTCAGTCCGTCACGTGCGGCCAGATCGGCTGGCACGGGAATTTCGATATCAAGCAGCATCTGCGCGAACCCTTTGCCCTGCGGGTCTATGCGGACCGAGGCGATGCCGCCACCGCCAAGCGATTCATGCAACAGGAAATTCAGCGAATGGCTTCCAGGCAAGTCGAACCGTTCTACCCTGCCGTCGCAGACATGGGAGAAATAGTCCTTCACCACCTCTTCACTGAGAGCCGAGCGGATATATGGCAGGTAGTCCGGTTTGCGCGCGAGGATGCCGATATTGGCGATGTCCCCCTTGTCGCCCGAGCGGCCCCAGACCAAATCGACGAGGCGGACCTCGACAACGTCCGGACCGGGCTCGCGGCTATCTGCGGGCGGTGCGGCAGGCGGATCAAGGTGGACTGGCGTAGTGGCCACGCTCACGGGCACATCCTTGCCGTCGACCTCGACCGCGACGGGGGTTTCGGCCTTGCTCTGAAGGAAGGAAAATAGACGGACCACCGGCTGCACCTTTGGCCGTCCGGCGAAGAACCCGGTCAGACCCTGCGCGGTCGAAATCGCCATCGGTGCGATTTCGCCGGCAAAGATGTTCAGCGCGGCGCGATCATCATGGACCGCGCCGATCTTGAGCACCACCTCGCGGGTCCGGGCGCGCGCATTTGCGCCATAGGCCGCCTCGGCCCCCAGCACCTCGACGCTGACCTGCCGGAAATCTCCCATGTTGCGGTCGCGGAAAATCCGGCGACAGCGGGTCAGGATCGCCTCGGCCACACGTTCGGCCTTGGCGGGTGCGTCAATCGCAGCCAGTGTCAGGGTAGAGACCGCGCGCCAGCCATCGGCATGGGTCGCCGACACCTTGTAGCTGTCGGTGCGCCCAAGCCCCCTGCCGCCCTTGACCAGCACCCGGTCGGGTCCGACCTGTTCCAGGGTGACCCCGGACCAGTCGCAGATCACGTCGGGCAACAGGTAGGCGCGCGGGTCCCCGATTTCATAGAGCATCTGCTCTCCGACTGACCCGGGCACGACCAGCCCGCCGGTGTCAGGCGTCTTGGTCATGATGAAACTGCCGTCTTCGGACACCTCGACGATGGGCATGCCCATATTGTCCCAACCCGGCACGTCCTGCCAGTCGGTGAAGTTGCCGCCGGTTCCCTGGGGGCCGCATTCGATCAGGTGGCCGGCCAGCGATCCCTGGCTGAGCTTGTCCCAGTCATCGTCGCCCCAGCCGTATTCATGCATCAGGGGACCAAGCGCGACCGCGCTGTCGGCGCAGCGTCCGGTGATCACGATGTCGGCCCCGGCATCCAGCGCGGCAGCGATGGGGCGGGCACCCAGATAGGCATTCATGCTCCAGATATCATCTGGAAATGCGACACCCGAGAACATTTCCGTCTGACCGTTTTTGCGAATTTCATCGGCCCTGGGCAACAGGTCATCGCCTAGCACGACTCCGATGGACAGATCGATCCCGGCCTGGGCGGCGGCTTTGGCAAGCGCATCGCTGCAGCCACGCGGGTTCACGCCCCCTGCATTGGCAACGACCTTGATCCCTTTTGCCTTGATATCCGGCAACCAGGGTGCCAGCGCCTTGACGAAGTCCGGCGCATAGCCCGACTCGGGCGCTTTTGCGCGGGCCCGCGCCATCAGCGACATTGTCACCTCTGCCAGATAGTCAAACACCAGATAGTCGATCTCGCCCTTTGAAACCAGTTGACCGATCGCTTCCGGCGTATCGCCCCAGAAGCCCGACGCGCATCCGATGCGCAGCTTTCGTTCCGACATATTCCTCTCCTCCTCGCTTGATCAGCGGCCCGTCCATTCAGGTTTGCGCTTCGCAATGAAGGCATCAAAGCCTTCGCGCGCGTCTTCGGTCTGCGCCACACGCGGTAAAAGTGTTTCTGCAAACCGCATTTGCTGCGGATAGGTCATATCCTCCATCGCGTGACAGGCGTATTTTCCCAGCCGGATCGCGCTCGGCGACTGCGCAGCAATCTGGGCAACCAGTTCTGCAACCTTGTCGTCCAACCCCGCGGCATCGGTCACATAGTTGACCAGATTGAACTGCAGGGCTTCCTCGGCCGTCAGAGGAACGCCGGTGATGAACATCTCCATCAGCCTCCGCCGGGGCAGCACGCGTATCATGGGTGGCACGATCGTCATGGGAAACAGACCCACCTTCACTTCCGGCGTTCCGATGCGGGCATGATCCGCCATCACAGCCAGATCGCAGGCACAGATGATGCCCGCTCCTGCCCCCATCGCGACGCCATTGATGCGCGCGATCGTTGGCTTTCGGCACGCCTGTATCGTCTCGAACAACCTTCCGGCAAAATGATCCGGGTCCGCCGGATCCTGAACAAACGGGCCGCCATCCGCCCCCGCCTTGATGTCGCCCCCGGCACAGAAGGCGCGCTCGCCCTCGCCGGTCAGAACGATCACGCGGCAGTCGCTGTCCCTCTCGGCAGCACATATGGCGGCCATGATCCCGTCTGCGACCCCACGGTTGAGGGCATTTCGATTGTCAGGACGTCGAATCGTGATACGCACTTCTTTGCCGAGTGCCTGCGATTGAACAACGCTCTCAGTCATTTCCGAAGCTCCCCCCTGCATTTAGGACACCGCGCTTTCTTACGTCAGGTCGTCAAAAGCTTGGCTTGATCTATTTTCTAACATGTGTTTGATTTTGGTCAACACGGCGGACGACATTTTTCGGGAGGATGATATGACCACTCAAAGTGAGGCCATCTCGGCTGATCTGGAAGCAATCAGGGCGAGCTATTCTTTGACTGATGAGCAACGCCAGATCGTCGATCACGTGGATCGGGTGTCGCGCGACGTGCTACACCCGCTGCAAGCGCGTATGGATGACGAGGAATGGTGGCCCGATGATCTGTTCAAGCAGATGGGCGAGCTGGGCCTGCTGGGGATTACCGCACCCGAAGAGCTGGGCGGATCGGGACAGAACGAGTTCACCCAGGCGCTGGTGTCCGAGGTGATTTCGAAGTGGAATCCGGCTGTGGGCCTCTCACACGGGGCGCATGACAACCTGTGCCTGAATAACCTGCTGCGCAATGGATCCGAAGAGCATGTGAAGAAATACGTGCCGGGCCTTTGCTCGGGCGAGCTGGTTGGTGCTTTGGGCCTGACCGAACCGGGTGCGGGATCCGATGCGCTCGGATCCATGGCCACAACTGCCCGCCGCGACGGTGATGATTATGTCATCAACGGCTCGAAGATTTACATCACCAACGGCCCCATTGCCGATGTGATCCTGCTTTATGCCAAAACCGACAAGTCGAAGGGCGCCAAGGGCATTTCTGCTTTCATCATCGAGACGGACAATCCCGGTTTCAAGGTGGCGCAAAAGCTTGACAAGATGGGCTTTCGCGGCTCGCCAACCGGAGAACTGGTGTTTGAGGATTGCCGCGTACCCGCATCCGCCATGGTTGGACCGGAAAACACCGGCGTTTCGGTGGTAATGAGCGGGTTGGATCTGGAGCGTGCTATGGTTGCCTCAGTCTGCGTTGGCATGGCCGAACGCGCCCTGGAACTAGGGCTGGAATACGCCAAGATTCGCGAACAATTCGGCAAACCGATTTCAAGTTTCCAGATGATGCAGTCGAAACTGGCCGAGATCTACACCGAGGTCGAAACCGCGCGCGCATTCGGTTATCGGGCACTGGCCGCCTGTACGGGCCTACCAAAAGGGGCCGGGGGCCGTGGCGAAATCCACAAACTGACCGCGGCGGCCTGTCTTTACGCAGGCGAGGCATTCAACAAGGCGGTGACCGAAGCCTGCCATATTCATGGTGGCTCTGGCTACATGCAGGACACCGAGATCAACCGGCTGTTCCGCGCCAACAAATTGTTGGAGATCGGCGCGGGAACAAGCGAAGTCCGCAAGATCATCATTGCCGAAGAACTTTTGCGCGCCTGAGGGGGACGAGACCATGAACAAGCAACTGCGCAACGACACCGCTCTGCCAACACATTTCATGACGGACGAACAGCAGGCCCTGGCCGATCAGGCCGGCAAGTTCTTCATGTCCGAATTCCACCATCTGAATGCGGAAATGGACGATACAGATGACCTGCCGCCTTCGGTTTTCCCCAAGCTGGGCGAGATGGGATATCTCGGCCTGAACGTGCCGCCGGAATTTGGCGGCGCGGGGCTGGATTTTACTTCGGCCTGTATCATCACCGAGGAAATGTCGCGCGCCTCGGCGGCCATCGGACTGACCCATGTGGCCCATGACAATTTGTGCGTCAACAATATCTACCGCAACGCCAATGACGAATTGCGCCGCAAATACCTGCCGGGGCTTTGCAACGGCACGCTGATCGGCGCCCTGGGTCTGACCGAACCTGGCGCGGGATCCGATGCGCTTGGCTCGATGCGGACCACGGCCAAAAAGGATGGCGACGACTACATCCTGAACGGCGCCAAGATCTATATCACCAATGGGCCGATTGCCGATCTGGTGCTGGTCTATGCCAAAACATCGCCCGAAAAAGGGGCCAAGGGCATTTCCGCCTTTATCGTGGAAACCGACACGCCCGGTTTCAAGGTGGCGCAGAAGCTCAACAAGATGGGTTTCCGTGGCTCGCCCACCGGCGAACTGGTGTTCGAGGACTGCCGGGTGCCCGCAAAAAACATGGTCGGCAAACTTGATGGCGGCGTTGCCGTGACGATGTCCGGGCTTGATCTGGAACGGGCCATCGTCTGTTTCAACGCCTTGGGTATTGCTCAGCGGGCATTGGATATTTCCATCGACTACGCCAAGACACGCCAGCAATTCGGCAAACCGATCGCCAGTTTTCAGATGGTTCAGGCGATGCTGGCCGACATGTATACGCAGATCGAGGCCGCGCGCAGCCTGTCCTTGCGCACCGCAGCCATGTGTGAGGGCCTCGAAGAGGGCGCAGGCGGGCGCGGCGAAATCCACAAGCTCACCGCTGCGGCGATCTACAAGGCCGCTGAGGCGACATCCTTCGTGCTGGACAAAGCTGTCCAGATTCACGGCGGCTCAGGCTACATGCGTGATACCGAAGTGAACCGGCTGTACCGAACCGGTCGCGTGCTTGAGGTCGGCGCGGGCACCCAGGAGGTTCGCAAACTCATCATCTCCGGCGAATTGCTGAAGAACTAAGGGGGCGGAACATGAGCGAAGCGAAATCAAGGCGTTACGCGTCGGATCTCATGGCGGGCCAGGTTGCCCTGGTCACGGGGTCTGGATCTGGAATGGGCCGGGCGACGGCGATCGAAATGGCCTCTTGCGGGGCCAGGCTTGCGCTGTTCGCGCGCCGGGAAGAGCCGCTGGAGGAGACCGCCGAGATGATCCGGTCGGCGGGGGGCGAGGCCTTTGTCGTGCCCGGAGATACCCGCGACGAGGACAGTATCGAAACCGCGATGGGACGCATCAAGGACCACTACGGGCAGTTGGATGTCTTGGTGAACAATGCCGGCGGCCAGTATATCGCGGCCGCCCGCGATATCACCAACAAGGGCTTCGAAGCCGTGATCCGCAACAACCTGATAGGGTCTTGGCAAATGACACGCGCCGCTGCCGATCACTTCATGTACGACAATGGGGGATCGGTTGTGTTTGTCACCGCCATCTCGGCGCGCACCGCGCTTACCGGCTTTACACACACCGTCGCCGCCCGCGCCGGTGTGACGGGCATGATGAAAACGCTGGCCGCCGAATGGGGCGAATACGGCATCCGCCTGAACTGTGTCGCGCCCGGCACGATCAAGACCGATGCGCTTGGCCGCTATCCGATTCCGCCGGAACAGTGGAAAAAGCTGAACCGCTCAGTGCTAAACCGGATGGGGGCGGCCGAGGACATCGCTGGCACGATCATTTTCCTCGCTTCGAAACTTGGCGGTTTCATTACCGGCGAGGACATCTATGTAGACGGCGGTGAGACCTTGCATATGGGTCATGACGCGCGGGACATGATCAACCCCGCGATGTTCGAGAAACGCGAACGCGGAGATGGCAAGAATGAATAAACAGCCCGTCCTTCTGGAGATTTCCGACAGGATCGCCACGGTAACGCTGAACGACCCCGAGCGTCGCAATCCGGTTACCGGGAACGACATGATCGCTGCCCTTCTGGAGACCTTCGCCAAGGTGCAGGCCGATCCGCAGGTCAGCGTGATGATTCTGACCGGGGCCGACCCCGCCTTTTGTGCCGGCGGGGACATCAAGGAGATGAACGATCCCGACAGTGTGTTCCGCAAGGAGCCGCTGGCGGCGGCCCAGAGCTATGTTGATGGGGTGCAGCGGCTGCCGCTTGCGCTCTACAACATGGATATTCCGACCATCGCCGCAGTCAACGGCCCGGCGGTGGGCGCGGGGTGCGACCTGACCATGATGTGCGACATGCGCATCGCGTCGGAAAAAGCAAGGTTCGGCGAGGTGTTTCTGAATCTCGGAATCATTCCGGGCGATGCGGGCAGCTGGTTCCTGTTGCGTCGTCTGGGCCACCAGAAGGCCGCCGATCTGACCTTCTCAGGGCGCATGGTCGAGGCCAAGGAAGCGCTGGAGCTTGGTATGGTGCTTGAACTTGTGCCTCATGAAAAATTGATGGAACGGGCCCGCGAACGGGCCGCTGGCATCGCCGCGAAACCGCCGCGCGCGGTGCGGGTCGCCAAGCGTCTGATGCGCAATGCCGAACGGATGGACCTGCCGGATTTCCTGAATTCCGCGGCGGCCTATCAGGCGCTCATGCATCAGACCGAAGACCACCACGAGGCGGTTGCTGCGTTCGTCGAAAAACGAAAACCCAATTTCACGGGGCGTTAAAGGAAAGATCGCATGTCAGACATCACCCAAAAGAAGATGGAGCAAATCGCGCAGATGTGGAATGCGCGCGGCAAGGGTCTGATAACGCATATGGCGCTTGAGATCGAAGAGGTCTCGACCGAAGGTGTTCGGGTTCGGATGCCGTTCAATCCGGACTTTTGCGTCGATGCGGAACAATCGCTGCTCCACGGTGGTATCCTGACGGCACTTCTGGACAGTGTCTTTGGACTGGCGAACTTTGTTGCCATCGAAGGCGTCAGTACCATGGCCACTCTTGACCTCAGAGTTGATTACCTGCGCCCGGCCCGTTCGCGCGCGGATGTCATCGTTCAAGCGCATTGTTTTCGCAAGACCCGTCACATCGCCTTCAATTCCGGCAGCGTCTGGTTCGCGGGCCATGAGGATGCTGAAATAGCCAGGGGAACCGCCTCGTTTGCATTGACGCGCGGCGAAACCAGCCTGTTTGACGCAATGACAAAAGGAAAAACCTCGTGATGGACGTGCAAACTGTCAATGCCAATGTATCCCGGGTGCCGTTCTTCCGATTTCTCAACTTTGAGGTCAGAAGTCTAGACAGTCTCCATGCTGAGGCGGAAATGACCTTTGATGACCGCCATATCGGTAACCCGATCATGGAGTACTACCATGGCGGCATAATCGCGAGTTTTATGGAGGCCACTGCCGCCATCGCGGTACAGCCCGATTTCGCCGACGTTCCGGCCAAGCCGATCAACTTGACCGTCGATTACCTCAGACCCGGTGTGAAGGGACCGCTTTTTGCGCGCGCTAACGTCACGCGCAAAGGCAAGCGGATGGCAAGCGTCAGCGTGCTCAGCTGGCAGACGGATCGGGAAAAGGCGGTTGCCGAAGGGCTGTATCACTTCCTTCTGGTCTGACCGGGGCAACCGCTTTCAGGGTTACCTTGTCCTGTGGACGGGGCCGCTTCCCGGTTACAAATGCCTTCCAGTAACAGATTGATGAGCATGCTGGAGAATTCAGGCAGTGATAGATATCCTTCCACTCCTGCCTTGTTCGGGTCGAACCATTCCACCGTCCAGTTTAAGGCACCCAACATCACCTGGCGCAAGGGGACGATCTTGATATCCGACCGTATGGCACCGTCGTCCTGAGCTTCACGGAGTATCCAATCCCAGAGTTTTCCATACTCATGGCGAATACCCCTGTGCCTCTCCCTGAAATGATTGGGGAGCATTCCATAGCTTCTGATATTCGCCGAGGTGAATTCGCTTGCCTTGAAGAGGAAATCCAGGTGCGCCCAGATTGCAGTCGCTATCCTGGCGTGATGATCGTACGGGGCATCGAATTTCCGAACGGCGGCTTCGACACCTGCTAGCAAGTCCCTCAGTCCGGCGTTTAGAACTTCGTCAACGATCGCTTCCTTGGAGTTGAAATGGTAATAGACGCTTCCCGCTTTCATGTCCGCTTCTTCCGCGATCTTTCTCAGCGTGGTCGCCTTGTAGCCATTGTCCCTCAGAACGCGCGCTGCGGCCTTTAGAATTTCTGCACGGGTCTTAGCCGCCTTGCCGTCGGGATCCGGGGTTTTGGCGGGAGTGGCGGGGCACAGCTTCAAGCCTCCGGTACCCGCCTTGCGATGTGGACACATTCCGTCAAGTATCAGCTTACTCATTCGTTCCGCGAGGATGCGCACCGGATACTTGTCGACATCGTACCATTCTACGGTCCAGTTCATGGCACTTAGGATGAACTGGCGGATCACAGCAGTGGATATGTCGCTTCGAAGGTGGCCGGCGCGTTTGGCGTCATTCAGGAATTTGCCCCAGGCCCCTGCATATGATGCACGCAATTCGCGATGCGGGGCGCGTGTTTCGTCCGACAACATCGGATAGTTCCGAATATTGGCTGACGTGAAGTCGCTGTCGGTCAATAGGTAGGTAAGGTGTGTTTCAATCAGCAGTCTGAAAGTCTTGCGAAAATCCTCCGAACTTGTCGGTGCCGACCGAACGATTTCACTGACCGCCTGATATAGTTGACGGACGCCAAGATCGAGAACATCGCTCAGAATCTGGTCCTTGGATTGAAAATGATAATAAATGCTGCCGGCCTCAATGCCAGCTTCCTGCGCGATGTCGCGCATAGTCGTTGCGTGATAGCCTTCATACCGAAAAAGTCGCGCAGCCGCCGAAAGGATACCCTCACGTGTCCTCTCAGACTTGCTCAAGTCTTCGCTCAGTGTCCTGGGTGGGTCAGTCTTGTGTACCATTCCATTTCGATACTTGCGGGACACGAGACTGTCCATTGCATTAAATCTAACAAATGTTAGAATAACGCAAGGAACGTTCCGAATCAAGTTCTTTGCCAAGATGATAGCGGAAGAGGAGGACCTCCATATGCGAGGGTTGAGTGGAAAACGCGTGATCGTGACCGGCGGCGGCAGCGGCATCGGGCGCGCGGTGTGCGAACGGTTCGGCGAAGAAGGTGCCGAGATTGCGATCTTTGACATGAGCGAAGACGGGGCGAAGGAAACGGTTCGCCTGATCACCGAGGCCGGCGGCAAGGCGCAGGCCTTCAAGGTGGACATCACCGACCGTGCCCAGGTCGACAAGGCTGTAGCCGAGTTCGAGGCCGGGGGTCCGGTCGATGTGCTGGTGAACAATGCCGGCTGGGACGTGATCAAACCGTTCCTCGACACCGATCCCGACCTTTGGAAAAAGGTCATCGACATAAATCTTTACGGTCCGCTGAATATGCATCACGCGGTGCTTCCGGGCATGGTCAAGAACGGCGGCGGCCGTGTGGTCAACATCGCGTCCGACGCCGGACGCGTCGGATCATCCGGCGAAGCCGTGTATTCGGCCTGCAAGGGTGGCATCATCTCGTTCACCAAAACCGTAGCGCGCGAACTGGCGCGTAAAGGTATTCAATTGAATGCGGTCGCCCCCGGCCCGACCGATACGCCGCTGTTCGCTCAGGTTGCCGAGGGCGAGGCCGGTCAAAAGATCGCCGAAGGTCTCAAGCGGGCGATTCCGATGAAGCGTCTTGCGCAGCCGACGGATTACCCTGGCATCATCTGCTTCCTGTCGTCGGACGACGCAGGGTTCATTACCGGCCAGGTGATTTCGGTTTCGGGCGGCCTGTCCATGCACGGTTAAAACGCTGGCAGCAGCGCCGGACTCAAGGCGCTGCTGCCATACCGTGCCAAGAGTTACCTCCCCGACTGGCCGCGCCTTATGTGCGGCCCTTTTTCATTCTAGAAAGGTTGCGAATGTTTCAGCCAGGCTCTGACATCCAGCGGACAAGCACGCTGACCTCATTTCTGAAGGGCCGCGGCATTGACAGTTACGAGGAACTCGTCCGCCGTTCGAATGAAGACCCAGACTGGTTCTGGGGCCAGATCATTGACCATGCCGGGATACGGTTCGCGCGGCCCTACAGCCGGTTGCGAGATATCTCCGAAGGGCCCGAATCGATCCGGTGGGCCGTCGGGAGTACTTTGAATCTGACGGAAACCTGTCTTGACGCCCGAATTGCCGATGGCTTGGGCGACAAGGTCGCAATCGACTGGGTCGGCGAAGACGGAAGCCGCCGCCGCTGGACCTATTCCGACCTTACCGCCGAAGCCTCCCGCGTCGCCTCGGCCCTTGCCACGCGCGGTGTAAGGCCCGGTCAGGCGGTGGGCATCTATATGCCGATGATCCCCGAAATCGAGGCCGCGCTTCTGGGCATTGCCCGGCTGGGCGCGGTTGCGGTGCCGCTGTTTTCCGGTTTTGCGCCCCATGCCATCGTATCGCGCCTGAACGACGCGGATGCCGTGGCGGTGTTGACGGCGGATGCCACACCCCGGCGAGGCAAGCCGGTCTGGATGGAAGCGACCCTTGCCCAGGCTTTGACCGACGTACCATCGGTTCATACCGTGATCAGCCTGCGACGGTTCGGCGATGCGGTGGCCGATCCGGCCCGCGATCTGGACTGGACCGAAACAGTGGGCCGCGCCAGTCCGGAGTTTGCCGCCGTTCCCGTCAGTGCCGATGACACCTTTCTCATCGCCTACACATCGGGCACCACCGGGCGGCCCAAGGGTGTCGTGCATACCCATTTGGGCGTGCAGGCCAAGGCCACGGCCGATTTCCTGCTTTGCCTCGACATGAAACGGGATGACCGGCACCTCTGGATGACCGACATGGGGTGGGTCATGGGACCGCTCACCCTTTTATCGGTGCTCTTGTCCGGTTCGACTCTGGTGCTGGCCGAGGGCGCACCATCAATGCCCGGCGATCCCTTCAGGCTGCTGCGTCTTGCGTCCGAGATGGAGGTCACGCATCTCGGCGTGGCCCCGACCCTGGTACGGCAGTTCATGACGCAGGATACTGAATCTTTGTCGGGCTACGACTTGTCGTCCCTGCGCATCCTCGCCTCGACCGGCGAGCCCTGGACCGAGGATGCCTGGCTCTGGCAGCTCGATCATATCTGTCGCCGCCGCGCCGTGCCGCTGAACATCTCGGGCGGGACCGAGCTTTTTGGCGCGATCCTGACCTCGACCGTGCTGCACGAGCTCAAGCCCGGCGGATTTTCGGCCCAGGCCCTGGGTGTCGGGGCCAAGGTTCTGCGCCAGGACGGCAGCGAAGCCGCACCGGGCGAGGTCGGCGAACTGGTCGTGACCCAGCCGCCTCTGGGTCTGACCCCGGCCATCAGGGGGGACCGCGATCGCTACCTTGACACCTACTGGTCCACCTTCCCCGGCCTCTGGCGGCACGGCGACTGGGTGCGCTGCGATCCGGACGGGACATGGTATATCCTGGGCCGGTCGGACGACACGCTGAACATCGCCGGCAAACGCATCGGCCCGCCCGAGATCGAGGCGGCCCTGACCGAAACCGGAGAGGTGGTGGACACCGCGGCCATCGCGGCACCTGATGACATCAAGGGCGTGGCTGTCGTCTGCGTCTGCGTGGCGGCACCAAATGTGTCGCCGAACGCGGAGCTCGTGAACCGGCTCAAGGATCGTGTCGGGGAGATCGTCTCGAAACCCTTCCGCCCGCGCGAGATCCACTTTGTCGAAGCGCTGCCCAAGACCCGCAGCATGAAAACCATGCGCCGTGTCGTGCGCGCCGCCTTTCTCGGTGAAGATCCAGGCGATCTGTCGTCGATCAGCAACCCGGAAACCATTCAGCCCATCGCAGACCTGCAAAAGGAAAAGTCATGATCACTGTTTTCGGAGCCACGGGCACGACTGGTGCGCCCCTCGTCGACACGCTTCTGGCAAAAGGCGCGACCGTGCGCGCTGTCACCAGCGACCTCTCAAAGTTAGACGCGCTAAAGGCCAAAGGATGCGAGGCGGTCGTCGCGGATTTCACGGACCCTGCCGCGCTGGCGCGGGCCTGTGACGGGGCAGAAAAGATATACCTGGTCACGCCTGCCCATCTGAACATGCGCCAGTGGAAGGCGAACGTGATCGAGGCGGCCAAGGCCGCGGGCGTGCGCCATATCGTTGTGGCCACGGGGCTTGGCGCGTCGCCCAAGGCGGGGCTGACCTTTGGAAAGTGGCATTCCGAAACCCAGGAGCTGCTGAAGCAAAGCGGCCTTGACTGGACCTTTGTCCAGCCGACCTATTTCATGCAGAACCTGCTATGGCAGGCCGGTAACATTGCAAAGGACGCCGTGTACTATGACGATCTGGGCGGCCCCGTGGCCTGGATCGACGCCCGCGACATCGCGGATGTCGCCGCCGAGGCGCTGACCGCTCCGGGTTACGAAGGCAAGGCTCTTGGTCTGACCGGGCCCGAAGCTCTTACCGGAGAAGATATCGCCGCCCTCCTGTCCAGGGTGACCGGGCGCACTGTCACCTGCGCACCCCTGTCGGCCGAAAATGCCAAGGCGGGCATGGTGGCTGGCGGAATGCAGGACGAGGTCGCCAGAGCCATGGTCGAATTGGCTTCCATCGCGCCCAAGGGCTACCTTGCCGGCATCGAGACCACGGTCAGCGATGTGATGGGACGCCCGGCGCGCCGATTTGCCGATTTCGTCCCCGAGAACCGGGATGCTTTCGTCAAGTAACCTGATGGCGGCGCCGCTTTATCTCGAACTGGCGCCGCCTGAGGAAGCGGCCAAACAGATCGACCATTTGTTCGTGTTCCGCGATACCGGTGTGCTGAGCGGTGGTGGACGCGGGCGGTTCGCAACCGACCTCTTTACCCTTTCGGTAACGCGCGACGACAGCGGCGGCGGGCGCGTATCGCTGGCAGAACCGCGCCCCTATTTTTCGCCCCGCCCAAGGCCATTCCAGGGTGTCGTGGCCGGGCTGCGACTGTCGTCACGACCGCAGCGATTTCCCGACTCCAAAGGGCTGGACATGCTGGCCTCAGAACTGGCCCGGGTTCAGACCGGGGACGATGACCTGCCTGCGCTCATCGCGGTGCTTGACGGCCTTGCGAGAGACCTGCGCTTTGCCGCACCACCCGGAGCTTACAGCGACCGGACCAAACGTCGAAAGGTGCGGGCGGAAACCGGCGTGTCGCGGCGGCGGCTTGCGACCTTGCGACGCTTTCGCCGGGCTCTCGGGCAGCTTGCGTCAAAGACCCTGCCGCTGAGCGATCTGGCGCTGGACGCCGGATATTACGATCAATCTCACTTGTCCGCCGCTTGCCGGATCTTCGCCGGCAAACCGCCCGGCGCGTTGCGCGCTCTGTCTATTCCGCGTCGTTTTGACCTTTCGCTACAAGATACGCGCCTCAAAGACCGCCTAAGATTGGTCATTGACGAATGAAATCGAAGAGGAAGACCCGCCATGACACAATTCAAACCGAAAAACCCCGACTATGACGCACGCGTGCGCAACAGTTTCGATCGCCAGAAGGTGATGAACACGTTGGGGATCAGCATTGCCGAGTTGTTACCCGGCCGCATCGTTCTGGAAATGGCACATCAGGTTGCACTGACCCAGCAGCATGGGTTTTTGCATGCCGGAATCGTGTCGACAGCGCTGGACAGCGCCTGCGGATACGCGGCCTTTTCGCTGATGCCAGCGGACGCGGCAGTGTTGACGGCCGAATTCAAGATCAACCTACTCAACCCGGCGGACGGCGAACGGTTTCGCTTCGTCGCTGACGTGGTGAAACCAGGCAGGACGCTGACCATATGCGAGGCGCGTGCCTATGCCGTGAAGGGCCAGGATGAAAAGCTCGTCGCAACGATGACCGGAACGCTCATGGCGCTGATCGGGCGGGCGGGGGTCGCGGACTGAGCGCAACCCGGCCGCAGCACATCCGATCCGGGCGGCCGGGCCGATTATTCAGACAGCTGGATCAGCTGTTCCAGCGGCTCGCGACCTCGGCCAACCGTTTCCCGTAGGCGCGCGCGGTATCCAGGTCGCCGCCAGCAGGTTCAGACCTGTCAAGCGGGAATGTTAGCTTTTAGCAGTGCGGTCGCCGATTGTCCGTCGTCAGGGTTTTTCGGAGAGCTGAGACTGTATCGTAACGGAGGATCTGGTTCGGTTTCTGTTCAAGTTTATGCGGCAGCGGCCTGATGCTGCAACCGTAATTGGAACGGATGGACGCCCACGGTGCCGATGGGCTGCCGTCACGCCGGAGTTTCCAGTCAGGGCTGAGCTGGCGCACCATTCTGGCCAAGCGCGAGAACTTTCGTGCTGCCTTCGCCGGGTTCGACTTTCGGGGAGTTGCGAACTTTGACGACAACGACATTGAGCGCCTACTTGCCGATGAAGGAATTGTTCGCTATCGAGGCAAGATCGAAGCCGTGATCAACAACGCTCGCCGTACTTTCGAGGTCGTCCAAGAGGAAGGCTCCTTCGCCGCATTCATCTGGCTATATGAACCCTGCCAAGGACGACGCACTGCCACAAATGCGGTCCAAATCAACAGCGTCCGAGACCCTTTCCAAAGACCTACGAAAGCTTGGCTTCAAATTCGTGGGACCGACCACCGTATATGCATTCATGCCGGCCATGGGATGTATCAACGATCACGCAGAAGTCTGTTGGATGCGAAAGGACGTCGAAACAGCCCGAAATACCCTTCGCACACCGACATAGGCAACTGTCGGCCAATTAACGTGAAAAAATTCAAGGCCACTTAGCGTGGAAAGTCACAGACAGGTTTCGCGTCAGTCGACCGAGACTTCAGAGCCTTGAGAGTAGCGTGGCCAATTGAGCGGCGTCTTTGGGTTTCAGCTTTGCGCCGATCCTTTCCGACAGAACCCGTTCATAGATCGGCCACATCGCCCTCCTGACAGATTTACCCTTTTCAGAGATAGAAATGTTTTGACCTCGCCCATCTTCCGAGCAGTCCCGTCGGTCCACCAGCCCTGCTTTCACCATGCGGTCCAGCAACCGCGACGTACCGTATTGGGGTAACAATATCCGGTCTTTGAGTTCGAATGGACGGAGTCCGTCCGGGCCTGCCTTCTCGAGTTCGAGAAGCGCGTCATACCATGCAAGTGGCGGGTATCCTGCCGATTTCAGAGACGATTCGACAGCCTCAAGCAAAACGCGGCTTTTAGTCATGAGGGCTGTCCAGGCGGCCTCAGTAGCATGGTCAATCTCGTTCATATCCAGCACCTATCATGTGCATGCAAGTGCATCAACCTTGACGTCGCATGTAACGCGCTATATATAGATGCAAGTGCATCGACATATAGGATCATATCATGTCAAAATCGCACCTCACAGAATTTGGGATATTCCTGCTCCGTATAGCACTCGGTATCATGTTCCTGGCGCACAGCCTGTTTCTCAAGCTCTTCATTTTCACACTTCCCGGAACGGCGCAGTTCTTCATTTCGATCGGGCTGCCCGGCTGGTTTGCTTATATGGTCTTTGCAGTCGAGGCGATTGCCGGTGCCTTTTTGGTCCTCGGCATACAGGCGCGGTGGGTCGCGTCGGCGACCGTGCCCATCCTGGCCGGAGCGACCTGGGCTCACTCCGGAAACGGCTGGATGTTCGGATACGAGAACGGCGGGTGGGAATACCCGGCCTATCTGACGCTGCTTGCCATCGTGCAAGGGCTTCTGGGCGACGGCCGTTTCGCCCTCAGCCCTTCCTTCGCGCCCGGTAACGTGCAGATGGAGGGAGAGACAACATGAGCCTCCACCTCATTAGCCATGCGCTCTGCCCATATGTGCAGCGCGCGGCGATCTCGCTCACTGAGAAAGGTGTCACGTTCGAGAGAACTGACATCGATCTTTCGAACAAGCCCGACTGGTTTCTTGCCATATCTCCGCTGGGCAAGACGCCTGTCCTGGTTGTGGACGGGACGCCGATTTTCGAATCTGCGGTTATCCTCGAATATCTTGAGGATACACAACCCCACGCGCTTCATCCGCACGACGCTCTCGATCGCGCCCGCCACCGTGCCTGGATTGAATTTGGATCTGCTGTCTTGAACGACATTGCGGGGTTCTACTCGGCGCCGAACGAGAAAGCGTTGGAAGAAAAAGTGGCGGCGCTCCGCGCAAAGTTCCTTCGGCTGGACGCGGAGCTTGGGGAGGGACCATGGTTCGATGGCCACCGGTTCAGCCTCGTCGATATCGTATTCGGCCCGGTCTTCCGCTATTTCGACGTTTTTGACACCATCGGAGAGTTTGGCGTCTTCACAGGGCTTGCCCGTGTAAGGGCCTGGCGACATGAACTGGAGCGTCGGGTTTCTGTGAAGAATGCCGTCAGTGAAGATTACCCGACCCTTCTGCGTGACTTCATCAGACGGCGCAATTCTTACCTGTCCCAGATCATGCAGACAGGAGGGCCGAAGAAGACAGTTACACAGGTGCGATCGGCTGACCGCTGATCACTTGATATCGTTTTGTCGGGCCGCAGTACAGAACCGGACGTTTGAGGTCGCTTGGCGAATGTCCGCTTTGTCCCGCACATCGGATAGTCGCCGACTTTCCCTTGAAGGCCCGCAGCAGCCCCAACCGGCAATTGCCGGCAGTCCATGCCCGTCCGTGCGATGCGCAGGGTTACTGCTGCCCCCACAGCGAAACCGGGAACAAACCACCGATCGCATTGATGAATGGCTCAGGGATCTACGAATCCTCCTGAGCTCAAACACCCGGAAAACCCTAGCCGTGTAGTCCGACAGAGGGCTGCGCTTCAATCGCGGGTCAATCTATCCCAGATGGTGGATCACTTTCAGGGGGTTACTCCAAAGGGCGGGGATAAGAAACTCGTGGCAACGAGGATAAGAACGCTTTTATCGCTATTGGGGCGAACTGGCGTGGCTGGCTGACGATCGGGTCAGAGCGAAAATTAATCTGCGAGCCGGGCTTCGAGGATATGCCGCTGGATCTTGCCGCTGGTCGATCTGGGAAAATCCTCGAACGCGATGAAGCGAATTTCGCGTGGTCGCTTATAGCCAGCGAGGCTTTCGCGGCACAAGTTCAGCAGCGCCTCGGCATCCGGCCCGTCATCGTCACAGGCGACAAAGGCCACCGGGCTTTCCCCCCATTTCGCGTCGAAGGCCCTTACCACGGCGGCATCGATCACATCGGGATGAGAAAGAAGCACACGTTCGATTTCCGCCGGATAGACGTTTTCACCTCCGGTCTTGATCAGGTATTTCGCCCGATCCACAAAGTCGACGGTGCCGTCCGCATTGCGCCGGAACAGATCGCCCATGTGGAAAAAGCCGTTGCGAAAGTCACGGGCATTGGTGTCGTCGGCGTTCCAGTACCCGGAAAACAGCGTCGGACCCCGAAGCGCCATTTCGCCCGGCGTTCCATCGGGGACTTCGCGGTCGTCGGGATCGACCAGCCGCACCTCGCAAAAGGCGCTGATGCGCTTGGACAGCCGGTCCGGGGTCACACCCGGCGCGATCAGATCGGCGGTTCCCGGCGGCAGGCCGGTTTCGGTCGCCCCGAAGGAATTCAGATAGGGCGTGTCCAGAAGACCGGTCAGTTCCGCGATCTGATGCGGCGGCACCAGATCAGCCATTGCGCCGCAAACCTTGATCCCCTTCAGCGGCAAAGGGTTGGCGTGCCGTTCGTTAATAAAAGCCTCCAGTGCCCCGGGCATCATCACGAACCAGCCGATCCTGTGGCGTGACAGCGCCTCGTTGATGACGGCGGGCTGCAGCCCGTCCACCATCACCACGGTCCCACCCCGCAGGATCGTTGCCAGCGCATGATCGGTGGAGGCCATGTGGAACATCGGCGCCCAGGCGATGAACCCGTCGCCGGGATCCAGCGCCAGCTGGGCCGCAAAAACCATGGATCGGGCGATATGCGCGCGGTGGCTGATATGCGCCCCCTTGGGCAGGCCCGTGGTCCCCGAGGTATAGAGGATCGTCAGACCGGCCTCGGGGTCGTCAACCATGGTTCCGGTGCGCGGGTCCGGCTCGACCCCGGCAATGGCCGTTTCCAGGTCTGGCCCGACGGTTAGACAGGGTGTCGACGCGACGGCGCGGTAAGCTTCTGAAAGTTCCGGTTCGACAACCGCGAGAACCGGCTCGACCAGATCGATGCAGTGCCGCAGTTCATCGGGGGCAAGCCGCCAGTTCAGACAGGCGACGATCGCGCCGATTCCCGCTGCTGCAAGTTCGACCTCCAGATATTCTGAGCGGTTATGCGACAGGATCGCGATCCTGTCTCCGGGCGCCACGCCTCGTGCCAGAAAGACAGCCGCCAGACGATCGACCCGCTCCAGCAGTTCTGCATAGGTCAGTTTCCTGCTGCCGTCCTCGATGGCGAGGGCGCGGGCGCAGTCATGTGCGCGGGTTCGAAAGATCGAATACAGATCAGCGCGCCCCGCGCGGATGACGCCGGTCAGCATAGTTTCCCCCTTGCCCGAGCCTCGGTTCAGAGATCCTGCGCCAGGCGCACGCCCTCATCAATGGCGCGCAGCGCATCCAGTTCGGCGGCCTCCTTTGCCCCGCCGATCATCGTAACCAGGACGCCGCGCGCTACAACCTCTTTGGCCAGGGCCCGTTCCGGTTCCTGACCGGTGCACAGCACAATTGTATCGGCTGCGATGACCGTCGGGTTTCCGTCCGCGACGATGTGCAGCCCCGCATCGTCGATATGTTCATAGGTCACCCCGCCCATTGCCTCGACCCCATGTTTGCGCAGCGCGTTGCGCAGGATCCACCCTGTCGAAACACCAAGCCCCGCGCCCGGTTTAGCGGTCTTGCGCTGCAGCATGACGACCTTGCGGCGCGACGGCTTCGGTGCCAGAGGGTCGCCCGCCAGGGCACCCGAGGAGACAAATTCGGGGTCCACTCCCCAGGTTTCGCAAAAGACGTCGGAATTCGCGGTCTCGGCGGGTTTGGTCACTAGGAACTCGGCCACATCATGACCGATGCCCCCCGCCCCCATCACCACGACACGGTCGCCCGCCTCGCGGTCACCGGACAGAATTTCGGCGTAGGTCGCGACGCTGGGATGGTCGATACCCGGCAGGTCGGGAATGCGCGGCGTGACCCCGGTGGCGATGACCACATGGTCAAATCCCTCAAGATCGCTCGCCTCTGCCCGCTGTCCCAGACGCTGCGTGACCCCGTGTTTCTGCATCTGACCGGCATAATACCGCAGGGTTTCGTCGAATTCGTCCTTGCCTGGTGCGGCGCGGGCCAGATTCAGCTGACCGCCCAATTTGTCCTGCGCTTCGAACAGGGTGACATCGTGGCCCAGCCGTGCCGCCTCGGCGGCTGTGGCCATGCCCGCGGCACCACCGCCAACGACGGCCACTTTCTTTGGCGTGTCGGTTGGCGTATCCCGGAATTCCGTTTCACGCCCGGCCCTTGGATTGACCAGACATCCGACCGGCCGGTCCGAAAAAATGAAATCCAGGCAGGCCTGGTTGCAGGCAATGCAGGTGTTGATCTCGTCTGCGCGGCCCTCGCGCGTCTTTTTCACGAAATGCGGATCGGCCAGAAACGGGCGCGCCATCGAGATCATGTCCGCATCGCCAGAGGCAAGTATGTCTTCTGCAAGCTGGGGTGTGTTGATCCGGTTCGAGGCGACTACCGGGATCGACACCGCCGCTTTGACGTTGGCTGCCGCCTTGCGCCAGGCACCGCGCGGCACCGGGTAGGCGATCGTCGGCACGCGGGCCTCATGCCAGCCGATGCCGGTGTTCAGGATATCCGCACCCGCAGCCTCGATCTTGCGGGCCAGTGCGGCAATTTCATCGGCGGGCGCGCCGCCCTCGACCAGATCGGCCGCCGAAATCCGGTAGATGACCAGAAAGTCGGGGCCGCAACGTTCGCGCACCGCGCGCACGATATCGACCGGGAATCGGTGGCGGTTCGCGGCGCTGCCGCCCCAGTCGTCTTGGCGCTTGTTGGTGTGGGTGACGGTGAATTCGTTGATCAGGTATCCCTCGGACCCCATGATCTCGACGCCATCAAAGCCTGCGGCCAGCGCATTGGCGGCCGCCACGGCAAAATCCTCGATGGTACGGAGAATGTCGGCTTCGGTCATTTCACGCGGGATGAAACGGTTGATCGGGGCGCGGATCGGCGACGGGGCCACACACCCTTCGATCTTGGCATAGCGCCCGGCGTGGAGGAGTTGCGCGCAGATCAGGCTGCCTTCGGCCTGCACCGCCTCGCAGATCGGGCGCAGGTCAAGCGCTTCTTCCGGGTCATCGATTCTCGGACCTTCTGGATCGAATATGCCCTCGGCATTGGGCGAAAACCCGCCGGTGACCAGAATCGCCGCCTCCCCCCGCGCCCGCTCAGAGTAAAAAGCGACCTGTTTGGCTATGCCGTCAGGCTCGGTTTCCAACCGCGTGTGCATCGACCCCATGATGACACGATTTCGCAATGTATGCTGGCCTGCGCGGATGGGCGAGAGCATGGTTTCAAAGCTTCCATCTGGTCTATTTTTCACTTTGGTTCTCCTCCTCAAAACTGCACTTGATATACATTCTAACATTTGTTAGATTTTTGGAAAGAAGATTTTCGCTCACGAGGAGGAGCACCGATGCAATTCCAGCCTACAGACGATCAGAAGGCGTTTCGCGAGACCGCAAAGCGCTTCGCAACTGAAAGGCTTTCGCCCACATATCAAGAACGCGCCAGCGGCCATACATTCGACCGTGCGCTGATCAAGGAGATGGGCGCACTGGGGCTGATCGGGGCCGATCTGCCCGAGGAATTCGGGGGTCTCGGCGAAAGCTCTGTCACGTCAGGGCTGATCGTCGAAGAGATCGCCTATGCCGATTTCAACGCAAGTTACGTGCAGCTTCTGGGCTCTCTCATGGGCGGAATGGTTGCCAAACATGCCTCCAAGGACATCGCGTCGGAATGGGTGCCCAAGGTTGTTTCGGGTGATGCGGTCATTGGCCTGGGCCTGACAGAGCCGCGCGGCGGTTCGGATGCGGCGAACCTGATTCTGAGGGCCGAGAAATCCGGCAACGGCTGGCGGCTGAACGGTGAAAAGACATCCATGAGTTTTGCCAGTCAGGCGGATGCGGCGGTCGTCTTTGCCCGTACCGGCGATCCTGACGGCGGCTCACGCGGGGTCAGCGCCTTTTTCGTCGATCTGAACCAGGAAGGCATCAAGCGCACCCATTTTGACGACATCGGCACCAAGCCTGTCGGGCGCGGCTCGGTTTTCTTTGACGATGTTTTCGTGCCGGCTGAAAACATGATGGCGGAACAGGACCGTGCCTTTGGCACGATCATGGCGGGCTTCGACTATTCCCGCGCACTGATCGGGCTGGAGTGCCTGGGGGCCGCGCAAGCGTCGGTGGATGAAACCTGGGCCTACGTTCAGGAGCGCGAGGCATTCGGAGCCCCGATCGTGCAGTATCAGGGTGTCAGCTTTCCCTTGGCCGAGGCCGAGACCCAACTGACCATGATGCGCCAGCTTTGCTATTACACGCTGGACCTGCGCGACCGTGGCCTGCCCCACACCTCTCAGGCCGCCATGTGCAAATGGTACCTGCCCAAAACCGCCTGCGAGATCCTGCACCAGTGCCTGATCCTGCACGGACATTACGGCTACACCACCGACCTGCCCCACCACCAGCGCTACAACGATGTGCTCGGCTTGCAGATCGGTGACGGCACCGCGCAGATCCAGAAGCTGGTGATCGCCCGCGAGAAGGTCGGTCGCATGGCGCTGCAGTATGACAAGAAGGCGAAGGGAGCCTCGAAATGAGCGACCCCATCCTCGTCACTTCCGAGGGCAACACCGGCATCATCGAACTGGCCCGCCCCGAGAAATTCAATTGCCTGTCACTTGAGGTGCATGAGCGTATTTCTGTCGCGCGTGCGGAATTCGAGGCGAACCCCGCTATTCGGGCGATCCTCATCCGGGCGCAGGGCAAGCACTTTTGCACCGGTGCCGATCTGGTGGAAGTGAAAGGTAAATTGAACGATCCCGCCGCACTGGACCATTTCATCGCCTTTGGCATGAAAAACCTGCGTGCGCTCGAAACCTCCTCCCTCCCTGTCGTAGTCGCAGTGCAGGGGTTGTGTCTGGCCGGCGGGATCGAACTGATGCTGGCCTGCGACGTGTGCTTTGCGGCCGAAAGCGCCCAGTTTGGCGATCAGCATGCGCAATTCGGGCTGATTCCCGGTTGGGGTGGCTCGCAGCGGCTGACGCGGTTGATGGGGCAGCGCCGGGCGCTCGACCTGATGTTCTCGGCCCGCTGGCTCAAGTCGGACGAGGCCAAAGAGGCCGGCCTGGTCAACTACATCGTGCCGGATGCGGACCTGCACAAGATCTCGCTGGAATACTGCCAGAAGATCGCCACCCGCTCGCGTCCCGGCATCGCCGAGATGAAGCGGTTGGCGCGCGAAGGTGCGGACCTTGGTATCGACCAGCAGATGCGGCTTGAGCGCGATGCCGCGGTGCGTGCACTGCCCAGCGATGACGTGGCCGAGGGCCTCGACGCATTCGAGAACCGGCGCGCCCCCGAATTCAAGGCCTGAGGACGAAACATGGATTTCATTTTGAACGACGAACAACGCCAGATTTACGAGTATGGCGGCCAGCTGGCGCAGAAATACGACAATGCGTATTGGCTGGACCACGCGCGCAGGCATGAGTTCCCGCACGAGATGTTCAAGCAGATTGCCGATGACGGTTTCCTGGGCATCATGGTGCCCGAGGAATTCGGCGGCGCGGGCCTTGGTATGACTGAAATGGCCCTGTTCATGGAGGGCACCGCCAATCACGGCATTCCGCTTTTGATGATGGTGGTCGGGCCGACCATGTCGCTGGCCCATATCGCCAGCCACGGGAGCGAGTTCCACAAGAAAGAACTGCTGCCGGCCGCCTGCCGCGGTGATATCCAGTTCTGTTTCGCGATCACCGAACCGGGGGCCGGGTCGAACACGATGAAGGCCACTACGCTGGCCAAGCGTCGAGGCAACCGGTTCAGCCTGTCGGGCGAAAAGACCTTCATCACCGGGGCCGAAGTGGCCGACTACTGCCTCGTGGTGGCGCGGACCAAACCGCATACCGAGGTCAGCCGCAAGACCGACGGCTTTACCCTGTTCGCCGTGGATCTGAAGAAAAAAGGCGTCCACAAGCAGCGGGTGAAGATCTCGATCCCCCTGCCCGAGGAGCAGTGGACACTGTTCTTCGACGATGTGGATCTCGGCCCCGAGGATGTGGTCGGCGAGGTGGACGAAGGGTTCTCGATCCTGTTCGACAGCCTCAACCCCGAGCGTATTATCCTGGCCGCCTTGTGCTGCGGCATCGGCCGGTTCGCCCTGAACAAGGGCGTGGCCTATGCCTCCGAGCGCAATGTGTTCGGCCAACCCATCGGTGCGCACCAGGGCGTGCAGCATCCGATGGCCAAGGCGCATACGGCAGTCGAAATGGCCAGTCTGATGACCCGGCGCGCGGCATGGGAGTTCGACAACAAGCTGCCTGCCGGTGCGTCGTCGAACATGGCGAAATATGCCGCCGCCGAAGCCGGGATCGAAGCGGTCGACGCGGCGCTTCAGGCGCATGGTGGATCGGGCTTTACCGAAGATACGGGACTTTACGAAATGTACCCGCTGGTCCGCCTGCTGCGCACAGCGCCGGTGAACCGCGAACTGTGCCTGAGCTTTATCGGCGAAAAGGTCATGGGCCTGCCACGATCCTATTGATCGCCACGGCTAGGAACGGAGAACGACATGCAATTTGGAATGCGCTTCCGGCGGGAAGATGCCGCCGACAAGGTAAATGATCGCTTCTGGCACGCGATCGAGGGCACGCCGCTCGACGAGGTGCGCCGTATTCAGGAAGAGCGACTGCGCGATCAGATGGCCTATCTCAAGGCAAACTCGACTTTCTATCAGGAGAAGTTCGCGAAAGCCGGTGTGGAATTCGACGATATCCGCACCATCGAAGACCTGCAGAAACTGCCCTATACCTACAAGACCGAGATCCGCGAAAGCCTGGCCGCCGATCCGCCGTTCGGCAAACACCGCGCCGCGCCCATGTACGAGATCATCCAAATGCAGGCATCGTCGGGCACGACCGGCAGCCCCTCATATGTGGCCCTGACCGAATCCGACGCCGAAATGTGGCACGAGATGACGGCACGCTGTTTCTTTGCCAATGGCGTGCGGCCGGGCGACATGGTGCTGCACGCGTTTTCGCTCGCCAAGGGCTTTGTCGGCGGCATCCCCGTGATGCAGGGATTGCAGTACATGGGCACGATCGATGTCCCGGTGGGCGCCGATGGCGGTGCGGAACGGCTGCTGCGCGCCTGCGCCGACACCCGCACGCGTTGCGTGGTCGGCGCCCCGAACTTTGTGCTGCACCTGGCCGAAAAGGCTCCCGAGGTACTTGGCTGCAAGGCCAGCGAACTGGGTATCGAGCGCGTGATCGTCGGCGGCGAACCCGGCGGCGGCATTCCCGCAATTCGGGCAAAGATCGAAAAGGCCTGGGGTGCGAAATGCACCGAGATGCTGGGCGGCACCGATCTGGGCGTGACATACTGGGCCGAGTGCGACGCCCAGTCGGGTATGCACATGGTCAACATGGATTATGTCCTGACCGAGCTGCTCGACCCGGAGAGCGGCAGGATCATTCCCTGGAAAAAAGGCGCAGAAGGCGAGATGGTCTATACCGCGCTCGGCCGCCAGGCGAGCCCGCTCGTGCGGTTCCGGTCAGGCGATTATATCGAAGTGATCGATACCGAATGCTCCTGCGGCCGCACCGGACCGAAGATCCGCTGCACCGGCCGCACCGACGACATGCTGATCGTGCGCGGGGCCAATGTCTTCCCGTCGGCGATCAACAGCATCGTTACCGAAATGGTGCCGGACACCAACGGCGTCATGCGCATCGTGGCCGATTTCGAGGGCCATACCACGCAGGGCGCGCTGACGGTGATTGTCGAACGGGGCCCCGATCGCGATCCGGCCGATGACGTCACCCTCAAAAAGAAAATTGAGCAGCGGCTTCGCGACTCCTTGGTCTTCAAGGCCGACGTTCACCTGGTTGCGGCCGACACTTTCGAAAAACCTGGCGCCGCTAAGGTCGCCTTCGTTCTCAGGAAATATCCAGACCTGCCATGACTAGAATGAAATCCCTTCTCGACAGCGGGTCGGACGACTTCCGCGCCAACGACGTGTCTTACCGCGAAAAGGTCGATGAACTACATGCCCTCCGGCTCTTACAGCGCGTCGGCGGCCCCGAAATGGCGCGCAAACGTCATGTGGACAAAGGCAAAATCCTGCCGCGCGAACGGATCGAACGGCTGATCGACCCGGGCACACCATTTCTGGAACTCGGCGAGTTGGCCGGACTGAATATGCACAAGGGAGTTCCACCCGGCGCCGGCATCATTACCGGTATTGGCGTGATCGAAGGCCGTCAGTGCATGATCATCGCCAATGATGCCACCGTAAAGGGCGGCACCTATTTCGGGATCACCTGCCGCAAACACGTCCGGGCACAGAAAATTGCCTGGAAAAACCGCCTGCCCGTCATCACCCTCGTGGACTCCGGCGGTGCCTTCCTGCCCGACCAGGCCAACCTTTTCCCCGACGAAGGCCAGTTCGGCTCCATCTTTCACCAACAGATCGGCATGTCTGGCGATGGTGTGCCGCAAATCGCCGTGGTCATGGGGCCCTGCACCGCGGGTGGTGCCTATATCCCCGCGCTCTGTGACGAAGTGGTGATCGTGCGCGGTCAGGGCTTTATGTATCTGGGCGGACCGGAATTGACCTTTGCCGCAACCGGCGAAAAGGTCGAAGCCGAAGAACTGGGTGGCGGCAAGATGCATTCGTCCGTTTCCGGTGTGACCGACCATTTGGCCGAAGATGACGCCCACGCTCTGGCCATCACGCGCGAAATTGTCAGCCATCTTGGCGAAAAACCCCAACCCCGCAAGACGCCCGAAACGCCCCGTGCGCCCGCCTACCCGGTCGAAGAGATTTATGGGCTCATCAGCCGCGACCCCAAGGTGCCGACCGACAACCGCGAAATCGTGGCTCGGTTGGTCGATGAGAGCGATTTTCACGAATTCAAGCCGCTTTATGGCGACACGATCATGACCGGCTGGGGGCGCATCCACGGCCACGAGGTCGGGATCATCGCCAATACAGGCGTGCTTTTCGTCGAAGCCGCGCTGAAGGCGACGCATTTCATCAATCTCTGCGTCCAGCGTGATATTCCGCTGCTGTTCCTGGCCGATGTGAACGGCTTCATGGTGGGCCGCGAGGTCGAGCAGATGGGCATTGCCAAGGCTGGCGCCAAGATGATCACGGCCATGTCTTCGGCCCGGGTGCCGAAATTCACAATCATCACCGGTGGCTCTTACGGGGCCGGATACCTGGCGATGCTGGGCCGCCCGTTCCAGCCGGACGCAATGTTCGCCTGGCCGACGGGACGGTCGGCAATCATGGGGCCGGAACAGGCCGCCAGCGTGCTGGCTCAGGTCCGCGCGCAGATCAACGAACGCGAAGGCAAAAGCTGGACCCCCGAGGAGGAGGAAGCCTTCAAGGCACCGATCCGCAAGGAATACGAAGATTTTCAGGGAGCCTATAATTTTGCTTCCAACCTTTGGATCGACAGCGTGATCGAGCCCTGTGAGACCCGTGACGTCATGGCGCTGATGCTGGATGTGACATCGCGCAGACCCAAGGTCGATACCAACTTCGGCGTGTTCAGGATGTGAGGAGCGAACCGTGAAAATCAAAACGCTTCTGATCGCCAACCGCGGCGAAATTGCCTGCCGGATCGCGCGCACCGCGCGGGCCAGCGGTATCACCCCTGTCGGCGTGCATTCGCAGGCCGATGCCAATGCCCTGCATGTCCGCGAGATCGGCAAATCTGTCTGTATCGGTGCCGGGCCTGCATCCGAGAGCTATCTGAAAATCGACGCGGTGATTGCCGCTGCGCAATCAGTGGGCGCGGATGCGATCCATCCCGGTTATGGCTTTCTGGCCGAAAACCCGGATTTTGCTCGTTCGGTCGAAGCCGCCGGCATGATCTTCATGGGGCCGACGCCGGAAACGCTTGAACGTTTCGGCGACAAGGCCAGCGCCAAAGAGGCCGCCGTGGCGGCCAGCGTCCCGGTGATTTCGGGCGCCGAAGGTGCGCGGTCCGATCCCGAGCAGATTGCCGAGGAGGTGCGCCAAATGGGCCTGCCGGTGCTGCTCAAGGCGGTCGGCGGCGGTGGTGGGCGCGGACAACGGCTCGTCACTGACGAGACCACGCTGGTCGAGGACATCGAAGGCGCGCTGCGCGAAGCAAAATCCACCTTCGGCTCCGAAGGGCTGCTGTTGGAGCGTTTCCTGCCCGAGGCGCGCCATGTTGAAGTGCAGATCGCAGGTGACGGCAAGGGCCATGTGGTGCATCTGTTCGAACGCGATTGCACGCTTCAGCGCCGCCACCAGAAGGTCATCGAGGAAGCCCCGGCCTGGGGTCTGCCCCGAACGCTTCTGGACGACATCGCACGCGACGCGGTGCGCTTGGGCGAAACGCTGGACTATCGCGGGCTGGGCACGGTCGAATTTCTGGTCGCGGGTGGCGAGTATTTCTTCCTTGAGGTGAACCCGCGCATTCAGGTGGAACATCCCGTCACCGAAGCGATCACCGGGCTGGACCTTGTCGCGCTTCACCTGCGGATTGCCGAAGGCGCGGGCCTTGGACTGGTGCAGGACGATCTGACGATCAACGGCCACGCGGTCGAGGCGCGGCTTTACGCCGAAGATCCGGCGATGCAATTCGCCCCGTCGACGGGCACGCTCTCCACGCTCAGCCTGCCATCGGGCCTGCGCGTCGACAGCGGCGTCGAAGAAGGCGATGCCGTCACGCCCTACTACGACCCGATGATCGCCAAGCTGATCGTGCACGCGCCCGACCGGGAAACCGCATTGGCACGTCTGGCCACGGCGCTTGATCATGTCGCGGTCGAAGGTGTCGAGACCAATCGCGCCTTTCTAACGGCGCTGGCGCGAAACCATGAATTCGAACGGATGCAGGTGCATACCCGCTGGATCGACGGCAGGCTGGATGAGCTGACACAGGCACCCGGCCTGACCCGCCCAGATCTGTGGAAGGCGACCGCTGCCATTCTCTTCGTGACCCAGTCGCGCAGCGACACAGACGCCAATCCCTGGACCAACCGTGATGCCTTTACCGGCTGGCGGCTTGGACTGGGCGGCGATGCGATTGAAGCGGGGCAGCGCGTGACGCTTACCGATTCTGACGAGGTATCCGAAGAACTGCGCGTCAGTCCAGTCAAACCGGGTGCCAAGTACACCATCCATTCGGAGAAAGGCGAGGCGCTGATACTGTCGGCACGTGAACTGACCCCGGGCCGTTGGCGTGTCGGCGAAGGCGACACCGTCCATCTGATCGACGCGCGCCTGCACGCGGGCGTGATCGAACTGGATACGCCCGAAGGCCGCCTGGTCTTTCGGCCCGCCGCGCCCCTTGCCTTTGCCGGCGGCGATGCCGCGGCGGATCGCGCCGTGACCTCTCCGCTGACCGGCATGATTGTCGAAATCAAGGTCTCCGATGGTCAGAGCGTGGCCGAAGGCGACGTGGTCGCGGTCATGGAATCCATGAAACTCGAAATCTCGATCCGGGCGGCCGCGGCCGGGATCGCCAGCAATATATCCGTCTCGAATGGGGACATGGTCGATCGCGGCCAGGTCATCGCCGAGATCCTGCCATCCGAGGAGTGATGAAATGAGCGACTTTCCCAAATTCGTAGAATTTCGTGAAGAAGGCCCGCGTGAGGGTTTTCAGATCGAAAAGAAGATTTACCCGATCGAAGAGCGGATCGAACTGATCGACATGCTCAGCGAAACCGGCTTGAAACGCATTCAGGTCGGCAGCTTTGTCAGCCCGAAATACGTTCCTCAGATGGCGGACACCGGCGAGTTGTTCCAGCGTATCAAGCGCAAACCGGGCGTGAACTACACATCGCTGTGGCTGAACGACAAAGGGTTTCGCAAGGCCCTGACCGCGCATGAGGTCGATATCGACCCGCGTCTGCTGTTCTATCCTTCCGAAGCATTCGCCCAATCGAACAACAATTGTTCCTCGGCCGAGATGCGGGAAAAACAACGTGACTGGGTCCGTCTTTACAAGGAAGAGGGATATACCGTCGACGCGGCCTATGTGATGACCGCTTTCGGCTGCAACCTCGAGGGCCCCATCCCCCAAGAACGCATCTTGGACGATTTCCGCTTTATCCTTCAGCTATGCGAAGAAGAGAACATCCCCGTGCCGATCCTCGTGGTCGCCGACACCATGGGTTGGGGAAACCCCGAGGCGGTCAAACGGATGATCGGCGCCCTGCGCGAATTGGCGCCCGAGGCGCGCATCGGTATGCACATCCATGACACACGTGGGCTGGGGATCGCCAACGTTTATGCGGCCCTGTCGATGGGCGTGGACATGTTCGAAAGCTCCGTCGCCGGTCTTGGCGGCTGTCCTTTCGCGGGCCACGGCCACGCGCGCGCCGCAGGAAATGTCTGCACCGAGGATGCAGTGTTCCTGTGTCACGAGCTCGGCATCGAAACCGGCATTGATCTGGACAAGCTGATCGCAGCGGCGGTCAAAGCAGAAGAGATCATCGGTGTGCCGCTCATGGGCCGGGTCATGCACACCGGCGGGTTGGACAAATACCGCAAGTCACTCTGAGGGAGCAAGAAGATGACAAAAGCACTTGACGGAAAGGTCGTTCTGGTCACCGGGGCCGGCGGTGGGATCGGGCGTGATATCGCCTTGATGGCAGCTACCGAAGGCGCCGCCGTGGTGGTCAATGATCTGGGCGCATCCCTGAAAGGCACCGGTCAGACAGAAACTGCGGCGCAGAAAGTCGTCGAAGAGATCAGGGCCGCTGGGGGCGATGCCATTGCCGATGGCGGCTCTGTCACCGATCCCGATGCCGCGCGCGCGATGATCGAAGCCGGGGTCAAGGAATTCGGTCGCATCGACGCGGTGGTAAACAACGCCGGCATTCTGCGCGACGGTTACTTCCACAAGATGACCTATGAGGATTTCGACGCGGTGGTGAAGGTCCATCTTTATGGTGCCTTCAATACCAGCCGCGCGGCCGCCGACTATTTCCGCGAACAGGAAAGCGGCGCGCTCGTGCACATGACCTCGACCTCGGGGCTGATCGGCAATTTTGCCCAGGCGAACTACTCTGCCGCGAAGCTGGGCATCGCGGCCTTCTCAAAATCTGTTGCGCTTGATCTCAAGCGCTGGAACGTGCGGTCAAACTGCATCGCGCCCTTCGCCTGGAGCCGGATGATCTCGTCGATCAAGACAGACACCCCGGAACAGGTGGCACGGGTCGAAAAGATCAAGGAGATGACACCGGCCAAGGTTGCACCGATGGCCTGTTTCCTGATGAGCGACCGCGCGGCTGACGTGTCAGGACAGATCTTTGCGGTTCGCAAGAACGAGATCTTCCTGTTCAACCAGCCCCGCCCGGTGCGGTCGGTTCATTCCGGTGATGGCTGGACCGCCGATGAAATCGCCGATCGCGCCATTCCCGCGCTCAAATCGCAGTTCACGCCGCTCGAAGTTTCGGCGGATGTCTTTTCATGGGATCCGGTCTAATGGGAAAACGCAAAGAAAAAATCAGCTCCAGCATTGCCTGGAGCACCCCTGACAAGATCAGCGTGCGTGGCCTCGACCTGCCCAACGAGATCCTGGGCCACATGAACCTCGGCGATCTGGCGTTCCTGCAACTGACGGGCCGCAAGGCCACACCCGAGGAAAGCCGGGTGTTCAACGCCATCGTCATTACCCTGGTCGAACATGGTATCACGCCCTCGGCCCTGGCGGCGCGGATGACCTATATGGGGGCGCCGGAATCGCTTCAGGCGGCTGTGGCGGCTGGCTTGTGTGGGCTGGGCACCGTCTTTGTCGGTTCTATGGAAGGTGCCTCGAAAATGCTTTACGAGGCACTGCCACAGGACAAGTTGGGCACCGGTGTCGATCTGGATGCGCTGGCCGTCGAGACGGTAGAAAAATTCCGCGCCCGCAAGATGATCGTGCCGGGGCTCGGACATCCGGTGCACAAACCGGTCGATCCGCGCACCCCGCGCCTGTTCCAGATCGCTGCCGAGAACGGCAAGTCCGGTGAATACATCGAGTTGATCCAGAAAATTCAGGCCGTTGCCGAAGAAAAATCGGGTAAGATGCTGCCGATTAACGCCACTGGTGCGATCGGAGCGATCTGCTGTGAATTCGGCTTTCCCTGGAAGATCGTGCGGGGCTTTGGCGTCATGGCGCGCGCCATCGGCCTGGTCGGTCATATCCTCGAAGAGAGCGAAAACCCGATCTCCTATGAATTGTGGCAGCGCGCCGAAGAGGAAATCCTCGAAACCTCCGGCCCGGGAGCGGCTTGAACGATGCAGACGTCAGCCCCAGACACTCACACCGATCTGCGCGATGCCTTGCGCGCACTTTGCGCGCAGTTTCCGCCAGAGTATCATCGCAAGTTCGGCGAAGACGAAACCTACCCCGAGGAATTCGTCGATGCGCTGACCCGCGAGGGCTGGCTTGCCGCGATGATCCCAGAGGAATACGGTGGCTCGGGTCTGGGGTTGACCGAAGCCTCGATCATCATGGAGGAGGTGAACCGCTGCGGCGGAAACGCGGGCCATTGCCACGGGCAGATGTATAACATGGGCACGCTGCTGCGGCATGGTTCGGATGAGCAAAAGCAGACATACCTGCCCGGTATTGCCAGCGGCGCGTTGCGCCTGCAATCCATGGCCGTGACCGAACCGACAACCGGGACCGACACCACCAAACTGAAGACCATCGCAGTCAAGAAGGGTGACCGGTATGAGATCAATGGCCAGAAGGTCTGGATCAGCCGTATCCAGCATTCTGACCTGATGATCTTGCTGGCCCGCACTACGCCGCTGAGCGAGGTCAAGAAAAAGTCGCAGGGCCTGTCGATCTTTATGGTCGATCTGAAAGAGGCAATCGGCAACGGGATGGAGGTCCGCCCCATCGCCAACATGCCCGGCCACGAAACCAATGAAGTGTTTTTCGACAACCTGGAAATCCCCGCCGAGAACCTGATCGGCACCGAGGGGCGCGGGTTTTACCATATTCTTGACGGGCTGAACGCCGAACGGACCCTGATTGCGGCGGAATGCATCGGTGATGGATACTGGTTCGTTGACAAGGCCCGCGCCTATGCCGGCGACCGCGTGGTCTTTGACCGTCCCATCGGCCAGAACCAAGGTGTGCAATTCCCTATCGCCAGGTCCTATGTGAACATCGAGGCCGCCAATCTGATGCGCTTTGAAGCCTGCAGGCGGTTCGATGCCGGACTGGATTGTGGTGCACAGGCGAACATGGCCAAGCTGCTGGCTTCGGAAGCCAGCTGGGAAGCGGCCAATGCCTGCATCCAGACCCACGGCGGCTTCGGTTTCGCACGGGAGTACGATGTTGAGCGCAAGTTTCGCGAGGCGCGCCTCTATCAGGTCGCCCCGATCTCGACCAACCTGATCCTCTCCTATGTCGGCGAACATATCCTCGGCATGCCCCGATCCTTCTGAGGCCAGAAACATGGGTGAGATCGACCTTGACGCGCTGGCGCCCTGGCTGGGACGCACCGAGACCAAGGAAGATGTTCTGACGCAGGGGCTGATCGACAAATTCCGCGCCACGCTCGGTCCGCATCTTTGGGACGAAGCCGGCGATGTCCCGCTGGGGGTTCATTGGTGCCTTGCCCTTGATACCGTGCCAGCTGCCGCCCTGTCAGAAGATGGCCACGCCGCGAGGGGTGGATTTCTGCCCCCTGTTCTGCTGCCCGCCCGCATGTGGGCTGGCGGCGATGTTACGCATATCGCGCCGCTGAAAATCGGCGAAACCATCACCCGACGCTCTTCGATCAGGAATATTGTGGCCAAGCAGGGCCGTAGTGGACCATTGGTCTTTGTGACCGTCGAACATGAGTATCTGAGTGGCAACCGGCTTTGTATCCGGGAGCAGCAAACGATCGTTTATCGTGAGATTTCCACCCCCCGCACGGGCGAGAGCGCAGCTGACGCGGGTGACCCCAACACGCTTAGATCGACGCTGACACCGGATCCTGTTCTTCTGTTTCGCTATTCGGCGCTGACGTTCAATGCCCATCGCATTCACTATGATTACGTCTACGCCACCGAAACCGAAGCCTATTCCGGACTTGTTGTGCATGGCCCATTGCAGGCCACGCTGCTTCTGAATCTGGCGGCGGGTGCGTTGAAAACATCGCCCCACCGGTTTTCGTTCCGTGGCCTCGCGCCACTCACCCTGCCCTGCGAATTGCAACTGCACAATGAAGGGACCGGCACCTCCGGGACAGTCTGGTGTCAGGATCAAAAAGGTCTTCGAAGCTTTTCCGCAGAGTACGCGGCCGTCTGATCGGTCTTCTTCGGTAGCGAATTCAGTTGTTGACCAATTTTTCTAACATCTGTTAGGCTTCGCGGAGAGACTTGGTAAATAAACCAGGCAAACCTCTGAATTTAGAGGTGGGAGGAGGAACAATGCGAGGAAAACTCGTAACCAACGAAAAACCGTGCGGTCAGGCTATGCGCGCCTCCATGAGGTGTGGGGCAAAAGCACGGGCCGCAACATGACCACGAATAACGGGCACGTATCCTCACCGCTTGCGGTGCGTGGTGCAACTTTGAAATTTGGCGGTGTGACCGCGCTCGACGATGTGAGCATTTCTGTGGCCGACGATGAATTGCTTGCAATTATCGGACCGAACGGAGCCGGAAAAACATCACTTCTAAACGTGACTGCGGGCTTCTACCGTCCGCAGAAGGGCCGTGTCGAATTGTCCGGGCAGGACGTGACCGGCCTGCGTGTTGACCAGATCGCCCGGCGCGGTCTGGCGCGGACGTTTCAGGGCACCCATCTTTTTGCCGGGCAGACGGTGGTGGAAAACATTATGATCGGCCGCCACATGCTGATGAAATCGAATGTAGTCCAGGCTTTTTTCCAGTTCGGTCCCGTGATGCGCGAGGAATCGGAACATCGTGAAGCCGCAGAGGAGATCATCGATTTTCTCGAGATCGAGGCAATCCGCAACCGGCCCGTGGGCACGTTGGGGTATGGGTTGCGCAAGCGTGTCGATCTGGGCCGTGCATTGGCGCAGGAACCGTCGATCCTGCTGATGGATGAACCGATGGCCGGCATGAACTCGGAGGAAAAAGAAGACCTGGCGCGCTTCATTCTCGATGTGCGCGAGGCGCGCAAGATTCCGGTAGTTCTGGTGGAGCACGACATGGGCGTCGTGATGGACCTTGCCGACCGGATCGTGGTGCTGGATTTCGGGCGGGTCATCGCTGAAGGCACCCCGGAAGAAATCCAGAAGGACCCGGCTGTCATAAAGGCATATCTGGGGTAGCGGCATGGTCAAACAACGGACAGCAATGGTCTTTTCGGACCCAGCAGTGACACATAGCGAAACCCTGCCGCAGGTTTTGCTCGCGCGAGCGACATCCACACCGACCAACCTCGCCGAACGGCACAAGCGCCTGGGCATCTGGCGTGAATTCACCTGGGCCGATGTTCTTGACAGGGTTCGCGCCCTGGCTCTCGGGTTGGAGAACCTGGGCTTGTCGGCTGGCGAATCCGTCATGATGATTGGCGAAAACGAACCCGAACATTTCTGGGCTGAATACGCCGTCCAGTCGTTAGGCGGCAAAGTCCTGTCTGTCTATCCGGATCAAAACGCTGAAGAGATTCTGTATCTGGCCGAAGACTCGAAAACGCGGATTTTTCTGGCACAGGATCAGGAGCAGGTCGATAAATGCATCGAGATTGCGGGCAAGTACTCGGGCGCCCTGGCGGTCGTTTACTGGGACGATTCCGGTCTGTGGGGCTATGATCATCCCCTGTTGCATTCGTTTGAAAGTGTGAGCGCGGCAGGGCGTCAGATCCACGCCAAGGAACCCGCCAGATTTGAAGAACACGTAAAACGTGGACGGGCGGACGATACCGCCTTGCTGTCCTATACCTCGGGTACCACGGGAAAACCCAAGGGCGTTGTCATCAGCCATCGCTACCTGTTCGACAATTGCTCGCGGGTGATGGGGGCAATCGAAATCGCGCCGGGCACCGAATACCTGACCTACATTTCGCCGGCCTGGGTCACGGAACAGATTTTCGGCCTGTCGATCGGTTTGATCGCGCCCATGGTCGTCAACTTCCCCGAAGGCCCTGAAGACGTACTGACCAACATTCGCGAACTGGCGGTCGACGCACTGGTGTTCAGCCCGCGCCAGTGGGAAAATCTCGCCTCCATCGTTCAGGCCCGGATGCTGGGGGCGGGTAAAATCCGCAATGCGATGTACAACTGGGGTATGAAGGTCGGCCACGACGTTTATGTGGAACGGCTGGAGGGGCGTAGCCCCAGCCTTGCCGCACGCCTGCAGCTTCCCTTTGCCGAAGCTCTGGTGCTGCATCACCTGCGCGACAATCTTGGCCTTGGTAAGGCCAAAAACGCAATGAGCGGCGGCGCCCTGATGGCACCTGACGTCTTTCGTATGTTCCACGCGATGGGGGTTAAGCTGCGCAACGTGTATGGCGCGACCGAAATCGGCCTTCTGACCGCGCATGTCGGCGAAAGCTATCAGCTGGAAACCAGCGGCAGCTGGATGCAAAGCAACACGAACTACGGCGAACCGCTGGAATACAGGGTCTCGGACGAAGGGGAGCTTCAGGTGCGTGGCGGATCGGGCTTCGGTGGCTATCACGGCAAGCCCGAAAAGACCGCAGAGGAATTGACCGAAGACGGTTGGTACAAGACCGGTGACGCGGTGTCGATGACCGACGACGGCGAGCTTTTGTTCTTTGACCGTGTCAAGGATATGCGCCGCCTGGCAAATGGGCACAGCTATCCGCCGCAATTCATCGAAACGCGGTTGCGGTATAGCCCCTTCATCAAGGATCTCATGACCTTGGGCGACGAAACCCGGAGCTTCGTCAGCGCGCTTATCAATATCGATATGGAAGTTCTCGGGCGTTGGGCGGAAGAGAACAAGATCAGCTTTTCGACCTACACCGATCTCTCGCAGAAACCCGAAGTTCTGGACCTTATCAAAGGCGAAGTGGCGCGCATCAATGCGCTCCTGCCCGAAGGCTCGCGCGTGGCACGTTTTGCGAATTTTCCCAAGGAACTCGACCCGGATGAAGGCGAGTTGACCCGCAGCCGAAAGCTTCGCCGGGCCTTTCTGGAGGAACGGTATGCCAAGCTCGTCGAGGCGATCTATGCTGGCGATGACGAGACAGATCTCGAAATCGCTGTGACCTATCAGGACGGCCGTCAAGGCGTTCTCAAGACCACGGTTCGCGTGTCGGATGTTGAAAACGCATCGAAGGCTGCCAAGCGGCAGTCCAAATCTTAAAGGAGGTCGGCGACAATGGTCTATTTCATCAATGACATCATTACCGGGGCTTTGATCGGCCTTCTGTATTCGCTGGTGGCCATGGGCTTTGTTGTGATTTACCGCGCCAGCAAGGTGTTCAACTTCGCGCAGGGCGAGCTTGTGATCATCGGCGGGTTCATCGTCTGGTTCACAACGATGCAAGCGGGGCTTAGCCTTTGGTTGTCGATACCCCTTTCGCTGGTTCTGGCCGGGCTGGTCGGGTACGCAATCGAACGGATTTTCCTGACAAAGCTGATCGGTGAATCGGTTTTCTCGATGGTCATGGTCACCGTCGGCCTTTTGATCCTGCTGCGCGGTTTGGTGCTGCTTGTGTTCGGTCCCGCGGTAAGACCCTTCCCGATCATTTTTCCGCTGAAACCCTTGTTCCTCGGCGATATGTTGATCCCGATGAACCTCCTGATAGGTGGGATCATCACCATTGTCGCGGCCGTCGGCCTGTCGTGGTTCTTCAACCGGACCCGGTCCGGCCTCCGTATGACCGCTGTGGCGGAGGACCACGTCGTAGCTTCCTCGATGGGCATTTCGGTGAAAGGCTCGATTGCCGTTGCCTGGGTTCTCGGGGCAATCCTGTCCACAATTGGTGCGATGATCTTTCTCAGCGGCAAATCGCTGACCTTCCTGGCCTCGGATATCGGGTTCGCGGCCCTGCCGGTGGCGCTCTTTGCCGGGCTGGAATCCATCGGCGGGCTTATCCTGGCAGGAATAATCATCGGCATCGCGCAGAGCTTGACCACCAACTACCTTGATCCGTTGATCGGTGGCTCGCTCGGCAGTGTCGTTCCATATATCATAATGCTTGCCATTCTGCTGATCCGGCCGACCGGCCTGTTCGGCTGGCGCACAATCGAACGGGTGTAATCCATGGATCCTTCTGGCGTATTCCCGACAAGCTATCGCAGTGACAGACGTTTGATCCGAACGCGCTGGCAGTTTCTGGCCCTCGTCGTATTCATGGCTCTACTGCTGTTGGCGCCTTACCTGGTGAGCAGCCGTATCATCGCTATCCTGAATATGATGATGATCAGCGCCGTCATCGCCGTCGGGCTTCAGATCTGCACCGGCTATGCGGGCCAGATCAACCTGGGTCAGGCGGCGTTCATGGGGGTCGGCGCCTATACGGCCTCGATACTGGCCTCGAAGACCGGCCTTACGTTTCTGCTGACCATTCCTCTGGCCGGGCTCTCGGCTGCGCTGTTCGGCTTTCTCTTTGGCTTGACCGCGGCGCGGATCAAGGGGTTCTATCTGGCACTGACCACGATTGCAGCTCAGTTCCTGTTCCACTTTGCCGTATTGAACCTGCCGTCAACCTGGCTGGGTGGATCGAACGGTATCACCGTGCCCCCGGCCGAGCTTTTCGGGCAGCGATTTGTCAGCGAATCTTCGCAGTTCTATCTGAATTTCGCCGTGACCGCGATCATGGTGGCGGGCGCGTTCGGGATCGTTCGGTCACGCTTCGGCCGTGCCTTCGTGGCGGTCAGGGATGATGACGTGGCCGCGGGTATAATGGGGATCAATGTCGCGGCCACAAAGGCAAATGCCTTCCTGATCGGCGCTTTCTATGCGGGCGTCGGCGGGGCGCTTTGGGCCTATCTGATCCGCTTCGTGGGGGTAGACCAGTTCACCCTGTTTCACTCGATCTTCTTCGTCGCGATGATCATCGTCGGCGGGATGGGTTCAATCGTGGGGGCCCTGATCGGCGTCTTCATTATCCGCATCATCCAGGAAATTATCGCGACGGTCGGCCCCAATATCGCCGACTCGGTATCATTCCTTGGCGGTGACATCGTGTTCGCTGGCATGAATGTCGTTCTTGGCGGCGTGATCGCATTGTTTATGATCCTCGAACCCAAGGGGCTGATGCACCGCTGGAACATCCTGAAGTCGTCATACCGTATCTGGCCGTTTCCTTACTGAGAAATAGAGCGGCTCTAAACCTGGGAGGAAGAATATGACTTACCAATCGAATCGAGGTCTTCGCGGCTTACTGGCAGCGGCTGCCTTGGCGGCCGCGGCGACCATGCCTTTGAAGGCGCAGGCCGAAGAGACCTATAATCTGGCCCTGCTGTCGGACTTTTCCGGCCCTTATGCTGACATCATGCCCATCCTGGCAGGCGGACGCGAAGCTGTGTTCACCTGGTGGAATGAAACCCGCGGCAAGGAACTTGGCGTCACGCTGAACTACAAAAACTACGAAACCCGCTATGACGCGGCACAGGTGGCAAGTCTCTGGCCCGGGATCAAATCGGAACTGGACCCGATTGCGGTTGTCGGCCTCGGCGGGCCTGACGTCGCGGCCCTTTCCGAACGCCTGCCGGAAGACAAAATCCCGATGTTCATGGCCACAGCGGCCTACGGTTTTGCCTGGCAACCGGATGCCTGGATTTTCAACCCACGCCCGACCTATTCGCACGAAAGTGTCGGCTTTCTAAACTGGATGCGTGAACAGCGCGGAGGAGACGAACCGCTCAAGGTTGCGATCCTCGCCTCCGAAGCATCGCCTGCCTATGTCGACATGGCAAAGGGCCTTGAACTCTATGCCGAAGAGCACCCCGAGGAGATCGACCTCGTCGAGGTCATCTATACCGAAGTTCAACCCACCGATCTGACGGGGCAAATGCGCCGCGTTGTACGAGCCGGGGCCGAGGCGCTGGTAATCCAAACGAACACCTCTATCGTGGTTGCCGCGAAACGTGGGCTGCAGGCCAACGGGGCGAACATCCCGATCATGATGAGTTCGCATAACGGGCTTCCAGCCTCGGGTGGCGCGCTTGGCGGGCTTGAGCAAATGGAGGGGGACTTTGAAGCCTACGGCATGGCGATTGCGGCCGATGAGGACACTCCCGCGCGACAATTCTACGAGACATTGGTTGCCGATTTCGGACTCGAAGCACCTTGGAACGTCGTGACCGCAATGGGCGTATCTCAGGGTCTCTATACCGTGACCGTGATCGATCACGCGATCGAGGCGAACGGCGCCGAGGGCCTGACCGGAGAGATGGTACGTGAGGCGCTTTTTGCCAAACCGATCACCACCGAAGAAACCCATGGGTTCCTGCCGACCTTGTCCTTTACGCCAGAAGCGCCGTTCCCATTGGAAGGCCTCAAAGTGAATGTGGGCACCGTCAAAGATGGGAAAATCACCATCGCGGCAACGGGTGTCGACGTTCCGCAAGTTGAGAAATGGTGAATTAATCCGGGCGCCGCAGTCGCGGCGCCCGTTCTGATCCTTAGCCCCGGGCAATATGACCATGCTGGAACTCAACAACGTAGAGGTGACATATTCCGACGTCATCCTGGCGCTCAAAGGCGTGTCCATGACAGTCCGTGCGGGACAATGTGTTGCTCTGCTCGGTGGCAATGGCGCAGGAAAAAGCACGACGCTTAAAGCCATCTCGGGAACGCTCAAATCCGAGGATGGAACCGTTTCGGCGGGGTCCATCGTTCTGGACGGAACTCCCATTCAGAACATGGAAGCCTCGGAAGTCGTGAAGAACGGTCTCATCCATGTGATGGAAGGGCGGCGCGTTTTGCGGCATCTGACGTCAGAGCAAAACCTGATCGTCGGCGGGCACATGGTGCCCAACTCCGCCGAGCTGAAAAAGCGCCTGGACCATGTTTACACCTTGATGCCCCGGCTTGCGGACCTGCGCAACCGCACCTCTGGCTTCATGTCTGGTGGCGAACAACAACTGCTGCTGATCGGCCGGGCCATGATGGCCAGCCCCAAGATCATCGCGATCGACGAACCGTCGTTGGGATTGGCCCCGATGATGATCCGGGATGTTTATGAAGTGCTCAAGCAGCTCAAGTCAGAAGGCACGACCTTCTTCCTGGTCGAACAAAACAGCGCCGCGGCGCTATCGATCGCCGACTATGCCTATGTGATGGAGAACGGCCGGATCGTGATGGACGGCCCTGCCGACAAGCTCGCTGACAACGAGGACATCAAGGAATTCTATCTCGGCGTCACCGCATCGGGCGAGCGCAAAAGCTATCGAGATATCAAACACTATCGCCGCCGGAAGAGATGGCTGGGCTGAGGAGAAGGAATTCATGAGCACCATCCTGGATATCAAGGGCCGCACCGCGCTGGTGACCGGCGCCGGACAGGGCGTGGGCCGGCAGGTCGCGCTTTATCTGGCGGAACATGGCGCAGGCGCTGTTGTGATCAATGATTTTCACGCCGATCGGGCGGAAAGCGTTGCCGCAGAAGTTGAAGCAGCTGGCGCCAAGGCATTGCCAATCGCCTTTGACGTCTCGAACTTCGAGGCGGTCGGCGCAGCTTTCGCCGAGGCGCAATCCGCGTTCGGCGGCGTGGATATCCTGGTCAACAACGCCGGGAACGCGGGGCCGACCTCGCGGCTCGATGATCTGGTGCCCTTCTGGGACTCAGACCCATCGGAATGGAAGCGCTGGATGGCGACCAATTTCGACGGCGTGTTGAACTGCACCCGTCACGCAATGCCCCTGATGGTCAAGGGCGGCTATGGGCGCATCGTGACGGTCATCTCCGACGCGGGCCGCGTGGGCGAGCCGCATCTGGCGGTCTACTCCGGCGCCAAGGCCGGCGCGGCCGGCTTCATGCGGGCAATTGCAAAAGCCGGTGGTCGGTTCGGGATCACCGCGAATTGCGTCGCCTTGGGGGGCACAAGAACTCCGGCTGTCGCCGACCTGATCCCGGATGCAGAGACCGAGAAGCGGGCATTGTCGCAATACGTGATCCGCCGTCTGGGCGAGCCGGAAGACCCCGCCGGAATGATCCTGTTCCTCTGCTCGGATGCTGCCAGCTGGATCACCGGTCAAACTTATCCGGTGAATGGCGGGTATTCTTTTGCCTGCTAGAGCCGCCATCGGACGGCTGCCGCCTCTAGTTGGAGCTGTCCGAAAAAACGCTGTCATTATCTGCCCCGAGCTCGGGGGGCAGATCCGGTATCGCGGTTTCGAAACCATCGAATTTCAACGGCTGGACAATAAAAGTCTCGGCCTTGCCGCCGTCATGCGTAATCTTGCGCAGCAGCTGGCGCGCACGCACATGGGGGTCGTCCAACGTTTCGACCAGGGAATTGACCGGACCCCATGGCACCCCCGCCTTATCCAGAAGGTCGCCCCATTCGGCGCGCGTCTTGTTGACCAAAATCGCCGCGATTTCTTCGCGCAGCGCGGCCTTGCGGGCGACACGGTCGCGGCCTGTCAACGGCGCAAGATCCGCCCTGTTGATCACATCGCAGAACGGTTTCCAGAACCAGTCCTCATGCGCGATGGACAAGGTCAAGAGCTTGCCGTCTTTGCAGGTGAACACGCCATAGCCCGGCTCGGCGATAAATTCGCCCAGCGGTGTTCCATTGGCGGCGGGAACGAGGAATGCGGTCAACATCGAAACCACCGCATCCGACATGGACACGTCCACGTAACGCCCCTGCCCTGTGCGCTGGCTCGACACGACCGCCGACAGGATTGCGATCGCCGCGAACAACGCCGCGCCAACATCCGCAAGGGGGATCGGCGGCACAGGGCCGGGCTGCTTTGCATCGGCCTGATCGGCCAGCAAACCGCCAACCCCTTCATAGCTCAGGTCATGGCCAGCCCTGTCACGATAGGGGCCGTCCTGCCCGTAACCCGAAATCGATACATAAACCAGCCGCGAGTTGACACTACGCATGTCCTCGAAACCGGCACCCAAGGCCGCAAGCTTGCCAGGGCGGAACCCTTCGACGATGACATCCGATTCCTTGGCCAGTTCGCGAAACCGTGCCAGCCCCTCGGCCGATTTCAGATCCAACGCAACGCTGCGCTTGCCTCGGTTCAGTGCCCGGAACAAGGGCGGAAATTGCCGGGCCGGATCGCCGACACCCGGTCGTTCGATCATGATCACCTCGGCTCCCATGTCGGACAACAGCATTGTGGCATAGGGACCGGGAAACTGTTCGGCAAGGCTGAGAATTTTCAGGCCGGCCAGGGGTGCAGTGCTCATATCAATCTCCAGCTCTTTTGTTTTCCACGTGCGGGTCCGCCCGAGTGCAGCGCAAATCGCCGCAAAAGACAAGGCGAAAAACCAATAATATGTATAATTATCAGGAGCTTAGCATGAGTGAAGCAAAGCAGACGCTATTCGTTGAGCGGGTCGCAAAAACTGAATGGATTACCTTCCAGCGCACCGAACAGCTCAACGCAATGTCAACGCAGATGCTGCGCGAGATGGCGGCAGCACTGGAATCGGCGCTGGCCGACGATGGGGTGCGTACAATTGTCCTGACCGGCTCTGGCCGGGCATTCTGCGCCGGTGCCGATCTGAAAGAAGTTGCTGGCGCCAAACATGCACCAGGCGAGCCGGATCTTCTGGATCTTGTCGATCACACGTTTGGGCTGATGCGACATGGCCCGAAACCGGTGATCGCCGCAGTGAACGGGCTGGCGATGGCGGGCGGTTTGGAAATGGTGATGGCCTGCGATCTGGTCTTTGCCGCCGAAAGCGCGCAACTGGGCGACGCACATTCCAACTTTGGCGTCTTTCCCGGGGCCGGCGGTGCGGCGATCCTGCCGCGTAGGATTGGCCTGAACCGCGCGAAATACCTGCTGTTCTCGGGCGAGAACGTTTCGGCACGGGACATGATGGACTGGGGACTGGTGAACAAGGTCATCGCGGACGAAGACCTGCGACAAGCGGTGCAGGCCTTTACCGACAGGCTGGCAGAAAAAAGCCCGGCGGTCTTACGCCGCATGAAGACGGTTGCCAATCGGTCGCTGGACGTGGACGAAACCGCCGCGCTTTCCGAAGAGATGCTGAACCTGCGCGCGCACATGCGATCCTGGGACATGCACGAGGGTCTGTCGGCGTTCAATGAAAAACGAAAACCGCAGTTTCGCGGATACTAGGTCAGGAGGACAAACGATGCAGGACATTTACATCGTTGGCATCGGGATGACGCCGTTCGGAAAGTTCCGGGACAAAACCATCAAGGACATGACCGGCGAGGCCGTCGCCGCCGCGCTTTCCGATGCCCGAGTGACGGCAGATCGTATCGACGGCGCATTCTTCTCGAACGCGGTGCAGGGCCACATGGAGGGCCAGCACATGATCCGCGGCGAAATCGCGCTGCGTGAAATGGGCATTCAGGGCATTCCGGTGGTGAATGTCGAAAACGCCTGCGCCAGCGCCTCGACCGGGTTCAAACTGGCAGTCGATTTCCTCAAGGCCGGCAATGGCGACTGCTGTCTCGCCGTGGGCGCCGAAAAGATGTATTCTGACGACCGTGCGTTGATGTTTTCGGCCTTCGACAGCGGCTGGGACGTCAGCAACAGCGAAGAAGTCGCGCAACGGCTGGCCGATCTGGGTGCAGGGGTCGAGGAACCCGAAGGATCGAAATCGCCCAAGCCCTACAGCGTGTTCATGGATGTCTACGCAGGCTTCGCCCGGCTGCACATGAAGACCTTTGGCACAACTCAGGAACAGTTCGCCGCCGTCGCCGCCAAGAACCATGCGCATTCCGTGCATAATCCACTGGCGCAATACCGAGAAGCCATGAGCGTCGATCGGGTATTGGCCGCGCCGCCGATCACCTATCCGCTGACCCTGCCGATGTGCGCCCCGATCTCGGACGGGGCCGCTGCGGCCGTTTTATGCACCGGCGAGGGGATAAAACGTCTGGGCCTAGATCCCGCGCGCGCGATCAAGGTCAAGGCCGCGATCCTGCGCTCGGGCACCGATCGTCCGCCGGAAGATTACAAGAACCACCTGACCCGGCTTGCCGCGCTTGAGGCCTATGAACAGGCCGGGATCGGCCCCGAGGATATATCGGTGGCCGAAGTGCATGACGCCACGGCCGTGGGCGAAGTGATCCAGATCGAGAACCTCGGATTTGTCGAATTCGGCGAGGGCGGTCCCGCCAGTCTGCGCGGCGAGACAAAGATCGGTGGACGCATTCCGGTGAACCCCTCGGGCGGGTTGGAATCCAAGGGCCACCCGGTCGGTGCCACAGGGATAGGGCAGGTTTTCGAACTGGTCACGCAACTGCGCGGCGAAGCTGGCGCGCGTCAGGTCGAAGGGGCAAAGAACGCCATCGCCGAAAACGGCGGGGGGTTGCACGGGGTAGAAGAAGCGGCCGCCTGCGTCACCATTCTGGGCCGTTGAAACAAGGAGACGAACCATGGAAAACGTGATCGCCGCCGCTCAGGCAATCTATACAGATGAGCAACGCATGTTGCTGGAAAACTTCCGCAAGATGGCCGAGGCAGAGTTCGCGCCGCTGGCCGAGAAATACGAGAACCTCGGCCACCCCCCCGATGCGAAAACCCTGAAGTCCCTGTTCGCCAAGGTCGAGGAATTCGGGCTGATCAGCGGCCTGATCCCCGAAGAGGACGGCGGTGCCGGAATCGACCGCATGACCTATGGCATCCTATACGAGGAACTGGCCCGGATATGGGCCGATCTGGCAATCGCGGTGCTGATTCAGGGTCATGCCGTGTTCGCGGTCAACCTCTTGGGAAATGTGGCGCAGAAAGAGGCCTATCTGAAGCCGCTCCTGCGCAGCGAACGGATCTGTGCCACCTGTATTTCCGAACCAGAGGTCGGTTCGAACGTACGCGAGGTCAAGACACGTGCGGACCGCGAGGGCGATAAGATTTTCGTCACTGGCCAGAAGCTCTGGATTTCCAATGGGGCCCAGTCGGATTTCGCCATCGTTGTCTGCAATCTGGACGACGGTATTTCCATGGTCATCGTCGACCGCGATACCGGCAACTACGAGAGCCGCGAATTGCGCAAGCTGGGGCTTGTCGGTGCATCGACCTGCGAATTGTTTTTCGACCGTGCCGAAACCAGCGCTGACCATGTTCTGGGTAATGCAGGCGGCGGCCTGTTCCAGACATTGAAACTGTTTGAGAGCGCTCGCGTGTTTGTCGGCCTGACGAGCATTGGCATAGCGCAGGCGGCGTTGGAATGTGCCGTCAAATATGCGCAGGATCGCCAACAACATGGTAAGCCGATCGGCGGGCACCAGTTGATTCAAGGCTACTTGGCCGACATGGCCACGCACCTGGATGCCGCGCGCCTGTTGTGCCAGCGCGGGCTGCAACTTCTGGACCTGGGCGTGCGCTGTGACACCCAGACCTCGATGGCGAAATGGTATGCAACCGAAATGGCCGTCGAAATCGCCGGCAAAGCGGTGCAGATCCACGGCGGCAACGGCATCACCAAAGAGTTCCCCGTTGAACGGCACTTCCGCAATGCAAAGGTCATGCCGATTCCCGATGGCACCACCGAAATCCAAAAACTGGTCATCGGGCGCAACCTGACCGGGCTTAACGCGTTCTGAAATCGTGACTCTAAGAATTGCGGCCGGGGATTCCCGGTCGCCTTATCGTAGGCCCCCGGTCCGGGGGGGCGGCCAACGGATCATGCCCCAACCGGCGCTGCGGGACGCGTTTGATCAATGCCTGTCCCGCGTCAGTGGCAAAAAACTCACGGTTCAGGTCGGTTTCGATATAACCGGGGCAGATGGCATTCACCCGGATGCCATTCCGCGCCCATTCAAGCGCCAGAGACCGGGTCAGTTGAATCAGCCCTTCCTTGGACGCGGCATAGGCGGACACATGGCTGGCCACCCGTGTGCCCAGAATCGAGGCGACATTGACGATACAGCCCCCGCGTCCGGCATCAATCATCGCTTTGGCGGCGATACGTGCGACATGAAATGCGCCCTTGAGATTTGTGTCTATGATCGCGTCGATTTCGGCCGGCCCGTGTTCCAATGCGGGAAGAGATGCCGTCGTTCCGGCATTGTTGATGACAGTGTCAAAGACCCGTCCCTTCAGCGCGGCTTCCACCGACTCCGGGTCCGCCACGTCCATCTCTATCACATCGGCCTGCCCCCCTTCCGCCGCTATCTTTGCGGAAAGCTCAGACAAGCGGGCGACGCGGCGGGCGGCCAATGTGACGTCGACATCCTGCCCCGCCAGCAGTTCGGCGAAATGCTCGCCCAATCCCGAAGATCTGGCGGACGACTATCAATTCATCCCGGGCCAGTACGTCACGCTGCGCCGTGCCGGTGATATCGATGGTGTGCGGCGATGCTATTCGGTCAGCTCCGGCCGAGACGATGGCGAGTTGCGCGTTCTGGTCAAGCTGCTGGAAGGCGGAGCGTTTTCCTCTTTCGTTCATAGCGAACTGCCACCGGGCACCGAACTTGATGTCATGACGCCCGAAGGCACATTCGGATCAAAGATACGACAAGGCGGACCACGCACCTATCTCGCCCTGGCCCCGGGCAGTGGAACTACTCCAATCATTTCGATCATCCGCTCGGTGCTTGCCACCGAGGCCGGGGCCAACTTCATCCTTTTTTACGGCAGTCGAACGCTAAGTTCCATCATCTTCCGCGACGAATTGAACGATCTCAAGGATACCTATCCCGGACGGTTCTCTCTTTTTCATACACTGACGCGCGAAGGCACCGATTCCCCACTATTCTCGGGCCGGCTTGATGCGGAAAAGCTGCGCAAGTTCTCCGGTGCCCTGTTCGCTCCGGCAGAAATAGAAGATGCTTTTCTTTGCGGCCCCGCCGAGATGATTCAGGAACTCAAGACCGCGCTCCGCGACCTCGGCGTTGAAGAGAACCGTTTTCATGACGAGCTGTTCGCTCCCGCCGATGCTGACAATACCGCCACCGTCACGCTTGCGCCGCTTACGGCGGAAGCCGCCACTGGAGAAGGAGTTCAGGTCACGGCGATCCTTGATGGCACCGCCCGCAGCTTTGTGATGACACCTGATCAGGAAAGCGTGGTCTCCGCCGCCGCAGCAGGTATCGAACTACCCTATTGCTGCAAGGGCGCAATGTGTTCCACCTGCCGCGCCAAAGTTATCGAAGGCGAGGCAGAGATGACGCTGAACTATGCTTTGGAGCCTCGGTAGTTGAAGGAGAACTTTGTCCTGACCTGCCAGGCCCGTCCGAAAACCAAAAAACTGACAGTCGATTTCGACCACGTTTGACCTGTGCCGCTTTCCGCGACACCCCACGGGCGCGCGGGGCCGGGATCCCCAAGACCTCCGCCAAGTTGAAAGTCTTGGGTCCACGAAAACCCGCGTGCCAGTGTCGGCTAAAAGGTCGGATTCAGGCAAAGCGCACAGAACCCGATCTCAGCGGTCTTTTTGGTTGACGATCAGTTCTGCATTTTCGGGTAGTTCCGAAACAATGTTCACCTCGTCAGCACGAATTCGTGCATGCAGTTTGAAGGTATCAGCGGCGGCTGCTTCTGCGGCGGAAGCGTCGGCACCGTCTTCCAGCACAAGCGAGAGGCGGATCATGTCGCGATCGTTCTCGCGCGTTACCACGGCCTGCGCGGCCTTTGCGCCCGGCGTGCCGATGACAACTTCTTCAACCACGCGCGGATAAACGAAAATCTCGCGCACTTTGACCGCTGCCCCGACCCGTCCCTGCAATGCTGAAATCCGGCTGACGGTGCCATCCGCGTTGCTTTCCAGGGCAAAGGCGCTGTCGCCGGTGCCGAACCGGATCATCGGCCAGGTGGAATCGCGCGCGGTCACGACAACCTCGCCAGGATCGCCATGAGCGACCTGTTCGCCGCTGACCGGATCGCAGATCTGCACCACGCGGTCGGGATGAACCAGGTAGCCTTCGCCGCCATCCTCATAGGCGACAAGGCCCAGATCGGCGGTGGCATAGGCGGCCCAGGTGGACACGCCGTATTCGGCCTCGATCCGGCGGCGCTTGGCCATCCAGTCGCCCATCTCACCGCCGAGGAAGGCTGTCTTCACCTTCCATGCGTCGCGGCCATAGGTTTCGATCACCTTGTCCGCCAGCGTCAGGAAAAACGCGGTCGAAGCGCAGATCGAAGTCACGCCGGTTTCGGCGATGATCTGTGCCTGAAGCTCCGTATTGCCGACGCCTCCGGGGATCACCGTGGCGCCTGCGGCCTGTGCCGCTTCGTCGAACAAAAGCCCCGCGGGCACCAGATGATACATCCAGGTGTTCAGGATGATATCCCCCGGCCCCACGCCTGCCGCCTTGAACAGCCGGTCAAGGCCGTGGCCGCCACCGTCCGAAAGGGCCGGTTCGAAAATCGGGCCGGGGGACACGTAGATCCGCCCGACATCCTTCAGATCCGAGGCCAGGAACCCGCCAAAGGGCGGGTTCTCGCGCTGGATCTTCAGAAGCTCTTCTTTTTTCATCACTGGAAGACGCGAGAGGTCCGCCACCGATGTGACAGCTGCCGGATCGAATCCGGCAGCCGTAAATCGCGATTTCAGGCCAGGAGCTTTTTCGGCCGCAGCGGCATAGGCTTGAGCTATATCTTTGTAGATATCATCAGACATTTCCATGCCTCCTCGTCCAATCTGGTGTTAAAGCGGGCAGTCCTTACGGAAGTTCGGCGCGCGCTTCTCGCGGTGCGACAACACACCTTCCTTGACGTCCTCGCTCATGAAGCCAAGCATCTCCAGCGCGGTCGACGCATCAAAGATCGGCCCGGCCTGGCGCAGCCAGTTGTTCAGCGAATACTTGGTCCAGCGAATCGCGCTTTGCGAGCCGTTGGCCAGTTCGACGGCTGTATCCAGCGCGATCTGCTGCAGCTCGTCATCCTCGACGCACATTGATACCAGACCGATACGCTCGGCCTCTTCGCCCGACACCGGCTTGCAGGTCATCAGATAGTATTTCGCCTTGGCCATCGAGGTCAGCAGCGGCCAGATAATCGCCGCGACGTCACCGGCGGCAACACCAAGGCGGGGATGACCATCGACAATCTTGGCCTTCTTTCCGGCGATCGAGATGTCGGCCAGGATGGCAACCACAAGGCCTGCGCCGGCCGCAGGGCCATTGATCGCGGAAATGATCGGCTTGTTGCAGTTGATGATGTTATAGACGAGATCCTTGGCTTCTTTCCACGTCTTCATGATCTCGTGCGAATTGCCAATCATGTTTTCGATAAGGCTGAAATCACCCCCGGCGGAAAATGCCTTGCCCGCACCGGTCACGATGACCGAATTGATGTCTGGGTCACGGTCGATATCGATCCACATGTCCGTCATCTGGGTGTGGGTTTCGGCATCGACCGAGTTGAATGTCTCGGGCCGGTCGAACGTGATGCGCAGGACGCGATCCGCCGGGTAGTCAAATTTCAGTTTATCGTATTTTGCATAACGATCCGACATGGTTCTATTTCCTCCGTGGGGTATTGAGTCAGCCAGGCAGTCCCAGGACGGCCTTGGACAGGATGTTTCTTTGGATTTCGTTCGATCCACCGTAGATCGTGGTAGGTCTGGCCTTGTAGAAACTCGCCAGAACATCGACACTTACGTTGCCGACCTGAAGCGGCCCGATGGAGCCGCCATCGGGACCGGCTGCTTCGATCATCAGCTCGGTGATGCGCTGGAAGCATTCAGTCACCCAAATCTTCAGCATGGACACATCCGCACCGAGCGTCTCGCCACGTTTGAGCTGATCTGCAAAACGGGCATAAAGCGCGGCATGATCTTCCACATCCAGTGCCGCCTGGGCAAAGCGGTCACGGAACACCGGATCGTCAAACGCGCCACGGCCACGGGCAAAGCTTTCAAGCTGTCCCAGAGCGTTCTGGGCCAGACTTGGCGAACCGATGAAAATGCGTTCGAAGCTCAAGAGAGCCTTGGCCATCGTCCAACCCTTGTTCAGCTCGCCCACGAGGTTCTCGCGGGGCGTCCGTGCATTGTCAAAGAAGACCTCGCAAAACTCGGTCTCGCCCGACAGGGTCGTGATGGTGCGCACCTCGACTCCGGGTTGATCCATCGGAGCGAGCAGGAAACTGATGCCCTGCTGTTTCTTCGGCGCATCGGGATCGGTGCGCACCAGCATGAAAATATGCGTGGCGTCATGCGCCATCGTGGTCCAGATCTTCTGTCCGTTGATGACAAAGTCGTCGCCGTCAATCTCTGCGCGTGTGCGTAGGTTCGCCAGATCGGACCCGGCGCCGGGTTCCGAATAGCCCTGACACCAGATATCTTCGCAACTCAGGATACGCGGCAGCCAGTAATCTTTTTGTTCCTGGGTGCCGAATTTGATGATCAGCGGCCCGACCATCTGCACGCCCATGTCGCGGCCGCGATTGACGCCCCAGCGCTGCTGCTCTTCGTAAAAGATCAGCAACTTGGCGGCGTTCAGCCCCATACCGCCGAATTCAGCGGGCCAGGCTGGCGCGACCCAGCCCTTGGCGTGAAGCTTGCGGTGCCAATGTTCGATCTCGGCGAACTTCGGTCGGTGCGGCAGGTGACGCAGCTCCTCGGGATATTCCGCCTCGAAGAACTGGCGCACTTCTTTGCGGAACTCTGCATCGGTCATAGCGCTCCAGTCGGTCATTGTGCTGCCCCCTCTGCTTCGCGTGCCTCGAACCATATCCGCCTGTGATAGGCATCGTCGCCCAACCAGGCCGACAGCACCAGCGCCCGGTTCAGGTAGAGCCCGATATCGAACTCATCCGTGTACCCGACGGCCCCGTGCAGCTGGATGGCGTCGCGGGTGATTTTCTTGGCGGCCGTGACGGCGCGCGCTTTGGCGCGGCTGGCAATCGGGGCCCGAACCTTCGGATCGGTTTCGCTGTCCATCTGCGCAAGCGCCTCCCGCACTCCGGCCTGCGCGACCTCGCACATCACGTTGAGGTCGACGGCACGGTGCTGGATGACCTGGAATGATCCGATCGGCTTGTCGAACTGCTCCCGCGTCTTGATGTAGTCGAGCGTGATCTCGAAGGCGCGCTCGCTCAGGCCGACAAGCTCGGCCGCGGCAAGCGCCGTTGCATCGGCGACAGCCTCGGCCAGTGCAGTGAGAACCGCACCGCTGCTGGCCAATTCCGCGGCCGGAGTTCCCGAAAACGAAAGCTCGCCCAGAGAGCTGCCATCCGCCTGCGTCTGCTTGTCGATGACAAGCCCCTGCGCGTCTGCCTCAGCCAGAACCAGAACCGGACCATCATCCTGTTCGGCCACGACAAGGAACCCGTGCGAACCGATCGCACCGACGACCCAGGCCTTGCCACCGGTCAGCTTTCCGTCCGCGTATCGGCAGGTCGCATCGGCAGGCGCCCCGTCGGGGCCGCGTTCCTGCCAGGCAACCGCCAATGAAATTTCGCCGCCGATGAGCTGTGCCATCTTCGGATGATCCGGACAAAGGCGGCGCAGAAGGCCGAGGCTCAGACCGATCGTCGACACGACCGGTTCCGGGGCAATCACACGGCCGACTTCCTCGGCGATGACACCCCCGGCGGCTAGGCCCATGCCAAGCCCGCCCTGATCTTCGGGCACCGCCACGCCGAAAACACCGGCCTCGGCGAGTTCCCGGACCATCTCCGCATCGAAACCGCCCCTGGCATCACGAAGTTTTCGGGCTCTGTCACTTCCGCCCGCCCGTTCAAACAACGTGCGCGCGCTCTCGCGCAACAGGCGAAGGTCTTCTTGTTCGCTGAAAAGGATATCAGTTTGTGTCATTTTGTTTTCGCTGGATCATCACGGGGGTGTCGGTCGAAAAAACGACCTCGCCCTCGGGGTTTTTGGCGCTGAGCGTATAGTGCAAAACACCTCTGTCGGGCTTGCTTTTTGACGGTGTGACCGAGTTGACCGTCAGTTCGACATCAAGGGGTTCGTTCGGGTGCACAGGCCGCAGCCAGCGCAAATTGTCAAAGCCCATGCCGCCGATATTGGCAACATCGACCATCATCTCGGTCATGACCGGCTTGAACACCTCAAGCATGGTCTGAAAGCCCGAGGCGATCAGGCTGCCATGTATGGCGGTTGCATAGTCTTCATCGGTGTGCAGCCGCTGCGGATCCCATTCCTTGGCAAAGGCCTTTATTGAATCCGCGCTCATCGGAGCGCTGCGAAAGCGATAGACTTGGCCCGGCGAGAAGTCTTCCAGATACCTCAAGAGGCACCCTCCTTTGCGAAACCGTCATCGTATCCGCTCGCATCCTTGGATATCCGGATGCGGTTGAATTCTTCCAGCTTCGGATAGGTTTCCTTGAACGCCACCAGGAACTCACCCATCGGCGCGTCGAAATAGAGACCACGGTCGTTCACATATTCCATGTGCCGGTGATTCTGTTCGTCGAACTCATGAAAGAGCGCGTCGTGATAGCCGTCGAAGACCAGGGGTTTGACCCCGAATCTTTCACACAGTTCCATGTTGAATGCAGGTGTCACCTTGTAGGCCTCATTCCCCAACCACAGCTGAACATAGCCGTGGTAGATAAAGAGATCGGTCCCCATCAACTCCTGCAACTTGGGTGTATTCAGGTGGTTGCGCACATCCGCGAACCCCAGAGCGGCGGGGATACCCACAGCACGCAAACAAGCCGCCAGAAGAATTGCCTTGGGAACGCAAAACGCCGCTTCCGCCCCAGCGATACGGCTGGCACGGTAAGAGTCCTCATCCAGCGCAAAACAATAGGGATCATAGCGAATATCGTCGCGCACCGCTTCGAACAGGCGGATCGCCTTGTCGCGATTGGTTGCGCCCACAGGGAGATCACGCAAAGCCGATGTCACGAAACCCTGCACTTCCAAGCTATCGCTTTCCACAAAGCGCGATGGCATGACATAACGCTCAGCTTCAGTCGGCAGGTTATCGTCAGACTTGTCCATTGGCCCCTCCTTTTTTCTAACAAATGTTAGATTACCGATTCAAAACCTGCCCGTCAACGGGATTTACTCTGTCTTTGGTTGGTCCACGCCATAACGCGTATTGTCTTCGCCCAGAGTGGCTGCAACTCCGACCGAATTTCCGGAAGAACGGAACTCCGGCGCAATTGGCAGCGGCAAAGCAGGCGCGTCCCGGCCGGAGATTTTTACTGTCCGCCCGAACACGTCACGCGCTTTGAAATGCGGGTCATGTGCCGCCTCGGCGGGCGTTTTCACGACCGAACAGCAGCAATCTGCCGCTGCCAGCAAAGGCTCCCAATGGGTCGAGGGATGTTCCCTCAGACGACGTGCAACCTCCGCGGCACAGGCATTTGGATCGGACCAGTCATCGCGAAGGGCCACCGGCAAACCAATGACATCGCAGAACAACTGCCAAAACTTTTCTTCCAACGCGCCGACGGCGATCTGACGCCCATCCGCAGCCGAATAAAGCCGATACCGGGCCAGGCCACCCGTCAGACGGCTGCCACCGCTTTCGATGTTCTGCCCGGCAATCACACCTTCGGCATGGGCCCAATAGGCAAAGGCGAACGCCCCCTCGGCCATTGCGATATCCAGATGCGTCCCCTGCCCGCTTGCCTGGCGCGCAATCAGGGCCAGCAGGATATTCATCACCGCAGGATAGGTTCCGCCTCCGATATCGGCGACCAGCCCGAACGGGGCCGTTGGCTGGTCATCCGGTCCGCGACTGAGCGACAGGATACCCGCATCACCGACGTAGTTGAGATCGTGGCCGGCGGCGCTGGCCTTTGGTCCGGTCTGGCCATAGCCGGTGATCGAACAATAGATGAGACCGGGATTGATCTTTCGCACCGCTTCATAACCAAGCCCCAGCCGGTCCATCACGCCGGGACGGAACTGCTCTACCAGAACATCGGCCCTCTCGATCAAGGGGCGCAGACGTTCCACTGCGCCCCTTGACTTGAGGTCGATGGCCACCGATCGCTTGCCGTGGTTCAACACGGCAAATCCGATGCTCTCTCCGTCGATCTTGGGCTCGGTTTGGCGCGCGTCCTCGCCGACTCCGGGACGCTCGAACTTGATCACTTCGGCGCCAGCCTCGGACAGCATGAGCGTCGCCATCGGACCGGGAAGAAGTGTGCTGAAATCCAGCACCAGGATATCCTTGAGCGGTTGAGCCATCTTCACTGCCTCAGGCGAAGCGCGCCGCGCCGTTGTTCAGAACAACCACGTCGCGTGCCGGAATAGATGCTCGAAACCGGGCCTCGCCGTCCTCTTCCCAGATTTCGAACCGCACGGTTTCGCCGGGATAGACCGGAGCTGAGAACCGAACATCCAGACCGACAAGCCGGGCAGAATCATAGTCAAGCAACGTCTTTAGAATCGCCCGGGCCGCCAGCCCATAGGTCGCCAGACCATGCAGGATCGGGCGGTCGAACCCGACAGAACGGGCCACATCCGGGTCAGCGTGAAGCGGATTGAAATCACCGCTGAGACGATAAATAAGGGCTTGGCGCGGCAGGGTATCGATATCACATATATGATCAGGCGCCCGATCAGGCAGCACTGCGGGTGCCGGACCCGCCTGGTTTTCACCGCCAAACCCCCCATCACCGCGACAGAAAGCCGACATCGCCACGCGCGCTAGTTTTTCGCCGCTGTCCGCGTCGATAATATCGCGGCTTTGGTAAATGACGGCTCCCTTGCCCTCGCCCTTGTCGGCGATGAAGTCGATCTTGCTACGGCCGACAAGCCGGGCATGTGTCGGCAGCGGCTTGTAGATGTCGAGCCACTGTTCGCCGTGCAGCACTTTCTGCCAGTTTACGCCGGTCTTGGGATCGCGCAGCCAGAAGCCGGGATACCCCAAAATAACCGCCATCGAGGGAACTGCCTTCAGCCCGTCTTCATAGACATAGGCCAGCTCCTTTTTGTCGGTCGGATCCTCACCGAACCCAAGGCCGAGTGCATACAGGATGGTATCCCGCTCGGTTAGCGTCTGTTCGATTTCCTCAAAGTCCCAGTTCGACAGTGCATCGAAATCCAATGGCATTTGCTTTCCTCCCTTAGTTGCCGTCAGAGCGTGTTTTGAGATCCAAGTATGGCCGTGACCTGACTGGACAGCACACCGCCGTTGCCATGCGCCAGCGCCAGATCAATATCCTTCAACTGAATGCCTGGCGCGTCGCCACGGATCTGGCGGGCAGCCTCGATCACTGTGAAGATGCCGTACATCCCGGGGTGCACACAGGACAGGCCGCCGCCATTCGTGTTCACCGGCAAGACGCCGCCAGGCGCGATGCGTCCGCCCTCGACAAAGGCCCCTCCCTCGCCCTTGGCGCAGAACCCCAGATCTTCAAGAAACAGGATGGTATTGATGGTGAAGGCATCATAAAGCTCGACCGCCTGGATGACCGCAGGGGTCACGCCGGCCGCAGCAAAAGCGCGCGCGCCCGAGGCGCGGGCGGCGGTCACGGTGAAATCCTTCATTTGCGAAATCTGCCGGTGCGAGCTTTCCGCAGCACTGCCCAGCACATAGACAGGCGCCTTCGGGAAATCCCGGGCGCGGTCCGCGTGGACCATTACGATCGCGCCGCCACCGTCGGTGACAAGACAACAGTCGCGCACGGTCAATGGATCGCCCACCATGCGCGCACCCAGCACGTCCTCGCGGGTCAGCGGGCCGCGCTCGAACGCTTCGGGGTTGCGCTGCGCCCAGGCCCGCGCGGCAACGGCCACGTCGGCCAGCTGTTCGCGGGTGGTGCCGTATTCATGCATGTGCCGCGCCGCGGCCATCGCGTAGGCCGAGATCGGATAGCGCGGATTATACGGCGCCTCGTAGGCCGGCGGACGTGAAGCGGTCACCAGTCTGCCCGATGCGGTGCGCTGGTTGGAGCCATAAACAATCAGCGCGACATCACACAGACCGGCATCAAGGGCCATGGTCGCGGACGTCAGGTAGTTTACGAAGGACGAACCGCCCGACATTGTGCCATCAATGAAACGGGGCTGGATGCCCAGATACTCCGCCGCCATAAGCGCCGGCATGCTGTCTTCCATCATGGTGCAAAACAGCCCGTCGACGTCGGACAGGTTCAGCCCGGCATCGCCAAGCGCCGCAAGCGCGGATTGCGCCATGACATCATAGGCCGTCAGGCCATGGGCTTCTCCGAAACCGGCATGACCGGTTCCCACGATGGCGGATTTTCCCCGAAGTTCAGTGGTCATGGCTTATCCCTCCGACGGCTTGAAAAGCACGGCCGGAACACCCTCGGCCTCGCCCACGAAGGCGGTTACGGGCATGTCGATGGCGACCTCACCCGGAGCAATGCCCTCGACCCGGCTCATCATCCGGACACCCTCATCCAGCTCGACGACGCATACGTTGTAATCGCCGCCCCGTTCGGGCTTTCGGCGCACAACTGTTGTGGTGTGGACCCGTCCCTTGCCGCTAGCCTTCTTCCAAGAAATCGCGCTGCCATGACAATGGGGACACAGGACTCTCGGGAAAAAGTGATATGCCCCGCAATCATCGCACTTGGGCAGCAGGATCTCTCCCTCTGCCAGCGCGCGTTGGAAAAACTGGTCTGGTCGTTTGGCGTCCTGCACCGGCGTTCTCCTTCAAGCGATCCAGTCTTTGTCTAATCGTATTGATTATGTTTCTAACAATTGTTAGATTTAGTCAACCTTTCAGGATCAATTGAGAGAAACTCATGTCAGGTTCAGACTTAGCCCCCCTTTCCGGCAAACTCGTCGTTGCGTTGGAACAGGCAGTCGCCGCGCCTTTTTGCTCCTCGCGGCTGGCCGATGCCGGCGCGCGTGTGATTAAGATCGAACGCAAGGGAGCCGGCGATTTCGCCCGCGCCTACGATACCGCCGCCAACGGCGAAAGCGCCTATTTCACATGGTTGAACCGGGGAAAGGAATCGGTGGCGCTGGACATTAAAGCCGACGAAGACCGTGAAATCCTGCTCAGGATGCTGGAAAACGCGGATGTGTTTATTCAGAACCTGCTGCCGGGCGCGCTGGCCAAGCTCGGGCTCGATTCCGCAAGTCTGCGAGAGAGGTTCCCGCGTCTCGTGACCTGCGACATCACCGGATATGGCGAAGACGGCCCGATGCGCAACGCCAAGGCCTATGACCTTCTGGTGCAATGCGAGAGCGGTCTGGCATCAGTGACCGGCACTGCGGACGGACCGGGACGGGTTGGAGTGTCGGTCTGCGATATCGCAACCGGTATGACAGCCCATGCCGGAATCTGCGAAGCACTGGTCGGGCGAGATCGCACCGGCAAGGGCAGCGGCGTTTCCGTGGCAATGTTTGATGTGATGGCCGACTGGATGTCGGTTCCGCTGCTATATCACGATTACCTTGGCAAGCCGACACCCCGTGTCGGACTGAACCACACGGTCATCTGCCCGTACGGGGCCTATGAATGCAAGGACGGTCAGCTTGTCGTCATTACCGTGCAGCACAGCGGCGAATGGCAAAGGTTCTGTGAACACATACTGGGCGACGCGGCTCTGGCAACCGACCCCCGTTTTCAGGACAACACATCGCGCATCAACAACAAACCCGCGCTCGAAGTGCTCATCAAGGCCGTGTTCGCCTCGCATGACCGCGCCGAGATGCTGAAGCGGCTTGACGCTGCGGGCATTGCCTCGGGCGCGGTGAACGACGTGGCGACCCTGTCCGGTCACCCCCAGCTTGACCGATCCGTGATAGGCACACCCTCGGGCGAGATCAACGTCCCGACACCCCCGATCCGGCGCAGCGTCGGCGAAACGACACTGCGCCCCTGCCCGGCCTTCGATGCGCAAGGTAAAGCCATTCGCGCCGAATTCGGACCCCGTTCATGAAAACGGTGGACAACCAAAAGGGTGGACAATCAAATGACCGCTGAGAACAAACCGGCGATCCTTCAAGGCGTGAAGATCGTCGATCTGACTTCTGTGGTTTTCGGACCTTTGGCGACGCAGATGCTGGGCGATCTGGGGGCCGATGTGATCAAGGTGGAAGGCCCCGAGGGCGATCTTCTTCGCCAGGTCCAGCCATCGCGCAACAAGCTGATGGGGGCCGCTTTTCTGGGGACCAACCGTAACAAGCGCAGTGTCGTACTCGACCTCAAAACACAAACTGGTCGCGATCAGTTGCGCAAACTGCTCATCGATGCCGATGTGATGATTTCGAGCATCCGGCCTGCGGCGCTGGCCAGATTGTCTTTGGATCCCGAAACTCTACGCCAGGAAAACCCGAACCTGATCACGGTATCCGCCACCGGTTTCGGGCAGGACGGGCCCTATGCCGCCAAGCCTGCATTCGACGATTCCGTCCAGTCGGTGTCGGGATTGGCCAGCCTGGCAACCTTGCGCGACCCCGAGGCACCGCCCGCTTATGCCCCGACAATTCTGGCCGACAAGCTTGGCGGCGTGACCGCCGCCTATGCCGTGATGGGCGCCCTGTTCCACCGCGAGCGTACGGGACAGGCCCAGCATGTCGAAGTTCCGATGTTTGAGACGCTGGCCGCCTTCCTGCTGGCCGAACACATGGATGGCGCCACCTTCGAGGAGACTCCGCAGGATTTCGGCTATGCCCGCATGCTGGTTCCGCACCGGCGTCCGGTTCAGACCGCAGATGGCTACATCACCATTCTGCCCTACACCAACGTGCAATGGGCGCGGTTCTTTCAGGCGGTCGGGCGCGACGACATGATCGACCATGTCTGGGTCACTGACATGGATGCCCGAAGCCGCAACATCGGCGCAGTATACGATATGGTGGCGCAGATTGCGCTGACCCGGACCACGGATGAGTGGCTTGACCTCATGGAGCAGGCCGACATACCCGCCATGCCAGTGCGCAACCTGTCAGATTTGCCGAACGATCCCCATCTTGCCGCAACCGGGTTCTTTCAACGGATTGATCACCCGACCGAAGGTGCGATCTGGACGACACGCCCGCCGGCTCGATTTTCGGCGACCCCTGCGCGACATGATCATCGCCCGGCCCCGCGACTTGGGGAACACAGCGACGAAATTCTGGGGCCGGGCAGGGAGTAGCCCCACCCGGCACCGGACGGATCAAACATCCATCGAGCGTGCGATCAGTTCCTTCATGATCTCGTTGGTGCCGCCATAGATCATCTGGACCCTGCTGTCGGCATAAAGTCGCGCGATGGGGTATTCCATCATGAAACCGTAACCGCCGTGCAGTTGCAGGCATTCATGCATGACCTCGTTCTGCGTCTGGCTGCCCCACCATTTCACCATCGAAGCCGTGGCCGCATCAAGTTCGCCCGCTTCAAGACGCGCGAGCCCGTCATTTACGAAGGAACGTAGCAATTCGGCCTTGGTTTTGCATTCCGCCAGTTTGAAGCGTGTATTCTGGAAGTCCATGATCCGGCTTCCAAATGCCTTGCGGTCCTGAACATATTTCACCGTTTCATCGATCGCAAAATCAATAAAACCGAGCGCGGTAATGCCGATCATCAGCCGCTCCCAAGGCAGCTGCTTCATCAGCTGGTAGAACCCCTGCCCCTCTTCCGGACCAAGCAGGTTCGCCGTGGGCACGCGCACATCCTCGAAGAACAGCTCAGCAGTATCCGAACCTTTCATACCCAGTTTCTTCAGGTTCCGTCCCCGGCGAAAGCCCTCGGCGCCCTCGGTTTCCAGAACGATCAACGAAACGCCCTTGGCGCCGGCGTTGCGATCGGTCTTTGCCACGATAACAACGAGATCCGCCGTGTGCCCGTTTGTGATAAAGATCTTCGAACCGTTGATCTTGTAGTGGTTGCCATCCTTTTCCGCGTAGGTTTGTACGTTCTGGAGGTCAGAGCCCGTTCCAGGCTCGGTCATGGCAATCGCCGCAACGCTGTCGCCGCTGACCAGTTTCGGCAACCACTTTTTCTTCTGTTCCTCACTGCCATATGCGTTGAGATAATGGATTACGATGGACTGAATCCCATAGCCCCAACCCGTATCACCGGTGCGCCCCTGCTCGTAGACGGTAATCGCGTCGAACCCGATGCCGCCACCGAACCCACCATATTCTTCGGCAATCGAGCCACCCATGACACCCTGCTGACCGACTGTTTTCCAGAAGTCGCGGTCAACAATTCCCTGCTCCGCCCATTTTTCAATCTTCGGAGCCATCTCTGCATCGAAAAGCCTGCGTGTACTATCGGCGAACATCTTGTGTTCATCCACTGCCCAACTCGGGGAGTTCTTGATCAGAGACATGTTTTATTCCTATCGGTTCATGCTTGCATTGAAGAAATCTAACAAGTGTTTTATTTCCTGGCAATGAACCCGAGGCGTTCTGACGGGGCGTCACAAGGCTTCGGACCGTGCGCATCCGGATTTATCCAATCACGCGCCGCCCATTCGGCTCGTACAAAAAAGGCCCGCCAAAACAGGCGGGCCTTTTTGTAATTTTTTCGCAATGACTTACAGCCTGTCGGTCAGTTCGGGCACGGCGTCGAACAGGTCGGCAACCAGACCGTAATCGGCAACCTGGAAGATCGGGGCTTCTTCGTCCTTGTTGATCGCGACGATGATCTTGCTGTCCTTCATGCCGGCCAGGTGTTGGATCGCACCCGAGATGCCAACGGCGATATACAGGTCAGGCGCGACCACCTTGCCGGTCTGGCCAACCTGCCAGTCGTTCGGTGCAAAGCCCGAGTCGACGGCGGCGCGGGATGCGCCAACGGCGGCGCCCAGCTTGTCGGCCAGTTTCTCGATCAGGGCAAAGTTCTCTTCGGAGCCGACGCCGCGCCCACCGGACACGACCACACCGGCCGAGGTCAGTTCGGGACGATCCGATGCGGCGACCTTGTCTTCGACCCATTCCGACAGGCCGGGGTTGTCCCCGGCACCGATGCTTTCGACCGAGGCAGACCCGCCTTCGCCAGCGGCATCAAAGGTCGAGGTGCGGAAGGTGATGACCTTTTTCGCATCCGACGATTTGACGGTTTGAATCGCGTTCCCGGCATAGATCGGGCGCTCGAACGTTTTGCCATCGACAACGCCGGACACGTCCGACAGGACCATCACGTCCAGCAGCGCGGCAACGCGCGGCATGACGTTCTTGGCGTCCGTGGTGGCCGGGGCGACGATATGTTCATAATCACCGGCCAGCGATGCGATCAGCGCGGCGGTCGGTTCGGCCAGGCGGTGACCCAGCGATGCGTCTTCGGCGACCAGAACCTTGGCCACACCGTCGATCTTGGCGGCGGCGTCGCCTGCGGCAGCAGCAGAGGCGCCCGCGCACAGAACGGTCACATCGCCCAGGGCCTTGGCCGCGGTCACGGCCTTGGCGGTTGCGTCGATTGCCAGTTCACCATCGGTGACTTCTGCGAGAAGAAGAACAGCCATTATACAGCCCCCGCTTCTTTGAGTTTTGCGACCAGCTCGTCCACCGAGCCGACCATGATACCGGCCGCGCGTGCCACGGGCTCGGAGGTTTTGACGATTTCCAGACGCGGCGTGACATCAACGCCGTAATCATCGGCGGTTTTCTCATCCAGCGGCTTTTTCTTGGCCTTCATAATGTTGGGCAGCGACGCATAGCGCGGCTCGTTCAGGCGCAGGTCCACGGTGACGATCGCGGGCATCTTGACCTTGATGGTCTGCAGGCCGCCGTCAACTTCCCGGGTCACGACGGCACTGTCACCGTCGATGTCCAGTTCCGAGGCAAAGGTACCCTGCGACCAGCCCAGCAGGGCTGACAGCATCTGGCCGGTGGCATTCATGTCGTTGTCGATCGCCTGCTTGCCGCAGAGAATCAGACCAGGCTGTTCCTCTTCCACGACCTTGGCAAGGATTTTGGCCACTGCCAGCGGCTCGATATCATGGTGCACGTCATCCGCTGCAAAGACCAGAATGGCGCGGTCGGCACCCATGGCCAGTGCGGTGCGCAGGGTTTCCTGCGCCTGTTTGACGCCGATGGATACCGCGACCACCTCTTCGGCCTTGCCGGCCTCTTTCAGGCGTATCGCCTCTTCGACGGCGATTTCGTCGAAAGGGTTCATCGACATCTTAACGTTGGCCAGATCGACACCGCTTCCGTCCGCTTTGACACGAACCTTCACGTTGTAGTCGATCACGCGTTTCACAGGCACGAGTACCTTCATTGGCGTGGTCTCCTTGAGTTTTGCGATAAGGTTTCAACCGAGCTAACGGTCTTTGAATTCTGGAGTTCTTTTTTCCGAAAACGCTTTCATGGCCTCAGGAAAGTCATGCGCGCACAGCAAAACGCTTTGGGCATCGCGCTCGATATCCAGCGCCTCGAGATAGCTGCACTCGGCTGCGGCGCGCATCACACGCTTGGCGGTCTGAACGCCAAACATCGGGTGCGTTGCAATCTCGCGGGCAATTTCCAGCGCCCGTACCTCGACCTGGTTGGCCGGCACGCATTCTTCGACAACGCGCAGGTCCCTGGCGGTGCGCCCGTCGATTTCACGGCCCGTGAGCACAAGCATCCGGGCAACGCCCGCACCGGCGCGCTGCTGAAGCAGCCAGCTTGATCCCGTGTCGGGACAACCGCCGACGCGTGCAAATACTTCGCACAGCCGGGCATCTTCGGCGGCAACGACAATGTCCGCCGACAAGGCCAGGCTGAGGCCCGCGCCAAAAGCCACGCCGCATACCGCGGAAATCAGAGGTTTGCGAAACAGATAGGCCGCGCGTCCGCCATCGTGAACCAGGTCCACCATTTCCGACGTCGCCCGCGCGCCTTTGGCGATCTCGGACTGAAACCCGACAAGATCGCCGCCGCTGCTGAAATGATTGCCACCGGTCATAACAACGACACGGATCGTAGCGTCCCGTTCGGCTTCGCGCAGAAGCGCCACCAGTTCTTCGACGAACCCGATGCTGTAAGGGTTGCGTTTTGTCGGCTGAAGAAAACGCAGGATTCCGACAGGGCCTTCCCTGTCCAGGCGAATAAGCTCAGTCATTCAAGTCTCCATCAGGTCCCGGTCCAGACGGGTGCCCGCTTTTCAGCAAAGGCCTTTGGGCCTTCAATCGCGTCGTTGCTGGCGTAAACCACCTCGTGAAGGCGCTTGCCCTCTTTCAGGCCACCCGCACAGCCCAGGTCCATGGTCGCGCGAACGCCGCCTTTCGCGGCAACAACCGACAGCGGGGCCGCGCTGGCAATGCGTTTGGCAAGGTCAAATGCCCTTGCGCGGACAGCATCGGGAGTGTCTTCGATATAGTTGGTGAACCCGTATTCGTGCAGGCGCTCGATCGGCATCAAGTCGCCGGTCAGAACGATTTCCATAAGGATGGGCTGCGGTAGCATGGACAGTGCCGGCGATGCCCAGGGCGATCCACGACCGATCTTTACTTCGGTGATACCGACCTTGGTCCCCTTGAGACCGACCCGCAGATCGCAATTCAAGGTCAGCATCATGCCGCCCGCCATCAGCGACCCTGTCATCGCCGCGATGATCGGTTTCTTGCAGGCGCGCATGGTCTCGTGAAACGGGTCGCGCATCTTGGTCAGAATATCGACACCCTCGTCGCGTGCGATTTGTGTGGCTTCCTTCAGATCCAGTCCGGCGCTGAAAACGCCGCAATCGGCAGAAGTCAGAATGGCCACACGAACGCTGTCATCCGCCTCGATCTTCTCCCAAGCGTCGGTCAGCCCGTTCGTCGCCGCCACGGAAAGCGCGTTTTTACGTTCTGGCCGGTTGATACAGACGGTCGCAATTCCGTCTTCGATCTTCACGTCAATGGGGCTCATGATACCTGCTTCGCTTTCTCGGGACAATCTAACTGCGGAAAGCTTCCCCGCGACATGTCTGCCGCGGGGAAGCTCTGTCTTATTCGACGGTGAACGTCGCGGAGCTGTGCTTGATGACATCCCAAACAACGTCAAGATAGTCGGCGCTCCAGTCGGTCAGCGGAACCCAGGTTTCGCCATTCCACTGCTCGACCCGGGTCTTGCCGCCACCACCGTGGTCTTTGTCGGTCAGTGTAACCGGGGCCATGATGCCGTTTCCATCGAAGTTCTCGATCGATTCATAGGCATTCTTCATGCTTTCCGGTGTGATCGGCCAACCGTTTTCAGTAATTGCGATCCGCGCGGCTTCGAAACCGGCCGAGTAGATCGCCATGCCCGTGTTGTAGTACACGTCGCGCACCAGGCTCTCGGGACCGCTGCCCTTGCCATTGGCATAGTAGGTGTCCAGCATCGTCTTGACGATCGGAACTTCCTGGCCACCGGCCACGTTGGTCCCGCGCAGGATGCCTTTCGCCTCTTGTGCGCCGATATTGGCGATATCGACTTCGTTCAGCCAGTTCACCGACAGATAGCGGTCGATCGGGAAACGGTTGCGGCGCATTTCCTTCGAGGCGACCACATGCCCGCCCGCCAGCAGCCAGCTGATCACGTAGTCAGGCTTGTCGCGGCGGATTTTGCTCCATGCGCCGGCCTGATCCGACCCGGGAAGCGGTACGGGATACAGCTCCAACTCGAACCCTTCCTTTTCGGAAAGCGTTTTCAGGATCTCGATCGGTTCCTGGCCAAAGGGGTAATCCAGATAGATGAACCCGATCTTCGCCTTGCTCAAGTCACCGCCCATCTGACCCTTGATGAAGGCAACGTCATTTGCCGCCTGCTGCCAGTACGTCGGACCGACCGGGAAAACCCATTCGAACACTTCGCCGTCCACCGCGTCTCCGCGGCCAACAAAAGACTGCATCAACAAGTTCCCGTCCTTCATCGCACGCGGCAGAACCGCGTTCGTGACCGGCGTGGACAGAAAATTGAATAGGAACACACCTTCGCGCTTGAGCTGCTCATAGCATTCCACACCACGCTGGGGTTCGTTGCCATGATCGCGAATGATGATTTCAACCGGATGACCTTCGATACCGCCATTTTCGTTGGTGTACATCGCCAGATCCTGGGCGGCCTGAGCCACCTGCGGCGAAATGAAAGTGTAGGATTTGCTAAGGTCGAAGCAGAGTCCGAAGCGGATCGGCTCCTTGTCCTGCGCTGCGGCCACAGTCGCGCTTGCTGCCAGCGCGGCAGTCAGTGCCACCGCCCTTATGTGCTGTTTGACTTTCATGTTCTCTCACTCCCGTTGGTTTGGTTTGGTTTGGGGCTGTGATACCGCTTTGCAAACGCCGCTGCCGCCCCGCGTAGCGTCGCCCTTCCTGCTACCAGTCTTTCACTGCTCGTATTTTGAGGAACTTTTTTTCACCACGTCCCACACGACGTCCGTGTACTCAGAGATCCAGTCGGTTTGCGGCACCCAAGTCTCCCCGTCCCACATCTCGATCCGGGTCTTGCCACCGCCGCCATGATCTTCGGCCGTCACCGTAATGGGGGCCATCAGCCCGTTCGCGTCGAATCCCTCAAGCGACTCCAGTCCGGCCTTGTAGGATGTCGGAGTGATCGGCAGCCCCTCGGCTTCCGCCGCCTTGCGCGCGGCTTCGAACATGATCGAATACATGGCCAGCCCGGTGTTGTAGAAAACGTCCTGCGTCTTCTCGATCGGGCCGGATCCCTCGCCCTTGTCATAAAGCTCGGCCATGATTTCCTGATACAGGGCAATATCCTGACCGCCCACGACATTGGTCCCGCGCTTGATACCTTTGGCGGCCTCTTTACCGATGTTGGCGATATCGACTTCGTTCAGCCAGTTGACCGAGATGTATTTGTCCATCGGAATGCGATTGCGCTGCATCTCTTTCGAGGCAACCACATGGGCACCGCCCAGCATCCAGACAATCACATGATCTGGGTTGTCCCGGCGCACCTTGGACCACACACCGGCCTGGTCGCTGCCAGGCAGTGGCACGGGGTACAGTTCAAGCTCGAAACCCTCTTTCTCGGACAGGGTTTCCAGGATCTCGATCGGCTCCTGCCCGAAGGGATAATCGAAATACACAAACCCGACCTTCACATCTGACAGATCGCCGTCATGCAATTGCTTGATGTAGGCGACATCGTTGGCGGCCTGTCCCCAATAGGTCGGCCCGATCGGATAGACCCAATCGAAGACGGTGCCATCAACGGCATCGCCGCGCCCGACAAGCGACTGCATCAGGATACGCCCGTCTTCCATGGCCCGCGGCAGGATAGCCAGAGACACCGGAGTGGACAGGGTATCGAAAACAAAGACGCCCTCGCGGCTGAGTTTCGAGTAGCACTCGATTCCGCGCTGCGGTTCGTTCCCGTGGTCACGCACGATGACTTCGACCGGTTCCCCACCGATGCCGCCCTTCATGTTGATGAGCTTGGCAAGGTCCATCGCGGCCTGCGAAACCTGCGGCGTGGCAAAGGTATAGGCCTTGCTGAGATCGTAGCAGATGCCGATCTTGAATGGCTCGGCCAGCGCCTGGGTGCCGAACAGCGCCCCGCCAACCATTGAAAATACAGCCAGCGCTTTGGTAAGTTTCTTCATTTTTTCCTCCCTGAACAGTTTTCGAATAGTACGTTAGCTCAGCCAACGTTTGCGTCGGCTGTAGTGCTTGACGTTGTGAAAATCGGTCTCTCCGCCGCCTAGATAGAACTCCTGAATGTCGGAGTTGGATTTGAGCGCCTCGGCCGTGCCGTGCATAACGACGCGGCCGTTTTCGATAAGATACCCTTGCGAAACGATCTCCAGAGCTGCCAGGGCGTTCTGTTCCACCAGCAGGACGGACAGCCCCTCATCCTTATTGATCTTTTGCAGGATGCCGAAGATTTCCTCGACCAGGAACGGAGCAAGCCCGAGACTTGGTTCATCAAGCATCAAAAGCTTCGGCTGGGTCACGAGGGCCCGCCCAATGGCAAGCATCTGTTGCTCACCACCCGACAAATAGCCTGCTTGCGAATTTTTGCGTTCGGCAAGCCGTGGAAAATAGGCGTAAATCTTGTCCTTTTCCGCATTCAGCGTCGATCGGGACATTCCGCGCGGCGCGGCGGCGGTCAGGTTCTCGTCGGGGGTCAGATGTTCAAAGACCCGCCGCCCTTCGATGACATGACAGATGCCCATCTCGACGCGTTTTTGCGCGAGCGCTTCGGTAATGTCCGTTCCTTGGAACGTTATCTCACCTCGGCTGATGCGTCCGCGCTCGGCTTTCAAAAGACCGCTGATCGCTTTCAACGTGGTGCTTTTTCCCGCTCCGTTCGACCCCAAAAGCGCGATCATCTCGCCTTTTGGAACCTGGACCGATACACCTTTGATCGCCAGCATTACATTGTCGTACAGCACCTCGACACTGTTCATGGACAGAATGTTCTGGGCTTCAACTTTTTCTTGCATCGGCATTTCCCTTATTTCTTGAACTGATCGAAGGGCCAGACCATCAGGTAGTCTCTGATGTTGCCGTAGAGTTTTCCCAAACCAAGCGGTTCGATCAGAAGGATAATGACGATCAGCGCGCCATAGACCGCGTTGGGGATGTGGGCGAGCGTTTCAACGTTGATCTGCATGCCAAGCCCGTCACTCAGCGTGACGACGAGACCGTTCACGATACCCGGAACAAGAAGGATCAGGGCAACACCGAAATAGGAACCGATAATGCTGCCAAGGCCGCCAACAATCACCATCGCAAGAACCTGGATCGAAACGGCAACCGAGAATTGCTCGGGTGCGGCGAGAAAGAAAAAGGTGGCAACAAGCAACGCACCGCTGACGCCTGCGATGAACGAAGAAGTCGCGAATGCGAGGATTTTGTAGTAGAAACTGTTCACACCCAGGATCGCGGCGGCAAAGTCTTTTTCCCGGACAGCGACCAAGGCGCGACCGAGTCCAGTACGCTTGAGATTAAGCATGAAGATCGTCACCAACACACACCAGCCGAAGGCGACATAGTAGAAGCCAGTATCAGTGGTAATCTCTTGCCCCAACAACGCCAGCGTCGGCGACTGGAGCGATGCGTGTGAGCCCCCCGAGATCGCCGGCGAGTGGGTCAGAACCCAGTCCATCACGAACTGCATCGCAAGAGTGGTAAGGGCGAGATAGAGGCCCTTGACCCGCAAAGCGGCAAAAGCGAACAGGCTGCCGATCACGGATGACGTCAACCCGCCAATGATCAGGGCGAATTCCCACGGCACCCCGAAACGCGCGGCATGGATAGACGAATACGCTCCGACGGCCATGACCGCAGCATAGCCCAAGTGCAGTTGGCCGGCCCAACCTGTCACCAGGTTCAGCCCCAAAGCGGCGGCCGTCCAGATCAGCCAGGGAAGCATGTAGCTGTTCAGATAAAGCGACGGGATGATGAATGGCGCGGCAAGGCCGATCAGAAAGATGAAAGCTGTCAGATTTCTGTCGGCAGGCACCTTGAAGATACGGCTGTCCGAAACGTAGTCGGCGTGATGGACGCCGGAAAGTCTGTAAAACATGCCTTACACCCTTTCGATGTCGTGACGACCGAACAGCCCGTGCGGACGGATCATGACGGTAAGAATGAGCACGGCGGCGACGATAAGCTCACGGCTTCCGCCTCCGACAAGCGGATCGAGGAAATCAGCGCCAACGTTTTCGACGACGCCCAGGATGATGCCTGCGATCACGGCGCCAAGGATACTGTCGAGACCACCGAGAACGGCAACCGTCAGACCTTTGAGAAGCAACAGCGACAGCGCCTGATCGACACCCTGAATCTCACCCCAGATGACGCCAGCGGCGACGGCAACAACGGATGCCAATGCCCAGGATAACCCAACGCCGCGCTCAACCGAGATACCTACCGACCACGAAGCCATGTAATCATCCGCGATCGCCCGCAACTTGATCCCGGTCCGGGTTTGGAAGAACAGCATGAAGCCGACAAACAAGGCAAGCGCGACACCGGCACCGACCAGATGGATGCGGCTGATGAAGATGTCGCCCAGGAACAGCGGATCATAGCTGACGCCCAGTTCCATCGAACGCGACGTTCCGCCCCAGATGGCAAGTGTCGTACCCCGCAGGAATATGTCGAGGCCAAGTGTCAGCATCAGGATCATGACGACCGGGCGACCCGCGAGACGACGCAGGGCAACACGCTCGATGCCGAACCCAAGGCCGAACATGACAACCGCAGCCAGAGGAATGGCCAGCCACAAGGGCAAACCCACATCGCGCGCCAGCGCCAGGACCACATAGGCACCCACCATGGTCAGCCCACCCTGCGCCAGATTGGGCACCGAGGACGCTTTGTAAATCAGCACGAGGCCGATGGCGAAAAGCGAATATAACAGACCCGTCAAGGCTCCGTTGATCGCAAGCTCTGATAGAAAGACCCAGTCCATTTATACCTCCCTGACGGGAAGGCTTCTTTCGACCTTCCCTACTTCCCCGGTCTCGTAAGTCACCTGCGCGCTTACGTGGACCTCTTTTGAACCGTCGTAGAGCGCCGCGATCACGTCAGCATAGCGTTCCTGAACGACCTTGCGCCGCAGTTTTCGTGTCCGTGTGATTTCACCATCGTCCGGGTCGAATTCTTTCGGCAGACTGACAAAGCGTTGCAGGCGCAATGGCTCGGTGACGGCCTTGTTGACCCGTTGGAACGCCTCGCGAAGCAACGTCGCGACCTCTTCACGCTGAGAAAGATCGGCATATGACACGTAAGGTACGCCGTTCACTTCGGCCCAGTGCCCCACGGCCTCGAAATCCACGCAGACCATCGCCGTCAGTTCCTTCAGCCCGGCGCCAATCACGGCCGCATCCTTGATATACGGGCTGAATTTCAACCGGTTCTCGATGTAGTTTGGAACGTAACGTTCACCGTCGGCGGTGTGCATGACCTCGGATACACGCCCAAGAACAACCAGGTGTCCGTCGTCCTCCAGATAGCCGGCATCACCTGTATGCAGCCACCCGCCGTCAAGGGCTTCGGCGGTCGCTTCGGGTTTGTTGAAGTACCCTTCAAACACGCTGTCCGAGCGCACCAGGATCTCACCGTCTTCGGCAATGCTGACCTCGACGCCAGGCGCGGGTTTGCCAACCGTATGAAGACGGACCTCGCCCGGAGCCTGAATCGCGTTGATCGCGCTGTTCTCGGTCTGGCCGTAGAGCTGACGCAACTTGATCCCCAGGGCGCGGTAGAACACAAAGGTGTCTTCCCCGATCGCTTCACCGCCGGTGAACGCATTCTTGAGGCGGCTCATCCCGAACTGGTCCTTGATCGGACCGAAAACAATCGCCTCGCCCAGAAGCCGGCCCAATGGCTCAAGAACACCGCCGCTTTTGCCATTCAGCTTGCGCGTTTCCGCCGCGATGGCCCGATCCATGAAAAAATGGTACAGCCATTTCTTTAAAGGGGTCGAATTTTCGATACCAACCTGGATTGTCGTCAGCATCTGGTCCCAGCTTCTTGGCGCCGCCAGATAGAATGTCGGAGCGATCTCGCGCATGTCGCGCACGACCGTTTCCTGGCGCTCAGGCACATTCACGGTGAAACGCCAAAGGAGTGCCGCGGCAACGGTTATGGCGTAGTCTCCCACCCAGGCCATCGGCAAGTACGCGAGGATCTCCTCATTTTCGCCGAAGGCACCCGCCGCATGTCCATTCCGAGCAGCAGCAAGAACGTTCTTCTGACTCAGTACGATGCCCTTCGGCGCGCCCGTCGTTCCGGAGGAGTGCAGAAAAATGGCCGGATCTTCCGGCTTCGCACGACTAAGCAGTTCCTCACTCAGGCCCGGGGTTTCGTTCAGATCGTGCTGACCAACTTCGATCAGGTGATCCCAGGACAACAGCCCTTCAACCTCGTAGAAGCCAAGACCGCGCGCTTCATCATAAATGATGTGGTCGATGCCCTCGGCGCCCGCGTCCTTCAGTTCCAGGATCTTGTCAACCTGTTCCTGATCTTCGGCGATGGCCGCGACGATTTCGACTTCGCCAAGAAAGTGCCGGAGTTCTTCGAGCGTCGCGCCGGGATAGGCAGGCATTGCATAGGCACCCAGCAACGAAATAGCCAGCATTCCGCCATACAGCCGCGCCCGGTTGTCGCCCAGGATAAGCACCGCCTTGCCCGGTGTTACGCCGATTTTCTCAAGCCCGGCCGCGCAGGCCAGCACCTCTTCGGCGTATTCCGCCCATGTGGTTTCCTTCCAGATCCCACGCTCTTTTTCGCGAAGCGCGATTTCCGAACCGTGTTTCGAGGCGTTCCGCGCCAGAATTGCGCCGATCGTGTCGCCGCCCGAAGACTGTTTCTTCGTCAAATCAGTCATGCGACCCTCCGATATATGCCTCGATGACCCGCGGGTCCTTCACAACCTCCTTGGGGATGCCACTGGCGATCATTTCACCATAATTCAGGGCCAGCATCCGATCACAAATGCCGGTGATGACATCCATATGGTGTTCGATCAGCAGAACGCTGACGCCGCGTTCGGCACGGGCATCCAGAATGAAACGGGACATATACCCTTTCTCTTCCTGGTTCATGCCGGCCATCGGTTCATCGAGAATCAGCATCTGTGGCTCGGCCACCAATGCCCGCGCCAGCTCGACCCGTTTTTTCAACCCGATCGGAAGGCCATCGACCAACTCATGCCGGATGCTCTCGAGTTGTAGAAACTCGATCACCTCTTCGACGATCTTGCGGTTTTCGATTTCTTCACGCTGTGCTGCCCACCAGTAAAGCGCGGTGCGCAGAACGCCCGGTTTCATGTGGATGTGCCGCCCCAGCAGGATGTTGTCCAGAACGCTCATCCCGTTGAACAAGGCAAGATTCTGGAACGTCCGGGCGACGCCGAGCTTGGCAACCTTGTGAGGTGCCGTACCCGTGATTTCCTTTCCTGCCAACCGCACAGTCCCCACATTCGGTGGGTAGAACCCGGTAATTGCGTTCGTCAGTGTTGTCTTGCCGCTGCCGTTCGGGCCGACAAGTCCAAAGATTTCCCCCTGCCGAATGACGAGGTCCACACCGGTGACAGCGACGATGCCGCCGAACCGTCGCTCGACCCCGCTGCACTCCAGTATCGCCCCATCATCGGCTCCGATTGCTGTTTTAATCTTAGTCGTCATCTAGATATCATTGTCCCCCTAAGGTTCACGGCCAACATCAGGTAATCCGGAAGTAGTCCGGCCGCCCCGTTGGCCATGGATCCCCCCACAATTGCTGCCCACCGTCGATGTTCAGAACTTCTCCGGTTACGAATTTCCCTGAATTCGCCGCCATATAGACAACCCCTTCAGCGACATCCCATTCGTCCCCGGCGTGCCGCATCGGGTTGGAGTCCTGAAAGGTCGCAGAACCCTCCGGAGGGTAGTTCCCGAAACCGTTGCTTTCGCAGCAACCCGGCGCCACGCAGTTCACTCGGATACCGTGCGGGGCCCACTCCACCGCAACCGACTTGGACAGGTAAACTACTCCTGCCCGGGCCGCACAGGTATGCGCGATGCCGGGCATGCCGCGCCAGATATCGGCCACGATGTTGACGATGGAGCCCGATTGCTTGTTGGCAACCCAGTGGCGCGCCGTGGATTGCATCATCCACCACGTGCCGTTCAGGTTGGTGTCTATGACCGCATTCCAGCCCTTTGGACTAAACTCCAACGCTGCTTGCGGAAACTGACCCCCAGCATTGTTCACCAATACGTCAATCGCCCCGAACTCCTGGTTCGTCTTGGCGACAAAATCCTCGACCTGCTCAGGCTCCCGGATGGTCATAGGCACAGCGAAAACTTCGCCCCCGAAACTTTCAAGGAACTCCTTGGCCAAAGCCAGTTTCTCTTCGTTGCGTCCATTGATCGCCAGATTGGCCCCGAGCCTTGCGAACAAGGTCGCAATTGCCAGCCCCAATCCGCCTCCGGCCCCGGTCACCACAACGACTTTGCCGGTGAATAAACCGCTTGCGTAAACGGTTGCACGTTTTGATAGGTCCTCCCTCGAAGACCCAAACTGCGTCTTATTCACGACGCCTCCTCCCATTCCCATTAGGGGCAGCTGCCAGTAATCTAACGGGTGTTAGAAAATTGGTCAAGACAACTTTTCCCACCAGCCCCGCCCGTTATCTCCGATCAGTAAGACTTTGGAAGTCCAAGGGCTTTTTCTGCTATGAACGACAGAAGCATCTGCGGTGTCACCGGTACGATGCGGAACAGCAGAGCTTCACGTACCAGTCGCTCCACGTGATATTCCTTAGCATATCCGAATCCGCCAAACGTAATTTGCGCGGCTTCGGTCGCCTCGACCGCGGCGTCGGCGGCCAAAAGCTTGGCGGCGTTCGCCTCGACGCCGCAGGGTTCTCCCGCATCGTAGAGGGCTGCAGCGTGCATCACCATGAGATTGGCAGATTCCACTCGCGCCCAGGCTTTGGCGAGTGGATGCTGAACACCCTGATTTTGGCCGATCGGGCGGTCAAAAATCACACGTTCGTTTGCATAATGCGCCGCTCGCGCCAGTGCGTTGCGCGCAATACCGATGCATTCACCGGCCACCAGGATGCGTTCGGGATTCAACCCGTGCAAAATTTGCCTAAAGCCTTTGCCCTCCTCCCCGATCAGGTCCTCAGCCGGAATCGGCAATCCATCGATGAAGACTTCGTTCGAATCGACAGCCTTTCGACCCATCTTTTCGATCTCTCGCACGTCAACGAAATTTCGGTCGAGATCTGTATAGAACAGGCTCAGCCCTTCGGTCGGGCTGCTCACATCCTCTAGCCGCGTTGTTCTGGCCAGAAGCAACATCTTGTCCGCCACCTGCGCGGTAGAAATCCAGACTTTTTGTCCGTGCACGACATATCTGTCCCCCTGCCGCACCGCCATGGTCTTCAGCTTTGTGGTGTCTAACCCGGTCGTCGGTTCGGTTACGGCGAAACAGGCCTTTTCATCGCCTGCTATTAGAGGGCCAAGCATACGCGCGCGCTGCTCATCGGTCCCAAACTTCACCACCGGGTTGAGCCCGAAAATGTTCATGTGGATGGCCGAGGCTCCGCTTGCGCCGGCCCCCGACTCGGCAATTGCTTGCATCATTATGGTCGCCTCGGTGATCCCCAGACCGGCGCCGCCGACAGCTTCTGGCATGGCGATACCTAGCCAGCCGCCATCGGCCATTGCCCTGTGCAGATCATGGGGAAAACCACCGTTGCGATCCCGATCCAGCCAATAGTCGTCGTCGAACCCTGCGCAAATCCGCAGAATCTGGTCGCGAATCTCTTGTTGGTCGGCGGTCAATCGCAATGTCATAGCGCGCGCCCTCCCTCCAATCTTACGAGCCCAGCCTCACATAGGGCAGCGATCCGCTCATCGTTAAAACCAAGATCACGCAGAATGCTTTGGCTGTCTGCGCTAGGCGGTCGTCCCAGCCAACGAAGCTGACCGGGCGTCGCGCTGAGATGAGGGACCGGACCAATGACCTGGGTCTGTTCGCCGTCGACCGACACGATGTCCCCACGATGGCGTATCTGCTCGTTCGTCATGATCTCTTCGACGCTCAACACACGCGAGGCAACCGCATCATGGCGGGCGAATACCGCTTCCACTTCCTTAGCCGTGTGCTGCGTGACGAAATCATTGATCGCGTCAAAGACCACCGTCATGTGCCGCGACATCTCGCCCAATGTCGCGAACCGCGGGTCATCGGCGAGGGCATCGCCTCCGACCGCCCGCAACAGGCGCTGCGCGGTTTCCGCGCTCCCTGCCGAAACGCTCAGCCACACCCCATCGGACGTTCGGAACATCCCCCCCGGAGCAAAGTCCATCGGCTGGCGCAGCCCATTGCGTCGCGGCGAGAGGTTCGCGCCAGTCAATGCGGGAACAGGATAATCCATCAACCGAAGCAGGGCCTCGAATACTGCAATATCGACGACCTGACCGCGTACTATCCCCTTTTCGCGAGCAAATAGCGCGATCATGATTCCCAAAGCGCCCATTAGCCCTGTCGTGCTGTCAGCCGCCGGAAAGCCGGGGTGCATCGGCGGCCCGTCGGGAAAACCGGTCAGATGCGCTAATCCACTCATGGCCTCCGCAGCACGCCCAAACGCTGGCAGGTCGCGCATCGGACCGTCCTGTCCGTAACCTGAAACCCGCAAGACAACCAAGTCCGGGTTCCAATCGTGCAAGACGTCTGGCCCAACACCAGCACGTTCCAGCACACCCGGTCGGAAATTCTCGATCAGCACGTCGGCATCTTCGACCAACTTTCGCAGGATGTCCCGGCCCTCGTCGGACTTCCAGTCCAGACCTAGTGTTTTCTTGTTACGGCCCAAAGTCTTCCACCAGACGCCCACCCCATCCTCTGCCTTGGGTCCAAGGTCGCGCATCATATCCGTCCGGTTGGGGGCTTCGATCTTGATGACATCTGCACCAAAATCCGAGAGTAAAGCTGCCGCAAGTGGTCCGGCAATTACGTGACCAAGTTCTATAATCTTCAGTTGATCAAGGGGTCCAGACATCTGCACTTTCGACTTTGCTAATTTTCTAATGGTTGTTCGATTCCTAGCAAAGGCGAAGTCGGATCTCAAGATTCAAAGGTAATCACCTCCCCGAAAACGTAACCGCCCGGTTGTTACCATGGATCAGTTCATTGGCGTCCAGTTCCATGGAAGCGGTTCGTTGAGCGGGTTGGTCATGTGATTGTGGATGCGGTCGAGGATTTCGGCCAGCCAGGCTTGCCGATCGAGGCCGTTCATCTTGGCTGTCTCGACAAGGGACATCGCCCGGGACAGCGTTTCGCCACCGCTGTCGGAGCCTGCAAAAAGCCAGTTTTTTCGCCCGATGCTGATCGGGCGCATGACGCGCTCGGCGGTGTTGTCGTCGATGCCGACGCGGCCATCTCCAAGGAAGAGCTCGAATGACGGCCAGCAGCTGAGACCATAGCGGAAGGCCTTCGCGAGATCGCCCTTGCCGGGAATGCGTAGCAGTTGGGCCTCGGTCCATGCCTTGAAGGCCTAGACCATGGAGCGGGAGTGCGCCTGGCCTGCTGCCAGCCGCAGTTCCGCTGTATTTCGTGCCCTCACGAATTATGGCCAGCCGTGCGTTCTTTTAGGCCTGCGGGACGAAGCGCTCGTCTTTGGCGGCACCGAAGTGGCTCCGACATTCGGCGGTTTTCCCGAAGGCGCGCTTGAGGCGGCGGAATATGCCTACACCGTCCTTAAGATGGGTCGAGGGCGCTCAGAGAAGCGCTTATAACTGCATCTGCGTTCAGGCTGTCGCTGGGGAACCTGAAGGAGCGTTTTCTTTTTTGGGCGGCTTGATCCGGAAGAACAGTGCATAAAATACCGGAACCGCGACCAGCGTCAGGATCGAGGCGAACGCGAGGCCACCCATGATCGTCACGGCCATCGATGCGAAGAAGGCGTCTGGTAAGAGCGGAATCATACCGAAAATCGTTGTGCCCGCAGCCAGCACGACGGGCCTCAAACGGCTGACCGAGCCATCGATTACCGCCTGATAGTCCTCGACACCTTCGGCGCGTTGCTGATCGATTTCTTCCACCAGCACAATGGCATTCTTCATCAGCATCCCGGAAAGGGACAAGAAGCCGAGAAGCGCCGTGAACGTGAACGGGAGCCCCGTGAACAGCAGACCGAGAACCATGCCTGTGACCGACATTGGTACGACGAGCCACAATATCAGCGGCTGGCGCACCTTGTTGAACATCAGGATCGAGATCGTCAGCATCACGATGAGGCTGATCGGAAGCTGCTTGCCGAGACTTTCATTGGCCATCTGCTGGCTTTCGTATTCGCCACCCCACTCCATCGAATAGCCGTCGGGGAGCCGCATCGCTTCGATGTCGTCGCGCACGCTGTTGAAGGCTTCGTTCGCAGTCAGATCCGGTCGCGCACCGCCGAGGACCGTTATCGTACGCTCACGGTCGCGGCGGTGGATAAGGGCCTCGACGAGGCGGGGCTCAAAGCCGGAGACGAGGTTGGCCATCGGCACGTAATCATTTGCACCCGGCGACCAGACGGAGAGATCGCGCAAACGATCCAGCCCGTCGCGCTCGACCTCGGGAAGCCGCAGATACATCGGGATTTCGGCATCGCCTTCGCGCAGGGTGCCGACCCGCAGGCCCGAGGTGCCGTATTGCACGGTGTCGGCGATCGAAGCGCGAGTCGAACCGGCCAACCGCATGCGAGCCTCGTCGACGATGGGTTCGACGAGAATTTCGCGCTGCCGCCAGTCTGTGCGCGAGTTTGTGATCGTGCCGGCCTCGTCGAAGATCGCAAGCGCGTTATCCGATAGCTGCCGAAGGACCACCGGATCGGGTCCGGAAAATCGCACGGCGACATCGGCCCCGGCAGGAGGACCGAAGACGATCTCCTCGACGCGGATAAGAGCATTGGAGAATTGCGCCGGCAGTTCGCGATTGAGACGCGCCGCAACATCGGGGATGAGTGTGGCATCGGTCGCACGCACGATCAGCTGACCGTAGCTCGCATCGGCCTGCTCAGGGTTGTAGGTCAGCATGAAGCGGCTGGCCCCTCGCCCGACCAGTGATGTCACGTCCGTCACGATCTCCTCGCCTAAGAGGATCGCCTCCAGCCGAGCGATTTCTTCATTCGTGACTCGAATGTCCGTGCCTTGCGGCATCTGGAATTCGACGTAGAATATCGGGGTGTTCGACGCCGGAAAAAAAGCCTGTTTGACCTGACCAAAGGCCATGACCGACCAGACCGTGATTCCGACGATCGTCAGGACGACGAGCACGCGGGCGCGCAGCGCCAGCCAGAGGAAACCGCGATAGGCCGAATAGATGAAGCCGCGATAGGGGTCCTTGGAGGTGTCTTTCGGTGCCTTCAGAAGGAGCTTACCCAAATAGGGCGTGACGGTCACGGCGAGTATCCAGCTCATCAGCAGCGAAATCGCGATGACCGCGAAAAGCGAGAACAGGAACTCGCCGGTGGCATCTGGCGACAGTCCAATTCCAGAGAACGCCATGATCCCGATCACGGTGGCCCCGAGCAGGGGAAACGCTGTCGCGGTCTCGGTATCGGCGGCGGCGTCTTCGGCGGACTTGCCCCGCGCCATGCCGATCAGCATGCCTTCGGCGATCACGATAGCGTTGTCGACCAGCATACCCATGGCGATGATCAGCGCCCCGAGACTGATCCGTTCCATCTCGATGCCGAAGACAGACATGAAAAACAGCGTGGAAAACACCGTTAGGCCCAGCGTGGCACCCACGACCAAACCCGCGCGCCAACCCATGGTCAGCATCAGCGCCCCGATGACGATGGCCACGGATTGACCGAGGCCGACGAGAAAGCTCGAGACCGCTTCGTCGACGACCTTATGCTGTTCATAGATTGGTACGATCTCGACGCCGTCCGGCAATTCGGTCTTCAGCTGGTCCAGCCGTGCCTCGACCGATCTGCCGACCTCGACAACGTTACGGTCCACGAGCGCCGAGACCCCGAGGGTGAAGGCCCGCGTGCCATTGTGACGCACGATCTGGCTCGGCCGCTCCGTCTCCTCTCGGACCACGCGGGCAATGTCGTAGAGCGCAATCTGCCCGACCTCTCCGGGGGCGCCGAGCCGCAGCGCCTCTATGCCCTCGACGCTGACAAAACCCGGCGGAACGGACACACCTAGCCGAGAAAGCCCCTCGCTGATCTCGCCGTTGGAGAAAACCTGGTTCTCGTCAGCGATGATACCGAGGATCTGGTCAGGCGGCAGACCCAGTTCGGTCAGTCGCGCCGAAGGGATCGAAATGATGATCTCCTCTTCAGCCAGTCCCCGAACCTCGATCTTGGCCACCCCGTCGACGGTGACAAGTCCGCGACGCAATTTGGTCGCGAGGTCTCGCTGTTCCGTGGCGCTCAACCCATCGGCCGTCACGGCATAGAACATGCCGTAGACGTCGCCGAAATCGTCATTGATAATCGGAGACTGCGCACCGGAGGGAAGCTCTCCTTCGATGTCGCGGATACGGCGGCGCATCTCGTCCCAGACCTGCGGGATCTCGTCGGGCCCATAGGTCATCTCGATCTCGACCGTGATCTGGGCCATGCCCGGCATGGATTTCGATTCCACCCGGTCGAGCTGCTTCATCTGTTGGAGTGCGCTTTCCACGACATCGGTGACTTCCTCTTCCACCTCCATCGCCGTCGCGCCCGGATAGGGCACGAAAACGAGCGCCGTCTTGAGCGTGAAACTCGGGTCTTCGAGGCGTCCGACCGTGTTCAGCCCCCACAAACCGCCGAGAAGGCAAAAGATAATTGCCAGCCAAACGGCGACCGGACGTCGGATGCTTGCGCGGGAAATACTCATTGTCATGGTTTCGGTTTTCCGGTCCAGGATCGTTCAGAGGCCGCGAACCGCGACTGTTTCGTTTTCCTTCAGGCGCCACCACCCGCCGGACACAACCAGTTCGTCTCCGGAGAGCCCCTCAAGCACGACGATTTCGTCGTCGTTTGGCAGCCCCAGGCGGATCGTCTTACGGGACACCCGGCCGGTCCCCTCGTCATACAGCCAGATGGACGGCTCGCTCCGGCTCGTCGTGTCGATCGCTGAGACCGGGACGACTACCAACCGCGATTGCGCACCCTCCGCGGCGGCGGCTACGCGCACATTCGCCGTCATTCCGGGCAGCAATCTCGGGTCGATGGCGCCCTCGATTGCAAACTCGACGTCATAGGTTTGGGCTGTGGGGTCTGCATCGGTCACGAATGTCCGCAGATACAGAGTTGCGTCATATCCCGGCACAGCGGGGAAAGAGGCGGTTACCCTGAATGCATCGGGCTGGGCCCGTGCGATCGCGGCGAGTTCCTCGGGCAGCGAAATCCGCACCCGCATTTCACTGATGTCCTGCAACCTGGCAATCGGAGCCGCAGGGGTGACGTTCGAAAACTCCTCCAGAAAGATGCGCGCGACAATGGCCTCGAAGGGCGCCGAGATCGTGGCTTGAGCCAGACGACGCTTCGCTTCACGGAGGGCGACTTCTGCCTGGGCAAGCTGCGCGCGGTTCGTTTCAAGTCGGGCGTCGGTCGCCACCCCCCCTCTCGGTCAGACTCAACGCACGATCGTATTCGGATTTTGCGAGGTCGAAAGAGGCCTGTGCCCGGTCCAGAGCCAATTCGAAATCTACCGGGTCGAGCGCGGCGATTAAATCGCCTTTCTCGACCCGAGTCCCAGCATCTACCGCGAGGTCGGAAAGCTGACCCGAAACCTGAAAGGCAATATCCACGGTCCGGGCGGGCTCCACGCGGCCTGCCAGGCTGCGCGCCCTATCGCTATCGCGAAGCTCGGCACGCGATACTTCGACCGTGACCGGTTGGGCGATGTCTTGCTCGGCGCTCCCTTGCGCATCGGCACCGGAAACCTCATCCGTAGTCTGCGCGAAGACCTTGGATGCGAGGTTCGGGCCGAATTGCACGAGAAGGACAATGGCGAGAAGGAGGGCGACCAATCCGGCGACACCTCCTCGGAAGTATCTGGTTCTATTCGAGCTCATCGATCATGTCCTTGAATCTATCGATGGTGGCGTCTTGCTGATCGGCATCACCATCCGCGAGGCGAAGGAGCCTCTGGAAACGAAGACCCTGGATCGCCAAAAAGAGAACCATCGCCGCAGTGTCGTCCTGCGCGTCCGAACGGATGCGCTCGACATCACGGGACAGTTCTTTTCTCAGCGGGTCCAGAAGATTCGGATCCGACGCCGAAACCGCGAGAATAGCCATCGAAAGGTCATCATCGGTGCTTCCGGCTTGCAGAACTGTCTCGAGATGACCGCGCAGGGTGCGGGAACTGTGCCCTTCCGGGACCGACGCCAGACGTTCGCGGTGCTCCGCGAGCATTTCGTCGAGCAGCCCGGCCAGAAGCGCTTTCTTGGTGGCGAAGTTGTACAACACCCCACCCTTGCTGAGGCCGGATTCCCGAGCGACGGCGTCGATCGTGATCCTTCCCGCGCCTTCTCGCAGCGCAATCGCCCGCGCAGCGCCGAGAATCTTCGGCGAGGCGTTCTTCGGTTGCTTTTCCACTTGTGCAGTCACCCTGTACCGTCCGGTCGGTTAAGTCATTGGGCGAGCTAATGCGCTGCCCCGTATTTGGCAAGCGAGCTCAATCTGAAAATTTGTCTCTGTGGCCGCTACCGTAAAGTCGCAGGAATGCAGCGACCGCTTCGCGCGCATGTTGCTCGCGGTGGACAGCTCGTTTCACTGCGAGAAGGCGCGGCATAAGTAGCCCCGAAACGCAAAGGTGTATGAAGTGATCGGACGCGCGCCGGTCGTCATCGACATCGAGCGCGCCTTCGCGCGTAAGGCGCTCCAGAATCCTACCGACGAGTTCGCGAGCAGGTTTCGGGCCTGCGCGAAAATAAACCTCACCCACTTCGGGCAGTGCCTCGGAGGCGCCAACGCACGTTCGCAGGAGACGGATGTAGGTGTCGTCCAAGGTGAGGTCGACCATGCGAAGGGCGAGTTCTTCCAACTGGGCGCGCGGCTCCAAAGACGCGATCAAGGGCCGGAGGATTTCGTCCGCAAGCCGACCGCATTCGGATTCAACCACGCTCAGGAACAGTTGCTCCTTGGTCGGGTAATACGAATACATGGTTGCCTTCGACACTTTTCCTTCAGCGGCAATCGCATCGACCGTGGCTCCTTCGTAACCGCATCGGAAGAAAACCTCGCGCGCACCAATCATGACGTCGGCCATTTTTCTCACGGGCATCTCGTTCTCTCTATCCCAGGCAGGACTAGGCGGTTACAAGCTTTACTGTACCGTCTAGTGAGTATAGTAGATAGAAGTTGATTTAGCAGCAAAACGTAAAGCTGTGCGGATCTACCCCACCAAGCGCCGCTTGGCGGCTTTTTCTAGCGCCGTTTTCAATTCGTCATGGGCTTCGGGTCTGATTCTGCCTGAGTTGTTCTCGGGCGAGGGATTATCCCGCGAACAGGAGGGGTACCGTCATTCTGCCGCGCTTGCGGTCCCGACAAAGGCACCCTCGGCCTCCCAGCGGCGTGCGATCGAGCCAAGCTTGTCCAGCACGCCGCGCAGTTCCGCGCCGCGCTCAGTCAGCCCGTAGGTGACAGCGGGTGGGATGGTCATGGCCTGCTCGCGCCATACAACGCCAGCATGTTCCAGCATTCTCAGCCTCTCGGTCAGGACCCGGGTGGAAATGCCGGGCACCAAACGCTTGAGCGCGCCGAAACGCTGCGGTCCCTGCTCGGACAGAACCCAGAGTATATAGATCGTCCAAGGGCCTGTGATGACACGCAGAAGCGCCTCCATCGGGCATGAGGGGGGCTGGACGCTCTTCATCGTGGATTATCCTCGCGGTTAAAGTAATCTAGTTACTTTTAAGTGCCTACTTTCACGGACGATGCAAGACACCTAAAGGTACTTAGAGCGGAAACTGCGGCTGAACAAGCCCTTGCAAACAGGGAGTGCGGTGATGAGTGACAACGTGGCAAAGTATGTCTACTGGATCGCGACCGGCCTTGTGGCGCTGGTCTATCTGGGTGGGCGACTTTCTACATCTCATCCCACGATATGGTCGCGGGCATGTATCGCGAGGTGTTGAGCTATCCCACATACATCATCTGGCCGCTCGCGATTTTGAAGATTGTCGGCGCGGTGGTGATTCTTTGGCGCCCTTCGGCGATGCTGGCGGACTGGGCTTACGCGGCGATGTTCTGGCATCTGGTGTTGGCGTTCGGGGCGCATGTGGGCGCGGGCGATCCAGGCTGGCCACCGGCTCTTGCGACCTGGGTGCTCCTGATCGCCTCGTGGATGACAGCCAATCGCGTGCGTGCGGTAAAGTCGGCATATGCGCCGACGTTTCCGACAGAGACGAATTAATCCGATGCGGAGTTGCCACGGCGCTGGCCATCCACCCTCGGGCTTGGGGTTCAAAAGGACGACAGAATGACCGAAAGGCAGCCGACAGTGTTTGTTCCCCAAGGAGGCGGCCCTTGCTTCTTCATGGACTGGAACCCGCCTGACACCTGGGACAGGCACCGCAGCTTCCTTGAGGCTTTGCCTGCGAGCCTGCCGGCAAAGCCCAAGGCGCTTCTCGTGATCTCAGGCCATTGGGAGGAACGGGTGTTTACCGTGCAGACCAACTCCGCGCCGCCGCTGCTGTTCGACTATCAGGGGTTTCCCCCCCATACTTATCAGCTGACCTGGCCCGCGCTAGGCGATCCTACGCTGGCGGCCCGTGCAAGCGAGCTATTGAATGGCGCGGGTTTTGAAACCCGGGCCGACGCCACGCGTGGCTTCGATCATGGGGTGTTTGTTCCGCTAAAGGTGGCTTTGCCTGAGGCCGACATACCTACCGTCCAACTGAGCCTGCGCGACGATCTCGACGCTGAGGCGCATCTTGCTGCTGGTCGCGCGTTGGCGCCCTTGCGAGACGAAGGTGTTCTGATCATCGGGTCCGGCAACACCTATCACAACATGGGCAAGATGATGCGGGCGATGAGGGGCGGACCCGATGGCCCGGTGAACGGCGGCGACTTTGACCGATGGCTCACGGGTGCGGTGACCTATGAAGACCCCGGGGCGCGCCGCGCCATGCTGGCTGCTTGGGATCGGGCACTCGGCGCACGCGACGCCAATCCGCGCGAGGAACATCTAATTCCATTGCACGTCGTGGCCGGCGCCGCGCTTGCGGATCGGGGGGAAAAGACCCTCGAGGATCACGTATTGGGCGCGGTCGAAAGCGCGTTCAGATTTGGATAGGACCAGATATGTGCTTCGAACTTCCCTTGCGGCAGGGTCCGCGCCCCGAAGCCACCGAGTGCGCCCCGCATGAGCAAGTGTCGCAGAACTCCTCGGCCGAGATTCACGCATTGTTCAAGCAGAAGGCCTTCGCCCTGCCCTTCGTCGAGCGTTGCCGATCGGGTATTTCGGTCCCCGGCGCCGAGGCATTAGTCCTGCCGCGGCCGCATGCCTGCGGCCCGCGCGAAGCCTTCATGATCGGACGCGAATTTGAGCATGTGCATCCCGCCTATGACGGTTCGTCGCACATGATGCTGCCGCTGCCGGCGATTGAGGAACTCATCGCGAAGGGATGGGGCGAACAGCACCCGATGGCCTCGGCCGGATACATCCCGGCCAATGCGATCATGGCCTTTGCTCCACGCGATGAGGCAGAGGTCGATGTGATGATCAAAATCCTGACCACAAGCTGGGGTTTCGCGCGCGGCAAGCTGGCGAATCCCGCCCCCACCCAAATCCACGATTGATCGCAAGCGCGCTTGCAGAAACATCAAGATAAGAGAGATACCATGTCCAACATCCAGAACGGCCCCTTCATCGTGACCGGCGCGTCCGGACAACTTGGCCGGCAGGTGGTCGACCTGCTGGTTCAGGCAGGTGCCGGGCCGGTCATCGCGATCTCGCGCACTCCCGACAAGCTTGCCTATCTGGCGGGAAAAAGAGTCGAGGCGCGCGAGGGCGATTTCAACGACCCGGCTTCTCTTGAAGCAGCCTTCGCGGGCGGCAAGCGTCTCCTCATCATCTCCACCGACGATCTGGAGCCGGGCAAGCGGCTCGCAGCTCATTCCAATGCGATTGCTGCGGCCAAGACGGTAGGTATCGACCACATCGTCTATACCTCCTTCGCAGGCCCAGTCGCGGAAAGTCCAATCGGATTCGCTCAAGACCACGAAGGGACCGAGAAGCTGATCACGGAAAGTGGGGCGGATCATTCGATCCTGCGCAACAATATGTACACCGACTTTCTGTTGATGGGCGGCCAGCAGAGCGTCGCCATGGGCACGCATTTCTCCGCCGCAGCAGATGGCAAGACCGGATATGTGACACGCGCGGATTGCGCCCGTGCCGCAGCCGCGGCGCTAATGAAAGCTACGGGAAGGAAGACCCTCGATATCACCGGGCCGGAGACGGTCAGCCAGGCCGAGGTCGCGGCGATCTTGTCCGAAATTGCGGGTAAGGAAATCCCCTATGTCGCCCTGCCCGCCGAGGATCTGGTGCAGGCGATGATCGCAAATGGACTGCCGGAGTTCATGGCGAGGGTCTTTGCCTCCTTCGACGAAGCAATCGCGCAGGGCTATCTCGATGTGGCCAGCGGCGATCTCGAATCGCTCACCGGCAAGCCCGGACAGTCGGTGGCCGATTTCCTGGCCGCTAACCGCGCGGCGCTTCTTCAGGCGCCGCAGGAACAATAATGCTGGAAAATGTCATGAGGCTTTACAACGCGAACTTCTCACCGAATGCGCTGCGTGTACGGGCGGTGGCGCACGAACTGGGCGTGGAACTCGAAATCGTCGAGGTCGACATCCGTGCCGGGGACAACCGCGCGGCGGAATTTCTTGCCCGCAATTCAAATGCAAAGGTGCCTGTTTTGGAGGACGGGAATTTCGTGCTCTGGGAGTCCCGGGCGATCTGTGCCTATCTGGCCGGGATCCGGCCCGAGGCAGGGCTCTATCCTGATGGCCTCAAGACGCGGGCCCTCGTCGATCAGTGGGCCTGGTGGCAAGCCATCCACCTTGGCCCGGCGATGCAGAAGTTGTCCTTTGAGCTGTTCCTCAAAGAGAAATTCGGCATGGGCGATCCTGATCCTACTGTGGTCGAAGTGGAACGGAAAGCCACCGATCAGTTCCTTGCCGTTCTGGAAACCGGACTCGACGATAAGGATTGGATTGCAGGCGCACTCAGCCTTGCCGACTTCTATCTGGCGACCACATTCATGTATCGCGACCAAGCGGGGATTTCGCTGGACGAATTCCCCAGAATCGCGGGCTGGATCGGACGGCTTGAAGCGCGTGACAGCTGGCAGAAGGCCGTAGCACCGCTTCTTGCGCTCTTCGCCTGACATCGCGCTCGCCGCGATGATTGAACGATCTGCATCACGTCCGGCGATCGGCCCGCTATCAGATTTAGACATGAGCAGGAAGCGTCGCATGACAGAAATTAGCCGCAGACAGCCGCGACAACCAACCTGACAAGAGTTCCTCCGGAAGCAATGCGGCGGTTTTGGGATGTAAATGCTGTGTCTCATCCCGATCTTTAGAGTTTTCGCGCGGGGTGTATTCATCAGGTCCGATAACTCAGCATCCGTCGCGCCAATGGAGCACGTGCCGTTCGTCCAAGACAAAGACTGATCTCACAGCCTCCGCGAGCGGGATGCCGAGCACAGTGTAACCGTGCAGGACAGCTATGCGGGTGTCACTGTTCCCTTAATTCTTGGACGCTGATGTATGTGACCGTTCAGAACGCGGGGTCATGCTGCCCTGAGCAAGGGTGGTGTAGGACTTATGAAGCTCGCAATGTTGCCTGCAATAGGCTGCTTCGGGGCTTCATATTTCGTTCGTTCGGACAGGTCCCCGTTCAGCACGGAAGCCAAAACAGTGAGCTGCTCCCCAACGCTTGGACAGTTTCCTGGGTGATTTAAGCTACTCTCTGCCCCTGCTGGTCGGTTTTGATTTGGTTGAAGTAGACCACGGCGGGTGGCTGTCCGCCATGGGCGGCGTGGGGCCGCTGGTGGTTGTAGAAGGTGATCCATCGGCCAACGCCGGCCTTGGCTTGCGAACCGGTCTCCCAGGCGTGAAGGTAGACGCACTCATACTTCAGCGATCGCCAGAGGCGCTCGATGAAGATGTTGTCGAGGCAGCGCCCCTTGCCGTCCAGGGAGTGTCCTGAACTCTGTGTATCTGGCCCGGTCCATGCGGTTTCAGATACTCAAGCGTCGAAGCGCTCGCCGAACATTATGGCGAACTGGTTGCGGGATGCAAACCATTCCCGGACATTTCGGCCATCCTTCTCGAATTTGCGGATTGCCAGGTAGATCAGCTTGGTTGCGGCCTCGTCGGTCGGGAACGAGCCGCGCGTCTTGATCGATTTTCGGATCACGCGGTTCAGACTTTCTATGGCATTCGTCGTGTAGATGATTTTCCGGATCGCCGGATCGAAGCCAAAGAACGGGATCACCTCGGCCCACGCCCGGCGCCAGGCCGGGGCGATGGAGGCGTATTTCCCGGCCCATTTTTCCTCGAAGCCATCGAGCTCGGCCTCGGCCAAATCGGCGGTCGGGGCGTAAAACCCGAGTTTGGTCCTTTGTCCGAGCCAGCGGACTTCGACGTATTTCACCAATAGCGGACAGGGTCGGTATTTGCTGGCGGCGAGCCCGTCGTTAAGCACGCCCATGGAGAGTCCGGGTCCGATGGACCCCATGATCGAGACCATGTCGCCAATGATCAGGTTCGAGCCCATCAGCTGACTGAGCTGGGCGATCGGCGTGGCCAGAACAACCCCGTAGCCATCGGCAAGCGTGTTCAAAAGCGGCACGTTTACGTCGAAGGCCTGATAGCTTCCATAGCAACCGCGATGCCCTGCCCACCACCAATGCACATGGTTACCAGAGCCCGTTTCAAACCTGTACGCTCTAGCTCGTAGAGCGCCTTTAGAAAGATTATAACCCCCGATGCCCCGATCGGGTGTCCAAGAGCTATTGCGCCACCATTGGGATTCACCTTGTTATTGTCCAAACCAAGAGTCTTGCTCACAGCTAAAGCTTGCGCCGCAAAAGCCTCATTCGACTCGATCACATCAAAATCTGAAATTGTCAGTCCTGTTCTCTTTAGAAGACCTGATACCGCTGGAATTGGCCCAATCCCCATGATGTCCGGACGCACGCCTGCTATATGATAGCCGAGCAGCCTTGCTCGCGGTATCAATCCCGCTCTGGCTGCAGTATCTGCAGTCGCTAATACAACTGCGGCGGCCCCGTCATTTAGGCCCGAAGCATTTCCCGCCGTGACGGTACCATCCTTCTGGAAGGCTGGGCGCAGGTTTCCAAGCGATTCCAGTGTACTTGCCTTAGGATGTTCATCAGTATCAAAAGACACCATGTTGCGTTTGACCTTCACCTCGACGGGAACAATCTGGGATTTGAAATACCCGTTATTGATCGCGTTCAGGGCGCGCTCCTGACTTTGCAGTGCAAACTCGTCTTGAACCTCGCGGGTAATTGCATATTCTGAGGCAACATTTTCCGCCGTGACCCCCATATGCCCTGTGCCAAACGGACAATTGAGTGCGCCGAGCATCATGTCGGTTGCACCAGTGTCGCCCATTTTTTGCCCCCAGCGGATGGCCGGCATGATATACGGCGAGCGGCTCATGCTTTCGCTGCCACCGGCAAGTGCTATGGCCGCATCTCCCTGAATCAACGACTGCGCCGCAGACACGATGGCTTGAAGCCCAGAACCGCAGAGCCGGTTTACGTTCATTGCAGGCGCTTCTTCTGGCACTCCGGACCCAATTGCGACCGCGCGGCTAAGATACATATCACGCGGCTCAGTATTAATAACATGACCAAACACCACATTTTCAATTTGCCTGCCATCGATGCCAGAGCGAGCAATCGCCTCTTTCGCCACGATCTCCCCAAGCTCGATGGGCGGCGTGTTGGCAAGAGCCCCTCCAAAGGTTCCGATGGCTGTTCGCGCACCGTCCAATACTACGATATCTTTCATTTTTTCACCGTTGCTTCGTTCTGCATCAAAAAGACCGCGTTGGTCCGTTGCCCAGTACAGAAATCATTTTTCAAGAAGTTCGGAAGTAAATGTTCCGAGGCGCGACACGCGCGCTCCGGGTTACTTCCGTCAGAAACGACACCTTAAAACCGGTAGGCAACACCGATATTCAAGATTGTTGGGTCCACCGAAACTTTGCCTCTGACCGGCGCCCCGCCGAGTGTCCCAGAGATATCTGTTTCGAATGGGGTATAACGTATATCAGCATTGGCAAACCAATTGTCGCTCATTTGATAGCGCATTCCAACTTGGAGAGCAGGCGCCCAGGCGTCTTTCAAGTCGAAGTCCGCGAGAGCATCCCCTTGTTCTTCCAGAAACAAGATTCGAGCGATACCGGCACCAACATAAGGGCTAACGGATGAATTAGTCGAAAAGTGGTATTGAAGGGACAATATGGCAGGGCCGTATTTTGTCTCTCCGACGGTCATCCCCCCCAAGCTGCCGGTTCCTGTAAGATCGGCGGTTGCAGGAAAACCACCAAAAAAATTCAATGCCAAAGATGAATTCAAGAAATAAGAAACATCGAAACTCAGTGTGGTGTCATCGGAGATATCGATACCAGACCCCGGTATTGGCGCACCGCCCGCGCTGATTGAATCCAACGTTTCGTTCGTGAATACTTTCGCCGCATTCAGGCCAAAAAGCCAGTCGCCTTTGGAGTAAAGCGGTTCCGCATTTGCGACGCTGAACGACGAAAAGCAACCAAGCATCGTGATCAACACAAACTTCGAGGCAAAAGACCCCTTGGATTTTACCTTATATTGTTTCATTTATTCCTCCCTTTTGGTCGTTTTTCCGCGCATTTTGCTCGGTCTCAAGGAGGCGGAACATGCGATCTGCAAATCCGCCTGCCTGTTTTCAGGCTACGCCAGAAGCACGTCTCCATATGCTTCCCGCAGCTTGTTCTTCAGCACCTTGCCAGTTGCGTTTCGTGGAAGTTCATCCACAAAAACGACCGCATCCGGGATCTGCCATTTGGCGACTTTGTCGGAGAAGAAGGAAATCACATCCTTCTCTGACACTCTTGCTCCTGGAGCCTTTACAGCGACAAGGACCGGCCGTTCGTCCCATTTTACATGCTTCGCTGCAATTGCTGCGGCATCTGCAATACCGGGATGACCGACCGCGATTCCTTCAAGTTCGACGGTGGAAATCCATTCCCCGCCCGATTTGATGATGTCCTTGGAGCGGTCTCGAATCGTCATGAACCCATCAGCATCAATCGAGGCCACATCGCCGGTTTCAAACCATCCATCGGATTCCAAAGTCGTGCCCGGTTCCACACCGAAATAGCTGTCTACGACCCAATGGCCGCGAATGCGAAGATTGCCTTGCGCCGCCCCATCCTCGGGAATTGTACTGCCTGCATCGTCGACGATCTTGAGTTCCACACCGTAGGGCGGGCGGCCCTGGCTTTCGCGCACTTTCGCCTGTTCTTCCACGGTCATGCCCGCATGGCGTTCCAGCAAGGCATTCGCAGTCCCCAGAGGCGAGGTTTCTGTCATGCCCCAGGCGTGCACGACTTCGGTGCCATATTTGTCGCGGAATTCAGCGATCATTGACGGGGGACAAGCCGACCCACCGACCACCGTCCGTGTGAGGGTCTCGGCTTTGGAGCCAAGCTTGTCGAGCGATGCAAGCAGCCCCTGCCAGATTGTAGGAACACCAAGCGCGACCGTCACGCCTTCGTCGTCGATCAGCCTTGCGAGGCTGTCACCATCAAGCCCCGGACCGGGCAAGACCAGCTTGGCGCCGACCATCGCGGCGGCATAGGGGATGCCCCAGGCATTGACGTGGAACATCGGAACCACCGGCATCATCACTTCGCGCGCTGAAATGTTCAGCGTATCGGGAAGAGCCGCGCCCAAGGAATGCAAAACCGTAGAGCGGTGCGAATAAAGAACGCCCTTGGGATTTCCGGTGGTGCCGGAGGTATAGCAAAGGCTGGAGGCGTCATTTTCGTCGACATCCACCCAATCGGCGTTTTCGTCCCCCGTGGCCAGGAAGTCCTCGTAGAATATAAGTCCGGGGATCTTGCTGGCTGCCTTTTCGTCACGCGCGGACATGAGAACGAAGGTGTCGACAGTTGTCAGCTTCTCTCTGATCCCTTCGATGATCGGCAGGAACGTCTCGTCAAAAAATATGACCCGGTCTTCCGCGTGGTTGATGATATAGACAAGCTGTTCGGGGAAGAGGCGCGGATTGATCGTGTGGCACACCAGTCCACCGCAGGAAATGCCGAAGTAGCATTCCAGATGCCGCGCGTTGTTCCACGCGATCGTCGCCACGCGATCCCCTTTGAAGAGCCCCAGCTTTGTCAGCGCGGAGCCGAGCTGACGGGCTCTATCCGAAATCCCTTTCCAGTTCGTCTTTGTCTTTGTGCCATCTGTTTCCACCGACACGATCTCGGTGTTGCCATGATAGCGAGCGCCGTGATCAATGAGTGAGTGTATTGTGAGGGGCATCGCCATCATTTGTCCGCGCATTTAGCTTCCTTTCCGGATTTGTGTTTGGGAGCGGCTATTTGGTCGGTCTGGTAGGCTCGCAAGCCGCTAGTCGCGGCTTGCAGTTTCTTACAACAAATCCCATCGCATCCTTGGCAACTGGCTGTTTTTTCATGATTTTCGTAAGATTTTTTAGGCAACAGACCGGCTCCTGTTAAAAATACGCACCTGCCCCAGAATGATCTCGGCCGCATTCTCAGCGATGACCATGGTCGGGGCGTTGGTGTTTCCAGCGACAAGGCTTGGCATGATGGATGCGTCCACCACTCGCAGCCCTGATACACCGCGAACCTTAAGCTCGGGGTCGACCACAGAATCCTTGTCCGCACCCATTCGGCATGTACCAACCGGATGATAGATTGTTTCTGCGCTTTCCCGAATGAATGCCGCGATCTCATCGTCGGTCTGTACAGATTTACCGGGGTGCACTTCGTATTTGCTGTGCACAGACATTGCCGGCGCTTCGAGTATCCTGCGCCCAGCTTTGAAGGCTGCAATCATCGTTCCCATATCTTCCGGATCGCTAAGATAATTCGGCTGAATCAGAGGATCGTCCATCGGATCCGGGCTTTTGAGGCCGATATAGCCGCGGCTCTTGGGCAAAAGATCGCAGATGTGAAGCGTATAGCCATAACCAAAAGCGATCTTGCGGCCATGATCTTTCAGATATGTGGGCAGGAAGTGAAACTGAACATTCGGCCTATCGCGTTCAGGGGACGACTTAATGAACCCACCGCTTTCCGCAACATTTGACGTGAGAAACCCTTTACGTCTGAAGATGTAGGAAAACAAACCACCAATGCCACGCGGCAGAAAGCTGGGCGCGACACCGATCGGGCGCCGTGAGCTAGCAGCATGCATAATCGTTACATCGAGGTGGTCGGCCATGTTCTTGCCAACCTCGGGAAGGTCGTGAACGACGGCTAGACCATGCCGTTTAATTTCTTGGGCATCCCCGATACCCGACAGAAGGAGGAGTTGAGGCGAATTCACGGCCCCGCCAGACAGGATCACTTCGCCTCCGTCGTTGAGACGCAGTTGGCGATATTCGCCACTTTTCTGTAAGGTGACACCGGTTGCCGTCTTTTCCTCCATGACAACGCGGGTCACGCGGGCGTCGGTGAAAATCTCAAGGTTGGACCGGGCTTCAGCCCCGCGCAGGAAAGCTTGCGCCGAGCTCCAACGCCGACCGTCCTTTTGCGTGACCTGATACATGCCCAGGCCCTCTTGTTCGGCGCTGTTGAAATCGCCGTTGTGGGGGATCTGCAGTTCGCGCCCAGCCTGTACGAAATCACGGCTCAGAGGGTTCACGGTTTTCAGCTCACTCACGGAGAGCTCGCCGCCCCTACCGTGGGTTTCGGTTGCACCGAACCGATGGTTGTCTTCGATGCGCTTGAACAGGTCGGTCATGCGGTCCCAGCCCCAGACATCCGTGCCTGCCTCGGACGCCCAGTAGTCGTAATCGGCCTTGTGGCCACGAATATATACCATGGCGTTGATGGACGACGACCCGCCCAGCGTCTTGCCGCGTGGCCAGAACAGTTTGCGGCCATTCAGGTGCTCTTGCGGTTCGGTGTCGAATGCCCAGTTCAGCTTTTTGCTGTTGGCCAGCAAGGCGATCCCCAATGGCATGTGGATCAGGGGGCTCTTGTCCTTTGGGCCTGCTTCGATAAGCGCGACGCGTTTTGCCGGGTTTGCCGACAGCCGGTTGGCCAGAACGCAACCAGCGGATCCGGCGCCGACGATGATATAGTCGTACATTTCTTCTCTCCCTATTGGTTACGGGCGGCTGTTATCCAAGCACCCGGACCACGATGTTGATAAGACGGCGTACAAAGCCCGTGTAAGGCGGGAAAAGCATATGCGTGATCGAATGCTTTTCCTCCAGAACGGCTTTTTCATGGGAAAAGGCCTTGAAGCCGTATTCGCCATGGGCCGCCCCAATGCGGGAGTTGTTGACGCCGCCAAATGGAAGGTTCGGGTGCAGGAAATGCACCACTGTAAGGTTTACGCCCACCGCGCCCGAAGAGGTGCGCGTGATGATCTGATCAGCGAAGCCCTTGCTTTTGTCGAAGATATACAGGGCAAGCGGCTTGGGGTTTGCGTTGATCTTGTCGATAACTTTATCCAGATCGACATATTCGATGATCGGCAAGATCGGCCCAAACAGTTCTTCCTGAGTGATTTCCATATCGTCCGAAACCTCGGAGATCAGCGTCGGGGCAACGAAATTCTGGGCCGCGTCTGTCTGCCCGCCCTGAAGGATGCTTGCGCCTTTGGCACGGGCATCCTCGATCAGGTTGCGAACCCTGTCAAAGTGACGTTCGTTCACAATCCGGCAATAGTCGGGCGTTGCTTTTTGAGCCTCGGGCGTGTTGATTGTCACCGAGAACTGACCCGGCATTTTCACCGAGACTTGACCCACCCAGTTGTTATGTTCTTTGCGTTATGATGGCGTCAATGCCGCTTTTTCCTTTCGTTTCTGTTTGGCTGTCGCGGAGCTGGCCTTGAACCGGTAGCTGTCATTGCCGGTCTCGAGAATGTGGCAACGATGTGTGAGGCGGTCGAGGAGCGCGGTGGTCATCTTTGCATCACCGAACACGCTGGCCCATTCGCTAAAGCTCAGGTTGGTTGTGATGACGACGCTGGTGCGCTCGTAGAGTTTGCTTAGGCTCAGGACTCATAGCCAGTAGATGACAGTGGCGGCGAGAGCGATGGCTGAGAGGAAGACCTTTGGGCATCGGTCGTAGCGAGTGGCAACGCGCCGCCAGTCCTTGAGTCTGCCGAACATGATCTCGATCCGATTGCGGCGTTTGTATCTGCGCTTGTCATACTTCACCGTCGCCTTCCGCTGTTTTCGTCCGGGGATGCAGGCGTGTATCCCCTTGTCTTTTAATGCTTCTCTGAACCAGTCGGCGTCGTAGCCGCGATCGCCGAGCAGCCAATCGACATCCGGAAGACTATCGCAAAGCGCTCGCGCACCTATGTAGTCGCTCACCTGTCCTGCCGTTACGAACAGGTTGAGTGGGCGCCCCCGGCTATCGCAGATTGCATGAAGTTTGGTGTTCATGCCGCCTTTGGTTCGTCCAATAAGACGTCCACGCCCCCCTTTTTGACGCCCAAACTGGACGCTGTGCGATGAGCCTTCAGGTAGGTAGCATCGATCATCACGGTATTCTTTTCGCTGTGCTCGGCAGCCAGTCCCACCATCATCTGTGCGAAAATGCCTTTGTCGCTCCAACGCTTCCAACGGTTATAGAGCGTCTTGTGGGGGCCATACTCCTTAGGCGCATCTCGCCATCGCAAACCATTGCGATTGATGAAAATAATCCCGCTTAAAACCCGCCGATCATCGACACGTGGTTTGCCATGGGATTTCGGAAAGTAGGGCTCCAGCCGCGCCATCTGCGCATCGTTCAGCCAGAAAAGATCAGACATATCACCGCTCCGTTTTCGGACGGTGAATCATGCGGCTCCACGATAATCAATGGGTCCTGAGCCTAAGACGAAATCAATGAATCAGCAACCTCAGGCCCGTTAATGTGACAACACCCATGACAGGTGGCAAAAAGCACAGCCGCCCGTCTTCGATAATGCTGAGGCGGACAAGTTCACCGCTGCGCTTTCCCAGATTGCTCAGGATAGACTGCACCAAGACCGTGATATCGTTCTGTTCAAGGAAGGTCATGCCAACGGACGGGAACTTCATCGACAGCAATACTCGCCAATGCCCCGAACTTGCCGAGGATATCCAAGTCTAACCAAAGTTGTCAGCAGCCAGTCGGTCGCACTTGGCGGGTAATCCAAATGTTCGGCCATCGCTTTTATTGGCCAGAGGTTAGCCTCGATATATCACGCACAGCTCCTTTCGCTGCACTGGTGGTTAAAGCGGCATAGGCATGCAACGCTTTTGAAACCTTGCGCTTGCGCGGTGACGCAGGATGCCAGCCAGTTGCGTCTTGTGCGGCGCGGCGAGCGACGAGCGTCGCATCATCAACTGCCAAGTGAATAGCGCGGTTGGGGATGTCGATTTTGATCGTGTCGCCATTTTCGACTAGACCGATGGCGCCACCCTCTGCCGCCTCAGGCGAGACGTGGCCAATCGACAGACCGGAGGTTCCACCCGAGAACCGCCCATCAGTGAGCAAAGCGCAGGCTTTCCCCAGCCCCTTGGATTTAAGGTAAGACGTTGGATAAAGCATCTCCTGCATGCCTGGCCCACCGCGCGGCCCTTCATAGCGGATCACCACTACGGCGCCTTCCTTCACCTTGCCGGTCAAGATGTCATTGACGGCGGCGTCTTGGCTTTCGCAAACATGGGCGGTGCCTGTGAATTTCAGGATAGAGGCATCAACCCCCGCTGTTTTCACAATGCAGCCTTCGGCTGCGATATTGCCGAACAGAACCGCAAGGCCGCCGTCCTGGCTAAAGGCATGGGCCTTAGACCGGATCACGCCCTTTTCACGGTCCCTGTCCAACTCCTTGAACCGGTTTCCCGTGCTGAAGGCCTTTGTAGTGCGCACACCGCCAGGGGCTGCTTTGAACAGACTTTCGGCCTCAGGATTGTTGGCGACCTTGATGTCCCAATTGGCAATCGCCTCACCCATCGTTGTGGCATGCACCGTGCTGCAATCGTTATGCAGCAGCCCGGCCCGCGACAGTTCGCCCAGAATAGAGAATATGCCGCCAGCCCGATGAACGTCTTCCATATGGACGTTTGCAATGTTCGGCGCCACTTTGCACAAGCAAGGCACCTTGCGCGACAGCCGGTCGATGTCGTCCATCGTGAAATCGACTTCGCCCTCGCTGGCTATGGCCAGCAGATGCAGTACCGTATTCGTCGATCCACCCATAGCGATATCCAGGCTCATCGCATTTTCGAACGCTTCGAACGTGGCAATCTCGCGCGGCAGCAAACCCTTTTCCTCAATTTCGTAATGACGTTTGGTGATGCTAACGATGCGGCGACCAGCCTCCAGGAAGAGGGATTTACGGTCGACGTGGGTGGCCAGTGTTGACCCGTTGCCAGGCAGCGCCAGCCCCAGCGCCTCGGCTAAGCAGTTCATCGAATTGGCGGTGAACATGCCGGAACACGACCCACAGGTCGGACAGGCGTTTTCCTCGATATGCTGGACCTGCGCGTCGGTCAGTGTCTCACTCGCGGCCGCAACCATTGCGTCGACCAGATCGATCTTGGTCATTTCAAGGTCCGCAAGGTCGATCTTGCCTGCCTCCATCGGACCGCCGGAGACGAAGATCACGGGAATATTCAAGCGCATCGCAGCCATCATCATGCCCGGTGTGATTTTATCGCAATTCGAAATGCATACCATTGCGTCAGCGCAGTGGGCGTTTACCATGTATTCCACGCTGTCGGCGATGATTTCGCGCGAGGGCAAGGAATAAAGCATACCGTCGTGGCCCATTGCGATGCCGTCGTCTACCGCAATGGTATTAAATTCTTTGGCGACACCACCCGCCTTTTCGACCTCCCCGGCGACAAGCTGACCCAAATCTTTTAGGTGGACGTGGCCAGGCACAAACTGTGTGAAACTGTTGACTATGGCGATGATCGGCTTGCCGAAATCGCCGTCCTTCATCCCCGTCGCGCGCCAGAGGCCGCGGGCACCTGCCATGTTGCGGCCATGAGTGCTAGTTCTTGATCGATAGTAAGGCATGTGGTCCCCCGGAAATGATTGGCAGACACTATTCCAACTTAGGAAAGGAATAAAAGTACCGCGGCCGAAAAAACGCCTTGTGCTATCGCGGGACCCCTCCCTTCTAGTGGAAGAAAGTCTAAAACGCTTAGATATGTCGCGCACGGGTTCTGTCGCAAACTTCTGGGTGTTGGTCACGTCCGTCAAGGTGGTGTAAATTGGGAGATGACCTGAGGGCATGATCAGGCGGCTTTTGTGGCAATGCTGAGAATGGGGTCGATCTCCTCCTTGTCGATCTGGGCGAAGGCCTCGACCAGCATGTAGCGGCTTGAGGTCTGCCATTCGTCATTCTGCTCGAACAGGACTGCTCCGATCAGGCGCATGATGGATGCCTCGTTCGGGAAGATCCCGACGACATCGGCGCGACGTTTGACTTCCTTGTTCAGTCGCTCGATCGGGTTGGTAGAATGCAACTTTGTGCGGTGTTGACGCAGGAAAGACATATCGGCCAGCACGTCGTGCTCGCTGGCATCCATGAGATCCGCAAGCTTGAGCCAGCGGGGGCGGACCTGATCGGCCACGCGATGCTATGTCTCGGCGGCATGGGCGCGGTCCGGCCGCTCGAAGGCCTGGCGGATTGCTGCGGCCACGACGGTGTGCTGGCCTTTGGAGACGTGGGCCAGCGCGTTGCGCATCCAGTGGACGCGGCAGCGCTGCCAAGTTGCTTCGAAGGCCCGAGGGCATTGCCAAGTTGTTGTGTCGTGGAGCCCCTGCTACAGGATCTCGGATGAAAATGCCGTCATCCATGCCGCGCCTGAAGGGCTTTCGCTTTCCCCGGGAGATCATTGCCTATGCCGTCTGGGCCTGGCACCGTTTTGCTTTGAGCACGGCGGACGTCGAGGACCTTTTGGCCGAGCGCGGCGTGATCGTGAGCCGCGAGAGCATCAGGCTTTGGGTCAACCGCTTTGGCGGGCATTTCTCGACCCGCATCCTACGAGACCGGCCAGCGCCTTCAGACAACTGGCATCTGGACGAGGTGGTTATCCCGATCCGTGGCAAGAAGCACTGGCTGTGGCGGGCCGTGGATGCCAATGGCGACACGCTCGACATCCTCGTGCAAACCCGCAGAAATGCCAGGGCGGCAAAGCGCTTTCTGGCAAGGCTCATCGCGCAGTTCGGCCAGCCCCGTGTGGTGATCACCGACAAACTGCGCAGCTATTTTGCGCCGATCCGGAAGCTCGCTCCCGACGCCGATCATCGGGCACACAAGGGCTTGAACAACCGGATCGCGGGCTCTCATAGACCAACGCGACGGCGAGAGAAAATCATGGGGCGCTTCAAGTCCCAACGACAGGCGCAGAGATTCCTCGCGGCCCATGATCAGATAAACACCCTCTTCCGTCCCCGTCGCTATCGTCTCACCGCATCTTCATACCGCCACGCACGGGCTGACGCCTTCAGCCTGTGGAACGACTATGCGCTCCAGATGACCGCATAAGCGCTCACGCCACGCCCCCTTGCGCCCACGATCACCCAACTTGGCAATGCCCTTGGGATTGTTGCAGGTGATACCAAAACAACAGAAATCCGGCGCGTCATCGATGCCTTCGCTCTGATCGCAGTCGCAGGTGAACTCGCCTCAACATGGGGGATCACCGGATGGCCAGAAGGCACTTCAATAGCTGCAGTACAGGAAGTCGCAAAGCGCTGGCTCGGTGATCGAGGCAATATGCCCTATGACCAGGTCAATATTCTTGAAAGCATTCGCGACTACCTTCTGCAGAACCAAGATCGCTTCATGACCATCGCGGAAGCCACCAATACCGAACACGATACAGCAAACATTCGCGGGTATCAGGATGACACTTACATATACCTGCATGCTTCAACCTTCGCACTCAGCCACGGCAAAGCCACATCCGACACAGCCGTTACGTATCTGCAGGATGCCAATTACCTTCACGCGGGCGGCGAAAGAAACAGCCAACAGTACAGGCTGCCTAAGATAAACGGCAAAAGGTCTCGCGCTTATCGTATCCACAAATCGTTGCTGGAATTTGCCGGCAAACAACAAGTTGCAGCGGAAACTTCAGCTCAGAATGTCGTCCAAATGCCGCGCGATACAGATAGGGCCGATCAAATTAAGTAAGCGTCGGGGGCTTCGCACGGCTTGCAAAACGCTTTGGCAGGCAGAGTACACCAAAAACAGCACCTTTAACACCATGCCCATCAACTCTCAGTAGAGAGCATTACTTGGTCTGCCTGCCCTCAGCCCATTCCACCAAGATACGTCGGATCAATTCCGGTCGCGTTGGCAGATCCTCCTCCGCCCGACGCGCCTCATCGAGAGCCTTTATTAACGCCGTCGGCATCCGGACAATGACTGGAGCGGTGTCTGCTCTGGGCCCTCCACGTGATTTCATAATATTACCTATTGAAGATATGATTACTTGGTATCATATATAAGTGCACGCCCGCATTCGAACCCGATGCCCTCCCATGGGAAGTGTCACCAACAGTAAGAAGAAGACTAAATACTAAACATAGCTAGCTCGGGAAAGCGGACCCTTAGGGGGCGCATGCCAATTAGCAAACTGACTTGCAGGCAGGGGCATTGAACTTGCGCTGCAACTGCTGGACCACTACTAAACCTATCTACGCTTATCTAGGGCAGGCAACATGCATCAACCGGTAGAGTCAGATACCCCATTTTTTCTGCTGCTTGATATAGCGCGAATGTTGCGAGCGGAGTTTGAGCATGAAGTACGCGAAGCAGATTTGGGTGTTACGCCCGGTGAGGCGAGAACATTAGCAAATATCGCTCGCTTCGGACCTTTGAGCCAGAATGATCTGGCTGAACTAAGTGGCTTTGGAGCGATGAGCGTGACGCGAGTAATAAAGAACCTTGAAACTGCAGGACTGATATACCGTAGCGTCGACCCAAATGACCGCCGTGCCAGAATGGTTCAAATATCTGATAAGGCCACGCCTTTGATGCACGAACTGAAAAAGATAGAGATGTCTGTGAAAGACATTACGTCTAGGAACGTCACCAGCAAAAACTGGCGTGCATTCGAACAGATTTTGAAAGTCGTGCGCGATAATCATCTAACAGCTTATCACGGAAGGCGCGCTATAGATATTGAAACTGAATGACCAAAGTAATTCTATAGCAATACCACATTAGCCTGAGGGTGGCGTGCAGAGATGTGAATTTTGCGGCAGGTTTACAACGAGCAGCGCCATTTTCTGGCATCACTGGATATTTCTTACTTTCGCCAGGTTTTCTCAGTTCTGTAACGCCGCTTAGGCGTAGCTTAGGAACAATTGTTTTCGCTCGCGCGGCATGATTCACCGCTCGGACAATGGAGCATTGGTATTAGCCTTTTTTTCTGGCGGACCGACGCGCAGATGGCCCATTTGGCTCCCTTCTTTCCCAAGTCGGAAGGAAAGCCTTGGGGCGATGACAAGAAGCTGCTAATCGGTATTATTTACATGAATCGCAATACCTTACGCGGTGCAATCGCTGTCAAGATCCTCACACGACATGGTGTGATTGCAGCGGTCGCTCTCAGGCGAAGAACGAGGTCCGGTATGCTGGTCTCAAGGATATAAGCCGAGAGGAGAACTACCTATGGAATACTACGTCGGTTTGGATGTCGCTGAAAGAGATTTCGATCTGCGTTGTAGACAGGGACGGCGCGAGTGTAGCACGTCGTATGAGATGGGGCGATGAACAGGCCCCCATTTCGAACAGACACCTTGGGCTGACCAAGGAGATGGGGTGGTTGCCGTCCTCCCCAAACGGCATCGTGTTGTGCCAAAATTGTGGCCGGCACAGCCCCAGAATAGAGAGGATGGCGACATGAAGGATACAATGATCGGGATTGACCTGGCCAAGAATGCTTTCCAGGTTCACGTGGCATCGATGACAGGTCATGTGAAGTGCCGGAAGAAACTGTCACGTGGACAATTCTTCCGATTCATCACGGAGCAACCGCCAGCACTTGTCATAATAGAAGCTTGCGGAAGTGCCCATTACTGGGCCCGCGAACTAGCCAAAGCGGGCCATGATGTAAAACTGATTGCACCGCAATATGTACGACCCTTCGTCAAACGCCAAAAGAACGATGCTGCAGATGCGGAAGCAATTGTTATTGCTGCGCGCCAGCCAGAGATGCGGTTTGTGCAGCCTAAGACTTCCGATCAGCAAGCACGGGCTGCCCTGTTCCGAGCACGCGAACGTGTGGTTCGTCAGAGGACGGAATTGGTAAACGCGCTTCGATCGATGCTTTACGAATACGGTCAAGTCATTCCACTCGGTATTGGTCGCATCAAGCAAATCAAGGCCGTGATCGAAGGGGACGAGATCGACCTCCCTGAGCTTGTTCGGGAAGAGTGCCACGATTTGTTAGCTCAGATTGGTGAGCAGACGGCGCGAATTGAGAAGAAAACGAAGAGGCTCACGGAATTATCCCGACATAGTAAGTCCGCGCGGCGGCTTCAGACTATGCCAGGCGTAGGTCCGGTGACTGCGTTGGCTATTGAAGCCTTCGCGCCAGCTATGGAGAACTTCCGCTGTGGTCGCGATTTTGCGGCCTGGCTTGGGCTCGTTCCCCGGCAATTTTCGTCTGGTGGTAGAGAAAGGCTAGGCCGGGTATCGAAAGCTGGTCAGGCTGATATCCGAAGGCTGCTAATCATCGGCGCGATGGCTTGTGTGAATTGGGCTAGCCGTAAGCCGCCTAAGTCGGGATCATGGTTGGCGCGCATACTGTCAAGGAAGCCACGGATGTTGGGGGCAGTCGCGCTGGCGAACAAGATGGCGCGAACGATCTGGGCTATGCTGATCAAAAACGAAGATTATCGAGATCCGGCCTTGGCTGCGGCTATGTGACATGCCGACGAACTAAAAGCCAAGCCCGGCAAGGAGGTGTGAGAAGTCGATGACCTGAATGGGCGCATGATCGAACAGATCCGGATTGTGGAAACCAGTTTAAGCCAAGGAGCGTCAAGCTCGCCAAGGAGATTTGGACCCAATCCGCGGATCACCATACCGGCCCGCGGCTCCGACCAAAGCAAAGCCGCAAATTTGAGGCCTGACACAAGACCGAACTCGATCACACGTTTAAAAGTCAGAATGGCTCTTGCACTACGGACGGCAACCACACAAGGCTTAGGGATATCCTTAGGCACGTACATATATCTGAGATGGAAAACATTGCTTATGGCGGACGCCGTCGACGCCCGTCGGCAGCAGAAAGCTGCGTATCGTTGAAGAGACCCTCTACGGCGGGGATAGCGTTTCCGTCGTTGGCCGTCGCAATGGCTTGGCCCCAATCTGCTGTATCGTTGACTTAGATTGATGCCCGAAGGAGGGAGGGTAGCCGTAACAGGGGATGACAGCGTGACCAGCAACAAAACTGTCCGAGATATGGAAGTCCGCGTCGGAGAACTCGAACGACAGCCGGGGTGCAAGATCCTGGAAGTGGAAAACTTGAAGGAAGCGCTGGATAAGCCCCGGTCAAAAAACCGACCTTGCTTGCGCACGCCTAGGGCACCTCAAACCGGGCGGTTCCCAATGACGGCTGTGGCACAGACGTTAGGTGTATCCCGTTCAAACCTGCATGGACGCCAGGGCGGAAGAACGGAGCCGTGTCGGAGCTATTATAGAGCTCGGGCCGCGGCGCTCTTGCCTCGTGTTGGGCGTTTGGTGGCGGAGCGCCCAATCTATGGCTGCTGCCGGAACTGTGCAGTACTGAACCGGGAGCTCAGGGCAGAAAGTCTTGCCCCGGCAAGCCACAAACGCGTCTATCGCATTGTGAAGGCCAATCACCTGCTGCTGGAGCTACCCGGCTTCGACCGGCCCGAACGCGCCTATGATGGCAAGGTCATCATGATGGGGTCGAACCTACGCTCATACTCTGATGGGCAGAAGTTCACTTGCTGAAATGGCAATGTTATTTGCGTGGCGTTTCTGCTCGATGCTCATGATCGCGAACTCATCGTCTGGCAGGCTGTCGCCAATGCCGGGATCAGTGGCTCGGACGTGCATGACATGCTTCTGGAGGCGGTCGATATACGCTTCGGCAGCTATCATGCGCCAGAGGTGATCGAGATCTTATCCGACAACGGAAGCGCTTACATAGCAAAGAAAACCCGCATTCTTACTCGCCAACTCGGCCTGACGTCATGCTTCACGCCAGTTTCAAGCCCGCAATCCAATGGTATGTCCGAAGCCTACGCTCAAGCGCAATTGCGCGCGCATCCTTCCACTACCCAACGCCGAAACCGATTTGAATTTGATAGGAGAATGGATCGAGGACTATAATGACAACCAATCACACAGTGGCCCAAGTTGGCGCTCGCCCTGAGAGTTTATCAGAACCAAGATCAAAACCGCTTAGGTGTCCAGTGAAACGGGGCCCGGTCCACAAAACCTATTCTCTATGTAAGTTGGGCCGACTAGTACCATTATCCCAAACCGGCTCGTTCTAGTGGTCCTATCTCACTCCCTACCTTCCTTCACATGACAAGACACCTTTTGCTTGCTAAGAAAAACAAGAAGCAGTCCGAGAATTAGCCATCATGCAAGTAAGCTATACCGTCCTACCGGGAGTCCTATTGTTGAAACCCACAAGGTTCGGCGATGCGCGAGGGTTCTTTTCCGAAAGTTGGAACCGCAAGACACTAGCGAAACATGGGATCGCGTTAGATTTCGTGCAAGACAATCATTCTATCTCTGCCGCAGTTGGCACCGTGCGCGGGCTTCATTTTCAGAATCCGCCCCATGCACAGGACAAGCTGGTACGCTGCGGGCAAGGCGCGCTGTTCGATGTCGCGGTGGATATCCGCAAGGGCAGCCCGACCTATGGCCAATGGGTCGGCTATGACCTAACCGCCGAGAACGGATTGCAATTGCTGATACCCAAAGGGTTCCTGCACGGCTTTGTCACGCGCGCGCCTTATACAGAGATCATTTATAAGTGCACCGATTACTACGCTCCCGAATGCGATAGGGCTGTGCGTTTTGACGACCCTGATATTGGCATAGATTGGGGCATAACCGGGGAGGCAATCTTCTCTGACAAAGACGCCAGGGCCATGCATTGGACAGCTTTCAACAGCCCATTTACTTACGGAAAGACGGCATGAAAATTCTGGTGACGGGCGGAGCTGGATTTATCGGTTCGGCAGTAATCCGGTTGGCGGTAGCGCGGGGGCATGAGGTCGTCAACCTCGATGCACTGACCTATGCGGGTTGCCTCGAAAACCTCGTCAGCGTGGCGGATGATCCGCTCTATACCTTTGAGCATGCCGACATCCGCGACCGCCCGGCGCTGGATCGTATTTTTACGGAGCATCTGCCAGATGCGGTGATGCATTTGGCCGCTGAAAGCCACGTGGACCGGTCAATCGACGGGCCCGGGGATTTCATCGAGACCAATATCATCGGCACCTATAACATGCTGGAAGCCGCGAGGAGCTATTGGGTGGCGCAGGGTAGACCGGAAGCGTTCCGCTTTCACCACGTCTCGACGGATGAGGTCTATGGTTCGCTTGGCGCAGAGGGTATTTTTACCGAAGATTCGCCTTATGACCCGCGCTCGCCGTACTCGGCCTCCAAAGCATCCAGCGATCATCTAGTCTGCGCATGGCATGAGACCTATGGTCTGCCGGTCGTGTTGACGAACTGCTCCAACAATTACGGGCCCTTCCACTTTCCTGAAAAACTGGTGCCGGTGGTGATCCTGAACGCTTTGGCAGGCAAGCCGATCCCGGTTTACGGTCAAGGGCTAAACGTGCGCGACTGGCTTTACGTGGAAGACCATGCAGACGCGCTGCTGCTGGTCTTGGAGAAAGGCGCCTCGGGGCGCAGATATAACATTGGCGGCGAGAACGAGGCCCGCAACATCGACCTTGTGAAGACCATATGCAGCATTCTTGATCAAAAGCGCCCCAAGGAAACGCGCTACGCCGATCAGATCACCTTCGTGCAGGATCGCGCGGGCCATGATCTGCGCTATGCCATTGATCCCAGCCGTATCCGTGATGAACTAGGCTGGCGCCCGTCGGTAACGCTGGAAGAGGGGCTGGAGCTTACTGTGCAGTGGTATCTCAATAATGAAGGTTGGTGGCGCGCGATGCAGAACTGCGATGGCGTGGGTCAGCGCCTTGGCACTAAGGGGTGAGAGCATGGCTATTCTCGTCTTCGGAAAAACCGGTCAGGTCGCGCGCGAACTTGCCGCCCTGGAGGGAACAGAATGCTACGGCCGTGACGCTGCTGATCTAGAGACTCCTGAGATCTGTGCTGACCTGATCTACCAAAAAAGCCCCGATGCGGTGATCAACGCGGCTGCCTATACGTCGGTCGACAACGCCGAGGAGGAGGAAACGCGCGCCACCATAATCAACGGGGCGGCCCCGGGCGCCATGGCCGGTGCCTGTGCGGCACTAGCCATTCCCTTCATCCAGATTTCGACCGATTATGTCTTCGACGGCAGCGGCGAGTTGCCCTGGCAGGCAGAGGATCAAGCTGCCCCTTTTAGCGCTTATGGCCGTAGCAAACTTGCCGGAGAGCAAGCGGTACGGGCGGCGAGCGGCACCTTTGCCATCCTGCGCACCTCTTGGGTGGTTTCCGCACATGGGTCGAACTTCGTCAAAACCATGCTGCGTCTCGGGGCAGAGCGTGACGCCCTCAACATTGTCGCCGACCAGATCGGCGGCCCCACCGGCGCTGCCGAGATCGCGGGGGCTTGTCATGCTATCGCGCGGCATCTGATAAAGGATCCGATCAAAAGCGGCACATATCATTTCGCCGGCGCGCCGGATGTCAGCTGGGCCGATTTCGCACGCGAAATCTTCGCTCAGGCGGGGCTGAACTGCGCGATAGAGGATATCCCCTCATCAGCCTATCCGACACCCGCCCAACGCCCGCTGAATTCACGGCTTGATTGTAGCGCTACAGGAACTGCCTTCGGCATCATCAGGCCGGATTGGCGCGAGACCCTGACGCATATACTCAAAGACCTTGGAGTCCGATCATGAGCAAACGCAAAGGCATCATTCTCGCTGGAGGCTCCGGCACGCGGCTTTACCCGATCACCATGGGGATTTCGAAGCAACTGCTGCCAATTTACGACAAGCCGATGATCTACTACCCGCTCTCGGTTCTCATGCTCGGTGGCATCCGTGACATCGCCATAATCACCACGCCGCAGGATCAAGAGCAGTTCATTCGGACGTTAGGCGACGGTAGCCAATGGGGGATCAACCTTTCCTACATCGTGCAGGAAAACCCCGATGGTCTGGCCCAAGCATATCTACTGGCCGAAGACTTTCTTGCCAGTGCGCCTTCGGCCATGGTGCTCGGTGACAACATATTTTTCGGCCATGGGCTGCCGGATATGCTGGCCGCCGCAGATGCGCGTATCGAAGGGGGCACGGTGTTCGGCTATCACGTCTCTGACCCAAAACGTTACGGTGTCGTCAGCTTTGATGCGGATGGCATAGCCAAAGAGATCATCGAAAAACCTGATGTGCCGCCTTCGAACTACGCCGTAACAGGTCTCTATTTCCTTGACGGAGATGCCCCGAAACATGCCGCAGAGGTTCAGCCATCGGCGCGGGGTGAGTTAGAAATCACCTCACTGCTTTGCCAGTATCTACAAGCGGGCAAACTGCAGGTCGAGCGCATGGGCCGTGGCTATGCTTGGTTGGATACTGGCACCCATGGCAGCCTGTTGGACGCAGGGAATTTTGTCCGCACGCTGACCGAACGGCAGGGTTTGCAAACCGGTTGTCTGGAAGAGATCGCTTTTAAATATGGTTGGATCAGCGAAGCGGCCCTCGCTGAGCGCGCCGAGATGTTCACCAAGAATGACTATGGCAGCTATCTTGCTACGTTAAAGTAAGCCTGCGCTCCTCAATCGCCCGCTGCGGTCAATGTACAGGTGCGCGCGCAAGCAACGAGATGTTGATGGCAGCCTGGCTAGCGCGATGGCATACCCTTGCGCGCGCTTAGCCGGCCTCTTTTGATGCGAACAGGCCTCGGGTGGTCACCCTGTTTGTAGCAACCATCGCGGCCTAAGCACCCTATTGGCGGCTTTGCTCTCGTTGATCGATCCTGATCAAACCCCTTTGATCGACCCGCCGTCGATGCGGATGCGCGACCCGGTGACGTATCCCGCGCGGGCCGAGGCGAGGAAGGTCACCACGTCCGCGAATTCCTCGGGCTTGCCGTAGCGGCCCGCCGGGATCGTGGCGCGGGACTTGGCGGCCACCTCGGCCACGACGCTGTCGGTACGCTTGGCGGCAGCGGCGTCGAGCTCGTCGACCCGCTGCGTGTGGATGCGCCCTGGCATGACCACGTTGACGGTGATGCCGTCGCCGGCGACCTCATTGGCCAGCGTCTTCGACCAGCCCACAACCGCCGAGCGGATGCCGTTGCTGAGCGCGAGGTTCGGAATGGGCTGCTCCACGCCCGAGGAGGTGATCGAGATGATCCGGCCCCAGCCGCGGGCCTTCATCTCGGGCAGAAGCCGCGTGTTGAGGTGAAAGAGGTTTGCCGCCATCGCCTCGAAATGCGCAAGCCACTGGCCGCGCTCGGCCGCTTGCGCTGAACCCGGGGGCGGGCCGCCGCCGTTGTTGACGATGATGTCCGCGCCGCCGTCCGAGAGCAGCTGATCGGCCAGCGCATCGACCTGGGCGAGGTCCGACAGGTCGCATTGCACCGGGTTCACGTTCTCCATGCCTTCGGCACAGTCGGCGATCTTGTCGCGGCTGCGCGCGGCGGCAAAGACGGTGGCGCCCTCGGCGGCCAGAGACTTGGCGATCGCCATGCCGAGGCCCCGGCTGGCCCCCAGTACGAGCGCGCGTTTGCCGTTCAGTTCGAGATCCATCAGTTCAATTCCTTCAATCGTTTTTCCTGTCGCGCGATCAGCCGGTCGACCTCGGCGCGGGTGGCTTCGCTCAGCGCGGCACCGGGACGGCGCTGCGCGTCATGGGCGATGATGCCGCGTTTCGCGAGCGTGTATTTGCGGATCGCCAGACCCAGGCCCGGCTGCTGCTCGAAACGTGCCAGCGGCAGGTAGGCGTCGAAGATGTCTTGCGCGCGGGCGGTCTCGCCACGGCTGCACAGATCGACCACCTGCACCATCATCTCCGGATAGGCGAAGCCGGTCATCGCGCCGTCAGCGCCGCGGCCCATCTCCTCGGGCAGGAACAGCCCACCGTTGCCGCAAAGGATCGACAGTGGGCGCTCCAGCATGCCCTCGGCCCGCAGAGCGGAGATCTTCTCCAGGCCCGGCCAATCCTCGTGTTTCAGGCAGACGCAGGTGGGCAGATCATTGACGATCCGGGCGATCACCGAGGGTGCGATCTGCACACCGGTCACGAGCGGGAAGTCCTGCAGCACAAAGGGCACGTCGCCCAGCACCTCGGCCACCTGCCGGTAGTAGTTCACGATCTGATCGTCAGTGCGCAGGCTTCCGGGCGGGGCCACCATGACACCGGCGGCGCCCAACTCCATCACCGCGCGCGTCAGCGTGTCGATCTGCGCGAAACCGGGGGCCGAAACGCCCACGACGACCGGCACACGGCCATCGACACGTTTCAGGATGCGGGCAACGACCTCCTGCGATTCCTCGACCGTGAGCTTCGGGGCCTCGCCCATCATGCCCAGGACCGTCAGGCCCGTGGCCCCCACCTCGAGATAGAAGTCGACCATGCGGTCGCAGCTTTCCATGTCGATGCGGCCATCGGGGTGAAAGGGGGTCACGGCGATGACAAAGACGCCTTTCGCCTCTGCTGTGAGTGCGGACATGTTTTCTCCTACCTTGTGTGTTGCAGGGCGACCCGGCCAATCGCCATGGCGGTGGCCGCCTGACAGGGCTCGATGACGGGCACGCCGAGGATTGTTTCAAGCTTACCGCGAAAGGCGGTCATCCCGGCGCAGCCGAGGATCAAGACATCCGCCCCCGCGTCGTCGCGCAGCGAGGTGCCGACGGTCTTCAACCGCTCGAAGGTGCGGGTCTCGTCGGCCAATTCCAGCACGCCCAGTTCCAGTGGTTCGTCGCCCGCAAGGCGGTCCATCACCCCCAAGGCGCCAAGGTAGCGCATGTGGCGCGGGATCGAACGCCGCAGGATCGAGATAATACCGAAGCGCTGGCCCAGCGTCATCGCCGTCAGCACCGCCGCTTCCGCGATGCCCAGCACGGGCTGCGCCGATTGTTCGCGCAGGGCGGCCAGACCGGGGTCAGAGAAACAGGCGACGACAAAGGCGCTCGCCTGATCCTCGAGGGCCGCGCAATGCGCCAGCATCGGGCCGACCACGCCGTCGACATGGGCCTGCGTCTCGATCCCCGGGGGGCCTTCGGCCAGCGTCCGCGCCACGATCGGCACCGAGGAGGCCGCGCGCATCGGGTCAACGGCGTGGTCGATGCCGTCGGTCACATGCTGACTGCTGTTAGGATTGACGATGTAGATGGTCATGCCTGGCCTTCCGTGCCGTGGTGGGCGCTGCCCCAGAAATCCGCGGGCAATTCGAGGTCCGCCGCGCCGCTGAGGCGGGCGATCATGAGCTCCGCCTGCGCGGTTGCCTCGCGCAGCACGGCACCCTCGTCGAGCCGTGTCGCGCGGGCGTCGCGCAGTACCATTTCGCCGCCCACCATCACGTTGCTCACGTCGTTGCCGTTGGCAAAGCAGACCATCCGGTGCACCGCCATGTTTCCGGGCTGAAGATGCGGACGGGCGAGGTCCATGGTTACGATATCGGCCTGTTTACCGACCTCAAGCGAGCCGATGCGGTCCTCCATCCCGATCGCGCGCGCCCCGTCGATGGTGCACATGGCCAGCACCTTGCCGATCGGCAGCACGTCGGCGTCACGGAAATGGCGCCGGTGGTAATGCATCGCCTGCTGCATGTGCCGGAACATGTCGCCCGAGCGGTCTGGCGCCGTGGCGTCCGAGCCGAGACCGACGCAAACGCCCATGTCCATCATCTCCACCGCCGGGCAACGCCCCGAGATCGAGGCATTGGCCGAAGGGTTATGTGCGATCTTGGTGCCTGTTTCGGCGACCGCGGCCATCTCGTCGTCATGCAGGTCGATGCAATGCGACAGCAACGCGTTAGGCCCCAGTGTCCCCAGTTCCTGTGCCCGCCGGATCGAGCCGCGCCAATGGCCGTCTTGCGTAAACACCAACCCCTTGTCGCGGGCATGGGCCTGCACGGCTTGGGTCTGCGCGCAGGCGGCGGCGTAATTTTCGGGAACCATATCGCGTTCGTGCTCGTCGCGCAGCACGGGGTAGAGCATGGCGATGTTGATCCGGCCCGCGTGGGTGTCGTGCCAGTCCTCGGCCACGGTTTTCGCGGTGTCGAACTGCTGCTCGAAGCTTACCGGGTAGGGCCGCCGTTCGCCGGTCTTCCAATCGGCATAGATCAGCGGGTGAGGCACGCGGGTGGGACCAATGGCCACGACACTGCGGGTGCCGACCTCCAGCACGCCCTCGCAGTGTGCGGCGGCATAGGCGGGATCGTCGCTGCGTATGATCGTGTCGCCGCCACCCAAAAGCGATACGCCGGTGGTCACGCCGAAGCGCAGCCGCTCAAGCGCCGCCAACCGCGCTTCGGCGCGCCAGAAATCGGGGGGCGAGATCTGCGTATAGACCTCGCCGCAGATCGCTTCCCAACGATCGCATGCGTGCATGCCCATGGTTTTGATCAGACCATGGCCGGCGTGGGCATGCACATCCACGAGCCCCGGAAAGACGACATGGCCGGTGCAGTTGATGACTTCAGCGGCCTCGACCTGTTCGCCAAGTTCGGCGGCCCGACCGATGGCCACGATCTTGCCGTCACGCACCGCCACGGCCCCCGCCTCGATCACCCGCCGGGCGGGGTCCATGGTGATGACCGTGCCGCCGGTAAGGAGCGTATCAGCCTGCATGGGCCACCTCCGGCAGATGCGGTAATGCGGTCACGTCGATGACCCCATCAGCGGGCATGGTGAAATCGGGATGCTCCCCCGCGATGCCGATCACCCGCAGCGGGTTATAGAGCGTGAGCCACGCGGGATCTTCCTGCAGCAGACGGTAGGCCTCTTGCCAGACCTGCGCGCGGGCGGCGCGGTCGGGCATGACGCGGCCCTTGTCGATCAAAGCCTCGATCTGCGGGTTGGCATAGCCCTGCCACCAGGAGCCGGCCACGCGGCTGTCGATCTTCTCGTAGAGCACGCGGTAGGTGCTCATCGGGCTGCTATCGAAGGCGCAGAGGTCGCGGATTTCCTTGCGGCGGACCATATGGGCGTAGTCTTCGCGCTCGGGGTGGATGTGCACGTTGAGGGTGATCCCCACCTCCTTGAGTTGTTCCCCAAGGGCGGCAGTCAACCGTTCGGCTTCATCCGGCAGGCGCGTCGGGCAATCGACGTCGAGCGTCAGGCCGTCACCATGCCCCGCCTCAGTGAGCAAAGCGCGGGCGGTGTCACGGTCCATCTGCGCGCCCTGCCCCGTCCCGGCGCCGAAATGGTTCGGGCTAACGAAACCGCGCAAGGGACGTGAAGCGCCCTGCATCACTGTTTGGATGATGGCCTCGCGGTCGACGGCAAGGCTCAGCGCCCGGCGGACGCGGGCATCAGCCAGCGGGCCGCGTGCGGCATTAAACAGGTAGATGATCGCGACCGGCGACAGGAATTCATGCCGCATGGTGCCGAGGCTGCGCGAGGCCGCGAAGTCGAGGCCATTGGCGACCTGCACCTTCCCCTCCGCCAGCATCGCCTGACGCTTGGCGGCATCAGCTTCCAGCAGCCATGTGACGCTCTCATTCGCCGGGCTGCCGGAGAAATGCCCCGCCACCCGTTCGGCACTTATGCGCTCGGGCGTGATCTCGGTGATCCGGTAGGGCCCGCTGCCGACCTGCGCAGTATGGTCGCCCGCATCAAGCGCCGCGAAAGCCGAAGGCGCTGCGATGAAGCCCTGCTCTAGCACGTCGAGCAAATCCGCCATCGGCGCGGTCAGCGTGACACGCAGCCGCGTCGACGCCAGAACCTCTAGCTTGGCTCCGCCCAGAAACTGCCGCCAGACTGCCGGCGCGCCCAGGGTATAGCCCTTGTCTTCCCGCGCCATGCGATTGAGCGAGGCGGCCACCGCCTTCGCATCGCAGGGGGTGCCGTCGTGGAAGGTCACGTCCGGTTGCAGGTCGAAGGTCCAGACCCGCGCGTCCTGCGAAACCTCCCAGCCCCGCGCCAACGCGGGGACGAAACCCTGCCCGTCGCGTTTCACCAGCGTGTCGTAGATGGCGTGCATCACCGTCAGCTCGTCATTGGCGTCGGTACAGTCATGCGGGTCGTGAAGGCCCAGCCGGGCCTGTGCGATCAGGGTCATGAGACATCCCTTTCCGGCTCATCAATCAAGTGGCAAGCGACGGTTTGGCCGTCGCCCACATCGCGCAGGGCGGGCCGTTCAGCCGCGCAGCGGTCCCATGCAAAGGGGCAGCGGGTGCGGAAACAGCATCCCGAAGGCAGCGAGAGCGCTGAAGGCACCTCGCCCGTAAGCTCGATTTCTTCTTTATCCCGATTTTCTTTGATGCTGGGTGCGGCCGAGAGAAGGGCGCGTGTGTAGGGATGACGCGGGCGCGAGAACAGCACGTCACGCGGAGCGTTCTCGACCATGAAACCAAGGTACATGACGCCGATCTTGTCGGCGATGTGATGCACGACCGAGAGGTCATGGCTGATGAAGAGATAGGCGAGCCCGAACTCGTCGCGCAGGTCTTTCATAAGGTTCAGGATCTGCGCCTGGATCGAGACGTCGAGCGCTGAGACAGGCTCGTCCGCGACGATCAGCCCCGGAGTGACAGAAAGCGCCCGCGCGATGCCGATACGCTGGCGCTGGCCGCCGGAGAACTGGTGTGGATAGCGCCCTGCGTGTTCGGCATTAAGACCGACCTTCGCCAGAAGCGCTTCGATCTTCTTCGGCACCTCGCGCCGTTCGGCAGTGGTCTTGGTCTGCTGCAGCAGCGGTTCCGCCACGATGTCGCGCACTTTTTGGCGGGGGTTGAGCGAGGCATAGGGATCCTGGAAGATCATCTGCATCTTTGCGCGGACGGGCAACATCTGCGCAAAGTCGTGCTCGGCCACGTCCTCACCATCAACGCGCAGTTCACCGCCCGTGGGTTTGTAGATGCGTGCAATGGTCTTGGCGACGGTAGACTTGCCACAGCCGCTCTCGCCCACGAGCGCCATAATCTCACCGCGTTCGATGGTGAAGTTCACCCCGTTAACAGCGCGGACTACAGGCTTGTCAATGCGAGGGCCCTTCTTGCCAAAGCGCAGTCGGTCGAGGACGGAACCGCCCAAGGAAAAATGCATTTCAAGATTGCGCACGTCGAGCATCGGTGCAGGGGCATCGGTCATGCGGTGTCTCCGGGGCTGAGAGGAAAGTGGCAGGCCGCCGATAGCGAGCCACGCTGCGGCATCAGATCGGGTTCTATCTCCGCACAAATGGCCTGCGCACGCGGGCAGCGGTCGCGGAAGTTGCACCCCCGGGGCAGGTTGCGAATGTCCGGTACGGTGCCGGGGATCTGTTTGAGCCGTTCGTGCCGGTTCGACAGATCGGGGATGCTGTCGATCAGTCCGCGGGTATAGGGATGCGCGGGGGCTTCGATTAGTTCGCGGGTGCGCCCGCGTTCGACCACGTTGCCGCAGTAGAGCACCGTAATGTGGTCGGCCATCTCCGACACGACGGCGAGATCGTGGGTGACGAGGATCATAGAAGCGCCCTTTTCGGCGATCTGGCGACGCATCAGTTTTAGGATTTGGCTCTGGATCGTCACGTCGAGCGCCGTCGTCGGCTCATCCGCGATGATCAACCGAGGCCGCGCTAGCAAGGCGATGGCGATCACTACGCGCTGGCGCATCCCGCCCGAGAACTGATGCGGATAGGCTTTCAACCGCTCTGCCGCGCGGCTGATGCCGACGCTCTCAAGCATCTCGACACAGGCTGCGTGACGCGCCTCAGTGTCCAAGTCGCTATGCAGACGCAGCACCTCGTCCATCTGCCGGCCCACCGTATGCAGCGGGTTGAGCGAGGTCATCGGGTCTTGGAACACCATTGAGATATCGCGCCCCCGGATCTCACGCAGCCGCGCCTCACCGGCCTTCACGAGGTCTTCGCCGTTGAGCAGGATCTCCCCGCCCTCGATCTTGCCGGGGCTGTCGATCAACCCGAGGATCGAGAAGCCGACGACCGACTTGCCGCCGCCGCTCTCGCCCACGAGGCCCATGACCTCGCCCGCCGCAATGTCGAAGCTGACGCCGTTCACGGCCTTCACCGTGCCTGCGAAAGTGTGAAAATGGGTCCTGAGGTCGCGGACCTCGAGCAGTTTCTGCTGTACCGTATCGCGCATCATTTCAGCCTCGGGTTTAGTTCGTCGCGCAGGAAATCACCAAAAAGGTTGATCCCAAAGACCAGCATCATGATCGCCACGCCGGGAAAGACGCTGGTCCACCACAGGCCCGAAAACAGCACGTCGAAACCGTTCTTGATCAACAGCCCCAGCGACGGCTGGGTAATCGGCACGCCCACGCCGAGGAATGACAGCGACGCCTCGATCAGCACGAAGGTGCCCACCTGGATCGTCGCGATGACGATAAGGGGCGTCAGCACGTTGGGCAGCACATGTTTGCGGATGATCTTGTGGTTCGGCAGACCCGCGACCTTGGCGGCCTGCACGTATTCCTTCTCGATCTCCGAGAGGGTCGAGCCGCGCACGGTCCGGGCATAGACCACCCAGCCGACGGCCGTCAGCGCGATCAGCACCTTATCGATGCCGGTGCCCACAGCGGACATCAAGAACAGCGCGATCAGGATCGAGGGAAAGGAAAGCTGGATGTCGGCAATGCGCATGATGACGCTGTCGACGAGACCGCCATAGAACCCCGCAATCAAACCCAGTAGCGTGCCGATGAAGCAGGACGCCACCATGGCCACCAGCCCGATGAACAGTGAAATCCGCGCGCCGTAGAGGATCGAAGCCCAGACGTCGCGCCCCTGCCCGTCGGTACCGAGCCAGAACTGCGGGTCGCCCCCTTCGAGCCAGACGGGCGGCTTGTAGCTGTCCATCAGGTTCAGCGCGGCGATGTCATAAGGGTCCTGCGCCACGATGAAGGGGCCAAGCAGCACCGCGAGGGCAAAGAACGCCATCAGCGCACTGCCGATCATTGCCGAGGAGCTGCGGCGGTAATTGTAGAAAAACTCGGATTGGAAAAGTGCCGTCATGTTACCGCCCTCATTTCAACGTGATGCGCGGGTCGATCAGCGTGTAGACGATGTCGACAAGGAAGTTGATCACCACGAAGATCAACGCCACCAGCATCAGGTAGACGACGATCACTGGGCGGTCGGCGCGGTAGATGCTGTCGATCAAGAGCTTGCCCATGCCGGGCCAGGAAAAGATCGTCTCGGTGATCGTGGCAAATGCAATGAGATCGCCCAGTTGCAGGCCGAAGATGGTGATGACTGGAATGAGCGCGTTCTTCAGCCCGTGTTTGTAGAGCACATCGCGGCGCGGCGCGCCCTTGGCGCGGGCGAACTTCATGAAGTCCTGCCGCCCCACTTCCATCATCCCCGCGCGGGTCATGCGCAAAAGGATCGCCATGGTGGCGAGCGAAAGCGTCACCGCCGGAAGAATGATGTGGTGCCAGCCGTCGGCGGTCAACAGGCTGATGCGCAGCCCGAAAAGCTCGGCGGTGTCACCTCGGCCCGAGGAGGGGAAGATCCCCCAATGCACAGCAAAGAGGAAGATCAGCACCATGCCAACCCAGAAACCGGGCAGCGAGATGCCTAGGAGCGAGCCCGCCATGATCGTGCGGCTGATACGGGAGTTCGGGTTGGCCCCAGCATAGACGCCAAGCGGGATGGCCACCGCAAGCGCCAGCGCCATGGCGACCAGCACCATCTCGACGGTGGCGGGGAGACGCTCCAAAATCAACGTCATCGCGGGCTGGCGGAAGACATAAGAATTGCCGAAATCGCCCTGCACGAGGCTCGAGATGAAGCGACCGTATTGCACCAGCAGCGACTGGTCGAGCCCGAGGATGCGCCGCGCCTGCGCGATCTCGGCATCGGTCGCGTCGATCGGCACGACCATGAACACCGGATCGCCGGTGAAACTCATCATCAAAAAGACGATTACGGAGACGATCCAGAGGACAAGCGTCATCTGGATCAGACGTTTGAGCAGATATCCGAACATCGGCGGCTACAGTCTTTCGGCAAGGAGAAGAAAGACCCCGGCAGCGCAGACCGCCGGGGTCGGAGGCTGCGGCTTACTCCGCCACGTCCATGTCATAGGCCCAGATAAACTTGTCCACGCGCGGCTCCAGCATCACGCCGTCACGCTTGGCGTAGATGTCCTGCTCGTAATGCACGGGGATCATCGGGATGTCCTTAAGGAGCAGCTTTGAGGCTTCCTGCAGATACTGGTCACGCTCCTCGATGCTGGGGGTGGCGTCTGCCTTGTCGACCAGCGCGTCGAGCTCCGGATTAGAATAGGAGCCGCGGTTGACCTGACCGTAGCCTTCCTTCTTGTCGCGGGTGTAGAACAGGGCGCCATACATAGAGCCGGCATCGCCCGCCGGCACGTCCCAGCCCGACATGATAAAGCTGGACTGCTCCGTCGGCACGCGGATGTAGCCCCAGAAGTTCGATTTCGGCATGATGTTCAGTTGCAGGTCGATGTTGATCTTGGCCAGCATCGAGGCCAGCGCCTGCGCGATCTGCGCGTCGTTGACGTAGCGGTTGTTGGTGGCGTCCAGCGTCATTGTGAAGCCGTCGGCATAGCCCGCCTCGGCCATCAGCTCTTTCGCCTTTTCGATGTCCACCGGGTACATCTCGCGGAAGCTCATGCCGTCGGCATAGCCGATGTGGCTTTCCGGAACGAATTGGTCACTCGGGGTGGCCAGACCGTTCATGACGATCTTGTTAATCGCATCGGTGTCGATGGCCCGCGCGATCGCTTCACGCACCCGCTGGTCGGTCATCGGGTTGTCGCCTTCAATGGTCGGGGATTTTTCGCGGGTGTCCATGGCCAGCACGACGTTCAGAAGGCTCGGCCGGGTGACGACCTCAAAACCCTCTTCGCGTTTGACCCGGTCCACATCACGCACCGCGAGGTCTTGAATCACGTCCACTTCACCGGTTAGCAACGCTGCGGTGCGGGTCGCGGGATTGGTGATCGGACGGAAGGTGACCGTGTCGATCTTAGGCTCGCCGGCCCAATAGTCGTCATTGGCCGAAAGGGTCAGTTTCTCTTCCTTGATCCAGCTCTCCAGCTTGTAAGGACCGGTGCCCATCGGCTCTAGGTCCATCTTCTCGTCGCCAGTAGCTTCGGTGTATTCACTGTCGAGGATCAGCAATTCAGCCAGATCATTGGGCAGCACCGCATAGGGTTTGGGCGTCTTGATCTCGACTGTGTGGTCATCGACTGCGGTGATTGAGGCGATGTTAGCCACGAGATCCGGCCGAATCGACTCGCGCGTTTTTTCGACTGTGTAAACGACGTCCTCAGCGGTGAATTCGTTGCCATTGTGGAACTTCACACCTTCGCGCAGCTTGAAGCGCCATGTGGTGTCGTCGACATTTTCCCAGCTTTCCGCAAGGCCGGGGCAGAAGGACAGATCAGCGCTGCGCTTCACCAGCGGATCGTAGAGGTGGTAGTACATGATGTTAGACGACAACTCCTCACCCGCCAGCGGGTAGAGGTGGCTTGGGTCCGCGGTAAGGCCAATGGTGACCGATTTTTCAGCCAATGCCGCGCCCGCCGTCGTGGCCATTAGGGCCAGACCGAGGGCACTGCCACGCAGCGCGGTTTCACTGAGGTATTTCATGGGTAGCTTCTCCACTGTTGGATGGGTGACGGGGCCACTTGGCGGGCCCTCATTCATTATGGCGACGGTTGATCGGTGTCAGTGGCCCGGGCGGGCAGTCTGCACCTCGATCTGATAGCCCTCGGGATCGTTCATAGCGAAGGCGCGGATGCCCAGCTCATCACTGTCAAACATCTTGGTCCGCCCGGCGACCTTGTTGGCCTCGGCCCAAGCATACCAAGCGTCGACATCCGGCACGCGCAGGCAAAGCTGAACGGTCTTCTTCTCCTGCCATTTCTGCATGCCGCGTGCCTCATCCACGAGACCGACATGGGCTTGGCCGTCGATCCGGTAGATCTTGGACCACCCCTGATCAATGGCGAGCGTCAGTCCCAGCACGTCCTCATAGAAGCGCATCGCTGTCGGCAAATCGCGGTAATACTGAAAGGTGATCGCGAGAACGATACCGCCCTCGGGTCGTTGCGCCTGCATGGAATCCCCACTGCGTTCCTGATTGGTATCCATACGGTATACACTCGGAATGCTGAGTCAACCACCTTTCCGCCGGTGCTGCCCTGCGGGGGATCAGAATGGATGATAAATGTGCGAAATGATCGATTCTCGAACATTGCTGAGATGTAGCTTCATCGCAGCGCTGGCGGCGTCGGGCTCCTTGGCGATGACCGCATCGATCAAAGCGATATGCTCCTCGCACCCCGGCACCAGACGATCAGGGATCGAACCTTGATCATACATGCCGGTTTTGACCTTAAGGCTTTCGATCAGCTCCAGCAAAAGATTCGATCCCGCCATCTCGGCAAGGATGAAATGCAGCCGCATATCCAGAGCCGAATGCTCTGCCGCTGTGGGGCGCGGGCCATCTATAAAACCTTGAATTTTATTGCGAATATCGATCAGCTCGGTGGTGGACTTGCCCGAGGACGCGGCTTTGCGTGCCGCTTCACATTCCAGCAGGCTACGGACGTGGAGGATCTCCATGATCTCATTCAAGGACACGCTCGAAACCACCGGCGCGCTACCTGCGCTGCGTTTGGCAAGTCCTTCGCTGACCAGTTGACCGATTGCCTCTCGCACTGGTGTGCGCGATACGCCCAAATGGTCGGCGAACTTCTTTTCGCTTAGCCGCGTGCCCGGTTCAAGCGTGCCGTCCAGGATCATCGCCTTCAGCCGCTTGAAGGTGGCATCCCCGAGTGTTTCAGTTTTTTCGGTCATGTTGCCTCCTCTCGGGGCTAAGAGCCCGCCTCCGCCCCGATATACCTTTTATCGGTATACCATATGGTATACACATAGTATGATTATTTTCACCACCCCAGATACTGCATATCGTCGAGGTTGCCATGCAAAGCAAACAGATTGACACCGTCATTCGTGGCGGGACCGTTGTAACACCCTTAGGCGTCGCGGTTCAGGACATCGCCATCGCGAATTGTAAAATCAGTGAACTGAGCAATACCATCACATACTCTGCCCCGACAGAAATCGACGCTCGCGGCCTCTTGGTATTGCCCGGTGGTGTGGATACGCATTGCCATATCGAACAGATGTCCGGTGCCGGGTTGATGAATGCCGATACGTTCCGCACCGCCACACGCTCTGCCGCGATGGGCGGGACCACGACCACCGTTTCATTCGCCGCGCAGCACGCGGACCAAAAGATGCGGAAGGTCGTGGGGGACTATGCCGCGCTTGCCAAGAGGGGCGCGGTGATCGACCACGCCTTTCACATGATTGTTGCGGACACGGGCAATGGCAATCTGGCCGAAGATATCCCGGCCCTGATCGCCGAAGGGCACCGTTCGATTAAGATTTTCACCACCTACGCCAAGGTTCGTCAGGATGACAAATCCATTCTTGATATCCTTGCGCTGGCGCGGGATGCGGGCGCGCTCGTCTGTTTTCACGCCGAGAATGACGGGCTGATCGGTCATATGACCGAAAAGCTGCTGGCCGAGGGCAAGACCGCCCCGAAATACCACGCCGCCTCTCACCCACGCGAGGCAGAGATTGAGGCGATCGACCGGATGTGCCGTTTTGCCGAATTCACCGGGGCGCGGGTGATGATTTTTCACGTCTCGACCCGCGAAGGGGCCGAGATCGTCCGGCAGGCCCGCGCGCGTGGGGTAAAGGTGCAGGCCGAGACCTGTCCGCACTACCTTTTCATGACTGAGGATATTCTGGATAGCGAGAATCCGGCCCGCTTTATGTGCTCCCCTCCGCAACGCGGGACCGATGATCAGGCCGCTCTTTGGGAGGCAATAGCCGATGGCACGATTGAGCTGATCACCTCAGACCATGCGCCCTACCGGATGGACGCCAGCGGTAAGTTCGCCCATGGGGAAAACGCGCCGTTCAATCAAATCGCCAATGGGATGCCGGGTCTGGAGACGCGTTTGCCGCTGATGTTCAACGCGATGGTGAGCGAGGGCCGCATGGGTGTCGAAGCATTCGCCAAGGTGACCGCCACCGCGCCCGCGCGGGCCTTTGGTCTGGATGGCAAAGGCGCGATTGCCGAAGGCTTCGATGCAGATCTGGCGATTTGGGATCCTGAGGCGTCTTACACCTACGGCGCCGATGATCTCCATGACAACACCGGGTACAATCCCTTTGAAGGCACTACCGTCAAAGGTATGCCGCGCCATGTGCTCTCTCGCGGTGAGCTATTGGTCAGGGACCGGGCGCTGGTTGCCGAAGCGCCGCGCGGGCGTTGGTTGCCGATGCGGGCGGGATAAGGGGCACCGTTGCAGCGCCCCTACCCTTCTACGCTCTAGAGCTTAGTTCATGCCGTAGTTTGCACGGTCTAGCTTGTCATAGATCTCGCCTCTTGCCAGGGCTGCCAGCGCATCGGTGTCGGTGTGATCCACATCGGCCAGCAGTTCGGCCCAGCGGTCTACGATGCGCTTATAGTCTTCCAGCAGCGCCTCGGGGTTCTCGATCCCGCGGCTTTTGGCGTTTTCGATCAGTACGGCTTCGTCCGCTTTGACGAATTCCGCCAACGCGTCTTTAAGGGCCTGGTCGGGCTCGAAGACTTCCATGCCGCCCTCTTTCGCAGCAGAGACCGCTTTGTCGACGTCCTTGTCGAACTCAACCCGGTGCTGCGCCAAATAATAGGCCATTTGGTCAAACAAAACGTCGCGCGACTCTTGCGACAGCCCCTGCCAGAACGTCGGGTTATAGCCCCACTCGAAACCGGCATAATAGTTGCCGACGGCCAGCATGTTCAGATGCGTGACTACATCGGAAAGCGAAAAGGAATCGAGCGCGTCAGCGGCAGCCACGGCGCAATCGAGCGAGCCTGTATCGAGGCCGGTGTACATCTCGCTTGAGGGGATCGACACGGGCACGGCACCCACATGTTCGGCAAAACGCGACCAGGCGCCCCCGGCCATGCGCAGGCGTTTGCCTTGAATGTCCTCATAGGTGGCGACAGGCGTGTTGCACATCATATAGTATTCAGAGGTCGAGTAGCCGCCACCGAAGACCACGCCATTCTCTTTCCATTCGGCCAAGGCGGCTTCGTTGGTAAGGCCAAACTCGGTCGAGGCGAAAGCCATGACCATCGGGTCGGTGTTGTAGAAGGCGAAGTTGCCGATCAGATTCGCGACAGGCAGTTCGGACGGGGTGTAGGTGCCCGCGTGATAGGTCACTTGTGCCACACCATCGCGCACGCCTTGCAGTGAAGCCGCGGGCGGCAGCAGCGAGCCACCAGCGAAGACGGTGAAATTCACCTCGCCATTGGTTTCTTCCGCCACACGTTCGGCAAATTCCACGTAAGGGCCGCGCACCATCGAATGGCGTTCCGCAAAGAAGTGGTTCGCGTTCTGGGCTGCGGCCGCAGTGCCGAGGCCACAGACCGCGAGGGCCAGTATGGATGTGTTGAGTTTCATATTGTCGTCTCCTCCGGTTAAAATAGCGTTACTGCGCCATGAGTGAGGGCAGGAACAGGCTGATCGCGGGAAAGGCGATCAGGATAAAAAGCGTCACGATGTCCATGGCGATGAACCATGTCGTGCCCGAGATGATGTCGCGCAACTTAACCTCGCCCGAGAGCGCGCTGTGCAAGACATAAAGATTCAGGCCGACCGGCGGTGTGACCAACCCGATCTCCAAAAGCTTGATGCAAATGATGCCGAACCAAATGAGGTTGATGTCTGCGGCCTCGAGCACCGGTAGCAGGATTGGTAGTGTCAGCAGGATAAGACCGATGGAGTCGATCACCATGCCCAAGATGACGAAAAGCGCAGCAATCATCAGGATAATCACGATCTGATTGTCCGACACCGACAGCATCATATCCGTCAGAGCGCGCGGTACGCCCGACAGCCCCATGAAGCGGGTGAACATCACTGCGCCGATGGAGAGAAAGAAGATCGAGGAGGTCGCCAGCGTCGTCTGGCGGATCGCCTCGGCCAGCGCTTTGCGGGTTAGCGAGCGACGCAGCAATGCAACCGTCGCGGCAAGGAACGCACCCACGGCGCCGGCCTCAGTCGGGGTGAAGAAGCCGCCGAAGATGCCACCTAAGACGCCGAGCACCAGCACAGGAAATGGCCAAACGGACCATAGCAGGCTCAGCACTTGCGCCCGGTCGATCCGTTCGACCACGGGCGGGGCAAGCTGCGGTGTGACGGTGGCGCGAACGGTGATCATCGCCATATATACGAAGGCAGAGAGCACACCGGGAATGACGCCTGCGATGAAGAGCTGGCCGATCGATTGCTCGGTGAAAATGCCGTAGAGCACCATGAGGATCGACGGCGGGATGAGAGAGCCAAGCGTGCCCGAGGCTGCGACGACACCGGTGGCCAGCGAGGGGTGATACTTCGCCTTTAGCATCTCCGGCACGGCGATCTTTGACATCGCGGCGGTGGTCGCGATGGAAGAGCCGGAAGCAGCCGCGAAAAGCCCGCAAGCGCCGACACTGGCCGACGCCAGGCCGCCGGGCACCCGCGCCAGCAACACGCGCAAAAGGTCAAACGCGCCTGCGGTAAGTCCGGTATTTGCGGCGATGAACCCCATGAAGAGAAACATCGGGATTGCAGTCAGCGACCAGTCTCCGATCAAGTTGAAGGGCATCGCGCTGACGATGCCAAAAGCGGCTTGTAGATTGAACATCACGGTTATGCCGACAAAGGACACCGCCATAAGGGCCGTCCCGATGGACATCCGAAAGGCCAGCAGGCCGAACAGCGTGCCCACACCGATCCAGCCGATAACGAGATTGCTCATGACATGCCCCCATCAAGGTCGGACTGGGTGACAGGCTGCCCGCGCAGCACCAGCAGACCCCGCAGCAACGCGGCGAGACTGGCAAGGCCGAAGCCAAGCGGCAGAACCATACGCGAAGGCCAGACGATGACTTCACGCCCGCCCATCACGACTTCGCCAACACGCAGGGCGCGCATGGCGTCCAGCCCGGTGCGCCATGTCATTACCGCCAAAATAGCGGCGGCGGCGAGGCAGCTAAAAAGCAGCGCGAGTTTCTGAAGCCATGCGGGGAAGTGATTGAACAACAGATCGACGGAAATTTGCTGGTCCTGCATCTCGACAAAGGCCATCGGCAGCATGACCAGCGCGACCATATAGTAGTAGGACGATATCTCGACCGTGCCTTGGATCGGCGCGTTCCACACAAGTTTAGCGACGACATCCGCCACGATGTTCAGCATCATCGCGATGACGCCAAAGCCGCCGATAAACATCAGCCAAGAGCATAATCTGTTGAACAGCGTCAGCATCGGGCCTCCTCCCCATACCAAGACGGGAACCGGGCCCGTAATTCCTATTCAACCTCACCGCTGAAGGGTCAGTTGACAAATAGCGATGGTTGATCGAGTGATAACGAAACGCGATCAACACGGAAGCATCAATGAATGACGGCAGGAAACCCACAAGGCTCGACCTTCGACATCTGCGATACGCTTTGGCCGTGGCCGATGCCCAAGGCTTCCGCGCCGCAGCCGAGATGCTCAATATCGCGCAGCCGGCCATTTCGAAAGCCGTGAAAGACACTGAGGTGGATTTGGGGTTTCGGATATTCGATCGCAGCGGGCCGCGCGTGATCCCCACGCCAGAGGGCGTCGTTTTCCTCGACGATGCGCGCCAGGCGGTCGCGCAGTTCGAGCGGACAATCCGCGCTTCACGCCAGAATGCTGCCGGGGCCCGTGGGCATATCATCGTGGGCTATTCCGCCCTCGCCACCTCAAGGCAAATCTCGGAAGCGCTGGATGCCTTCCACCGCAGCGTCCCCGGCGTGCAGGTCGAGATGCATGTCATGTCCACGGATAACATGCTGAAAAATCTGAAATCCGGCGCTATCGACCTTGGCTTTTTGCTGTCTCATTCCACCGTTGGCGCACCGGGGATCGACCAGATGCCCGTTTGGAGTTCGCGCATCGGTGTGGTCGCCCCCGCAGGCGAAGCCCCCACGCAAGTGGATGATCTGGCTGAGATGCCCTTCGTCATGGGGCTGCGGGAAAACTGGCGCTCATGGCGCGCGCTGCTGGACAGCGCTTGCGATCGCGCGGGCCTTTCCCCCGTGGTGGTGGATGAGGCTTGGGACGTGCAGGTGATTTTGCAGCGCGTGGCCGAACGCCGCGGGGTGACGCTTTTCCCCATGACCATGGCCGAGAGCCTGCCCGCAGCGTTAGAACTGGTGCCGATAGCAGGGCTAGATGCAGAGGCGACGATCTCGATGGCATGGAGCATAAAAGCAGATACCGGGCTGTTGCGTCAGTTCCGCAACCACTTCCCACCGCTTGGTTGATCGCGTTCGGTTATCGGACGATACCACAAGTCTATTTGCGTAACGCGGGGATAGCGCGATCATATGCGCCTATGAAACAGATCCCGATCGCCCCCTTCGACCTTCCTGAAGCACAGCCTTTTTTTCTCGAAGGCAGCGACACCGGATTTCTCTTTTTCCACGGCTTCACCAGCACGCCGCAGAGCGTGCGCGAAGTCGCAGAAAAAGTACATGAGATCAGCGGCGCGACGGTATATTGCCCACGGCTTGCGGGACATGGCGAAACCCCCGCCGCCCTGAAAAAAACCGGTCAAGCGGATTGGGTCGCCTCTGCTGAGACCGCTCTCGTGACACTCTCGACACGCTGCTCGCGGGTGATCGTCGGCGGGCTTTCCTTGGGCGCGACGCTATCGCTCAATCTCGCAGCCAGAATGCCCGATAAGATACAGGGCGTGGTCAGCATTAACGGCTCAACAGGCCTCTACCGCCCCGAGGTTGTGGCGCCGCTTTACGAGGCAGACGGGCCGGCGTTCATTGACGGCATCGGCTCCGACATCGCCGAACCGGGGATGACCGAAATCTGCTATGATCGGATCCCACGCGATACACTTAAAGAGCGGTTCCTGCTGACGAATGCGACCGGCGCCCTGCTGCCGCTGATACGGCAGCCGATCCAGATTATGCAGTCGCGATGCGACAATGTGGTCGACCCACAAAACGCGCTGCGTATCGCGACCTCAGTGGGGTCAAACGAGATACAATTAAACTGGCTAGAGCGGTCTTATCACGTGGCGACGCTGGATTATGATCGGGGCGAGATTGCGGAGCGGATTGCTGGGTTCTTAGCCTAACCGGATCCGATAGCGTGCTGTGAAAAGGGCTTGTCAAAATAACCTGCTCAGAACCCCGAAAACACCATGTCGAGCGCACCGCGGATTTCATAGTCTGAAGCGGAAAGGTCCTCGATGGGAGGACCTTTGAGCAACGCAGAGGGGATCGCCGCCATCTCGGCAGTGTGCAGGGCATAGGCATCGCCGCTAATCTCAAACACTGGCTCGAGGCGTCCTATAACCCCTGGCCCGCCTGCAATCGAGATCAAAGGTGCGACCACGCGGGAGCCGGTGTCGATGAGATCCGTCTGAAGGTCGAGCACAAGCCGCCCGCCAGATAGTCGGTAGACTTGGAACTGCGCCATCAGTCGAGCCGGAACACCTGCAAATCCGCCAGCGGCATCCCATTGGTCTCAATCCAAGCGCGCCGCTCTGAGATCGCCGCCGCATTGTCTGACGCCCAAGCCGCGGCCCGTGCCGCACGCACCGCGTCTCCGACCGCAGCATCGCTGATCGCGGAGACGTTCAAGCCTAACTCCCGGGCGGCAGCGAGATTTTCTGCCGTCAGGGTAATGTTTGTGCGCTGCTTTTCAGCTGTGGTCTGCATACTGCCCTCCTGCGTCACATGGAATATACACATAAATGGTGTGTAGTGCAATGGGACTGGGATCACCTCCATATTGGCGCGAATGCCCCGGCGGGTTGCAAAAGGGGCGTTTTCCGCGCCCTATCCCTGAATTTCGTTAGGCAGAGATCGGCCTGCACGCTCCTGATGTTGCACGTTATCGAAGGTTACTGGGTGGGGGGAGGGACACCCGAAAAATTTAATTCAACCCCATGCACAGTAGAATATCTGTACTTTTAGACATCAATTCCAAGCCTCAGATGTGCTAGGCTCATCCATAACGCGACAACCTGGTGAAGGCGAGATGGCAAAGAATTCCTCTAAAACCGACCCTGCGGCCCTGCCTTCCCACGAGATATTGCCGGTACGCGCGTATTTGGACGTAAACGAGGTTGATCTTGAAACCCAGAAAATGAACGAGATAGCCCAACTGGTCCGCCTGCCAGATGGCCTGTCAAAAGCAGCACAAAACGCCCGGCTCGCTAGAGCCCTTGATCTCTATGAAGGCCTAGCCCCTACAGACGGGCTGGAAGGCATGCTTGCAGCGCAGATGGTTGGTACGCATCACGCCGCGCTTGAATGCCTTCGCATGGCGGCAGTTCCGGGACAGACTTTCGCGGGCCGGGACATGAACCTCAAGCATGCGCAGAAACTCATGGCGCTCTACACTCAGCAGGTAGCTGCATTAAACAAACATCGCGGCAAGGGGCAGCAGAAGGTCACCGTTGAGCATGTCAATGTTCATGCAGGTGGCCAAGCTGTCGTCGGCAATGTGGAGATGGGAAAGCGCAATGGACAAGCTTTAAGTAAATCCGACGCAATTAGAGATGTGCAGAATGTCTCAACTTCCACCGCTAAGCGGCAGCGGAAGCCGACCAAAAGTAAGCGGCGAGATTAGGCGGCGATGACACACCAACGGAATACCGGACCCATGCGAACAAGCCCGCGCTGCGGTGCCAAGACCCGCAAGGGAACACCGTGTCAGGCCCCTGCCCTCTCCGGTAAGGCCCGTTGCCGCATGCACGGCGGCGCAGCAGGCTCCGGCGCCCCGAAAGGCAATCAGAACGCGCTGAAACATGGTCTTTATACCAAGGAAGCATCGGCGCTCAGAAAACATGTGCGCGAGTTGTTACGGAGCGGCAAAGAACTTATCGAGAAATTTTAGCGGTGTCGCATTTCGGCAGCAGTAAAGCGGCAGAAGATTCGGTCGCCGCTCAGCCCATACCGTAGCCTGTTCGCGCCGTTTAGCTCCTCGAAGCCGGGACTAACGTAACGGCGAGAAGAAACTATTTGAAGAACTCGCCGCCCTTCGTGCAATGCGACATTTAAAAATCAAGTGCAGGAGAAGGCCAAACGCCGCCCCAATGCCAACGCCTAGCAAATCTGCGAGTACGTCCGCCGTCTCGCCATGACGCCCGACGTAGGGCTGAATGACTTCTATCAAGCCCCCATAAACTGCAGCGGCAAACACAACCCGAAAAAGCCCTTTTGGATAAAGAGCCGCACACGGCATGGTCAAGATCGCAAAGGCCAGAACATGATGGGCCTTATCAGTTCCTGGAACAGCGGAGGGGGCGCTTAGGGGAATGAGAGTTAGCGCGCCGATACAAAGCGCCAGGCCAACTGTAAGCCATATCGCAATCGCTCGACGGCGCTTTCTGCTTAAGGCAATCGCGCGAAGCGTAGACATAGCCTATCGTTTCGGGGGGTAAATGCGAATGCCAGGGCCGTTGTCGGGCGTACCGATGAATTCAATACCAGCAGCTTCGAGTACCGACTTCACAGCTAGCAATGAGCTCTTTCTTATTTTTAGCTCACCGCCCTCAGTCTCTGCAGTCTGAATCGTTCTTAATGACAGACCAGCGTTCTCTCCGAGTTGAGAGGCTGACCAACCGAGCGCGCCCCTCGCGCTTCGTATCTGGGAAGCAATAATCACTTTCACCTCAAGATATATCTTGCGCATTTTACGCAATATGATACTTTTTTCGCATGTTAGATCGAATCCAACACAACTGGCGGCAAGAATTCAAGCGCCTTGAAGGTGCGTATGCGCCCTCGACCATGCGCGCCTATTACGCAGATATCGAGACATACACCCGCTGGTGCGCACAAACCGAACGGACGCCCTTTCCCGGCAGCGTGGATACAGTCTGCGCATTTCTAGTAGATCAGGGGCCAGAGTTTACTCCCTCGACAGTCCGTCGGCGCATATACGCCATTCGAAAGGTTCACCAGCTGTTGTGTCTGCCCGATCCAACGCATGACGAGGACATCAACCTTACCTTTCGCCGCATCCGCCGCAGCAAAACGTCGCGGCCGCGGCAGGCGAAGGGAATGACGAAGGATTATCTTGGTCAGTTCCTTGCTGTTCAACCGGACACCCCTTGGGGCTTAAGAAACAAAGCCATGCTTTCACTGGGCTATGACCTTCTTGCTCGGCGGTCCGAGTTGGTTGCCCTTACTGTCAACGACGTTGAGTTCCTTGGTGATGGAACGCTGCGTGTTCTGATCCGACGCAGCAAAGCAGACCCTGAGGGCTATGGCCGAATCGCGTTCACGTCAAAACGAACGGGGCAGCTTATAACCGATTGGCTTGTTTGGCGAAGCCAAGATTTTCAGCCTTTGTTCAACCCGATCTACCACGGTCATGTAGTGGATCGCCACTTAAGCGATACGTCCGTAAAGCATCTTATTAAGTCAGCCGCTAAGGGTGCTGGCCTGGATCCATGCGAAGCGAACGATTTTAGCGGGCATTCGATGCGCGTTGGCGCAGCGCAAGATTTGTTAAAAGCAGGTCACGATACCGCTGCGATCATGCGTGCAGGAGGTTGGAAGTCAATTCACGTCCTCACTCGGTATTTAGAGAACGCGGAGTGTAACGTCTGGCTATAGTCTCTAGCACAGCAAACTACGCGCCGACCAGATCACCATGTTTATCACTGATGCTCAAGTGCTGCCATGGCGCAGCCGCTTTTGATAATTCCGATTGATCCACTCCCACAAGGTCGCTGAGTTCGATCAATCAGAGCCAAAAAGATCACGGGTAAAGACCTTGTTCGGGACGTCATCAAGATCGTTCGTCCGCCGGTTCGCCAATATGACGTCACAATCATTCTTGAAAGTTGCAAGGTCATGGGTGACCTCTGAGCCGAAGAATTCCCTTTCCTCCATCTCAGGCTCGTAAACCACAATTTCAACCCCTTTAGCCTTGATACGCTTCATCACGCCTTGAATCGAGCTCTGCCTGAAATTGTCAGAACCCGCTTTCATGACCAACCTATAGACCCCCACGCGGCGCGGGCTCAAAGCAAGGATCTGTTCGGCGATGAAATCCTTGCGGGTGCGGTTAGCGTCGACGATGGCGCGGATCATGTTCTGCGGCACTTCGGAGTAATTCGCTAAGAGCTGCTTGCTGTCTTTCGGCAGGCAATAGCCGCCGTAGCCGAAGGAGGGGTTGTTGTAATGCGCGCCAATCCGCGGATCGAGGCTGACCCCGTCGATGATCTGGCGGCTGTCCATGCCGTGGCTCATTGCATAGCTGTCGAGTTCGTTGAAATAAGCCACGCGCATGGCAAGGTATGTATTGGCGAAGAGCTTGATCGCCTCGGCCTCAGAGGCATTCGTGTAGAGAAGCGGTATGTCTTCGCGCAGCGCACCTTCGGCCAAGAGCTTGGCAAAGGTCTCGGCCCGCGCGGAGCGTTCCCCGACGATGATCCGCGAAGGATACAGGTTATCGTGCAGCGCCCTGCCTTCGCGTAGGAATTCCGGGCTGAAGATGACCCGGTCTCCGCCGATCTGAGCCGAGATCCGTGCGGTATAGCCAACCGGGACAGTGGATTTGATCACGATGGTGGCGTAGTCGTTGACCGCCACCACGGCGCGGATCACCGCCTCAACGCTGGAGGTATCGAAGTAATTCTCGACAGGATCGTAATTGGTCGGCGTGGCCACCACTACGAAATCCGCCCCCGCATAGGCCTGCGCAGCATCGGTGGTCGCAGTCAGCCGAAGCGTTCTATCGCGCAGGTAACCTTCGAGCTCGGCATCTACGATGGGGGATTCTCCTGCATTTACGTGCGCGACCCGTTCAGGGTCTAAATCAACCGCCGTGACCTGATTATTTTGAGCCAGTAAGACCGCATTGGACAGCCCTACATATCCGATGCCTGCAACAGCGATCTTAGTATCTGACATGTGTATTACCTACCCGAAGCCGGAGATACCTCGGCTCACTTTAGTTTATCTCTGGACGTTATTCCGAAAGGGGTATTGAGATGTTTACCCTTTAGCGCCCTGCCCTCGTGCGTAGACGTCTTCGTAGCGAATAATGTCATCTTCGCCCAGATAGCTGCCAGTCTGCACTTCAATGAGCACCATCGGCACCTTACCCGGGTTCTCCATCCGGTGCGTGGCGCCGAGGGGGATATAGACCGACTGGTTTTCTGTCACGAGCTTTACTTCGTCACCGACGGTTACCCGAGATGTTCCCTCGACCACGATCCAATGTTCGGATCGGTGGTGATGGCTTTGCAGACTAAGTGCCGCACCCGGGTGGACCACGATCCGCTTCACTTGGAAGCGCGAGCCGACTACGAGCCTTTCGAACCAACCCCAGGGTCGATAATCGCGCGGCAGGGTTTCAGCCTGGACAGCGCCCTTGGCCTTGAGGGCCGCGACGGCCTTTTTCACATCTTGCGCGCGATCTTTATGGGCCACCAGAACCGCATCAGGCATGGCCACCGCAATGATGTCACTCAGACCGATACCTACCAACTGTTGTTGGGGCTCCTCGGCGCGCAGTAGGGTGTTCTCGCAATCAATAGCTGTGGCGGATTCTGATACGACGACGCCAGCGTCATCCGGGCCGGTTTCGCGCCAGACCGCATCCCATCCACCAAGGTCCGACCACGCCCCGCCATAGGGCACCACGGTGAGGTTGTCGGCCTTTTCCATGACCGCATAGTCAATAGAGATGTCTTCGATCTGACCCCAAGGCTGAGGCGCAAGCCGGGTAAAACCGAGGTCCTGTTCCGCCTGCTCTACCGCCATCCGGACCTGCGCCAACATCTCAGGCGCATGGGCCTCAAAGGCTGCGATGATCGTTTTGACCGAGAACAGGAAGATCCCGGCGTTCCACAGGTGCTGGCCGCCGTTTAGCATTGTCTCAGCAGTCGCACGGTCGGGTTTTTCCACAAAACGTTTTAGCGGCTGTGGAATGGGTGCAAAGTCGGCGGCGGGTGCCTGGCTCATCTCCAACCAGCCATAGCCGGTCTCGGTCCGGTCGGGGCGGATGCCGAATGTCACAAGCTGGCCGTCCTGCGCCGCTGTTGTCGCGGCCTGCACGGCGGCCCGGAAAGCGTCCGGATCAGGGATCACATGATCGGACGGTGCCACAAGCATAAGCGCTTCAGGCGCGCGGGCAGCGAGGCTCAAAGCTGCAGCAAGGATCGCCGGGGCGGTGTTGCGCCCTTTCGGTTCAATAAGAATGCCCGCAGGCGCAATCTTGACCGCCGCCAATTGCTCGGTCACAATAAAACGAAAATCGGAACCCGTCAGGATCATAGGCGCAGCAAAACCGTCACCGGACAACCGTTGTGCCGATGCCTGAAACAAGCTTTCCTCGCTCATCAGCTTCGCAAATTGCTTAGGGTAGCTCTTGCGGGACAAAGGCCAAAGCCGGGTGCCGGAACCGCCAGCCAAGAGGATCGGGTGAACAATATGGGTCATCGCAAATATCCTGTTGGGAAAAGTCAGTGCCGAATGGAATTCTGGTTGTCGATAAACCAGTCATAGGTTTCCTGCAGCCCCTTTTCGAGGTCAACTGAGGCGCGCCATCCCATATCGGCCAAACGGCTCACATCCATCAATTTGCGCAGGGTGCCGTCGGGCTTGCTGGGGTCATTGGTAATACGCCCCTGAAAGCCGGTGACCCGAGCGACCATCTGCGCCAGTTCCATGATCGAGACATCCGTCCCGGTGCCGACGTTGATATGGCTGAGCATGGGCTGGGTGTTCGCGTCATAGGTCTCGCGGTCGAGATCGAGCACGAAGAGCGACGCCTCGGCCATATCATCTACATGCAGAAACTCGCGCCGCGGCTTGCCCGACCCCCAGATTTGCACCTCATCGTCTCCTGCCTGTGCCGCCTCATGAAAACGCCGAATTAGGGCGGGCAGCACATGGGAGTTCTCGGGGTGAAAATTGTCGCCGGGCCCGTAAAGGTTCGTTGGCATGACCGAGCGGTAGTCCGTCCCATGTTGACGGTTGTAGCTTTCACAGAGCTTGATCCCGGCGATCTTGGCCACGGCATAGGGTTCATTGGTCGGTTCCAACACGCCGGTCAGCAGCGCATCTTCCTTCATCGGTTGTGCCACTGCACGTGGGTAGATGCAGGAGGAGCCCAATTGCAACAGTCTAGTGACGCCAGCAGCAAAGGCCTGATGGATGACATTGCATTCGATCATCAAGTTTTCGTAGATGAAATCTGCCGGGTAGGAGTTGTTGGCGTGAATGCCCCCGACCTTGGCCGCGGCCAGGATCACCACGTCGGGCTTCTCAGACTGCATAAAGTCGCGAACCGCGGCTTGATCCGTCAGATCCAACTCGGCATGGGTACGGGTGATCAAGGTGATCTCTTCTGCGGCAGCCTGCCGCGTCCCAAGCTGCCGCAGAATGGCGCCGCCGACCATGCCGCGGTGGCCTGCAATGTAGATTTTTTGCATGTTAGCCTTGCTCCACGCTCATCGGCAATTCATAGCCATGCTCTTTCAACAGCGCATGACGGCGCGCAGTACGAAGATCTGCCTCCACCATCTCGGCACACATCTCCTGTGCAGTAATTTCCGGCTCCCAACCCAACACCTTCTTAGCTTTTGCCGGGTTTCCAAGCAGCGTTTCTACCTCTGCCGGGCGGAAATAACGCGGGTCAATCCGCATCACCACATCGCCAACTTTCAAGCCCGCTGCCTTAGAACCTTCAATCGCGGTGACCGTTGCGATCTCATCGGCACCTTCACCGCTGAACTCCAACGTTAAACCCAGCTCTCTGCCGGTCCACGTAATAAACTCGCGCACGGAGTATTGTACGCCAGTTGCAATCACGAAGTCTTCGGGTTCGTCCTGCTGGAGCATCATCCACTGCATGCGGACATAGTCCTTCGCATGCCCCCAGTCGCGCAAGCTGTCGATATTGCCCATGTAGAGACAGGGCTCCAACCCTTGTGCGATATTGGCCAGCCCCCGGGTGATCTTGCGGGTCACGAAGGTCTCGCCGCGTCGCGGAGACTCGTGGTTAAAGAGGATGCCGTTGCAGGCATACATGCCGTAAGCTTCACGGTAGTTCACCGCAATCCAATAGGCATACATTTTCGCCACCGCATAGGGGCTGCGCGGGTGGAACGGAGTCGTCTCTGTTTGCGGGGTTTCCTGGACGAGACCGTAGAGCTCAGACGTTGAAGCTTGATAGAAACGAGTGGTCTTCTCCATCCCGAGAAAACGGATCGCTTCAAGCAGACGCAGAGTGCCAATGGCGTCGACATCAGCAGTGTACTCTGGCGCCTCAAAGCTCACCGCGACATGGGACTGCGCGCCGAGGTTATAGACCTCATCAGGGCGTACTTCGCTCAAGATACGGGTGAGGTTCGACGTGTCGGTAAGGTCGCCATAATGCAGGTTAAAGCGCGCATGGTCTGTATGAGGATCTTCATAGATGTGATCGACCCGTTGGGTATTGAAGGACGAGGCACGGCGCTTAATGCCATGCACTTCGTAGCCCTTGTCGAGTAAGAACTCCGCGAGATAGGAACCATCTTGCCCAGTAACACCGGTAATAAGCGCTCGTTTGGTCATTTGGGAATTCCTTTCCTAGGGAGAAATTGCTCAATTTTCGAAAAATTCTTAGCCAGAAGTGTGTTGATGCCACCGACGCCATAGCGCCGCAACGCGGTATAATCTTCACGGCTTTTTTGCAGAATGCGGGACAGCGAGCGGTTGCTCTCCCCCCCAACGCGCATTTTCACCAGCACTTCGGGAATATAGGCGAGACGTATGTCGCCTTTCACAAGATAGCGCAGCATGGCTTCATAGTCCGCGGCGATGCTCATAGACGTATCGTACAGCCCCCAACGATCAAACACCTCGCGGCGCAAATAGAGAGTTGGGTGTGGCGGCATCCATCCGCGCTTTAGAAGTTTTGGGTGATAAGGTCCCGATCGCCAACGCCGTATAATCTTATTAGTATCGCTGGCAGATACGTAGTCTAGATCACCATAAACGCCATCAACTGCCGGATCGTGGAATGCTTCAGCGACCTGCTCCAATACCTTATCATGGGCGAAGAAATCGTCTGAATGCATCAAACCAATGACATCGCCACTGGCCCGGGAAATGCCCTTGTTAATTGCATCATATATTCCTGCATCTGGTTCAGATACCAGACCGCTCGATGAGCCGTGATGTTTCCGGATGAGCTCGAGAGTGCCGTCCTTAGACCCGCCATCCTGAATTACATGCTCGACGTGTCGGTACCTTTGCGCCTCTACGCTGCGCAACGCATCCGCGACGGTGTCGACGCGGTTAAAAACCGCCGTCACAATTGAAATTTTCATTTTCTCAGCCGTTAAAAAAAGGGTCAGGGGCAGCACGCAATTAGGCGTCCCACTTCAGCGCCTTTTGAGAGTTCTCTTAAGGAAACTCAAGCAATGTCCAGCTTAAAAGTCTCGATAAGGTCGGATATCGCGCATTTGGGGCGTTTGATATTTAGTATTTAATCTCGATCAATTGTAAGCGTCCGGTGTCGCTGCGGTTTCAGGCTTTTTCGGGCTGCCAATTCCAGGGCATGAGTTCGTCGATGCGGTTGATCTTGTGATCTGGTAAACGTTGGAGGACCCATGTGAGCCATGCCTCGGGATCGACGCTGTTCAGCTTACAGGTTTCCATGAGCGTATAGGCGATTGCGGCGGCGCTTCCGCCCCCAATAGACCCCATGAACAAATAGTTTTTTCTTCCCAATGCAACGGGTCGCATTGTCCTCTCGCAAGTGTTGTTGTCCAGCTCGAGGTGCCTGTCGGTGAGGTAGCTGCGGGCTTTGGGCATGCGGTTCAGGGCATACCGAATGGCTTCGGCCAGCTTGGTTTTGCCAGAGATCTTGCGCAGCTGAGCCTGCAGCCAAAGCTCCAGGTTGTCGAAGACAGGCTTGGCCTTGGCCTGCCGCAGGGCGACGCGCTCTTCCGGCGTTTTCCTTCGGGCCTCCTTCTCGACAGCGTAAAGCTGTGCAATCTGCTTGATTGCCTGTTGGGCAATGGGAGAGCCAGTGCGCTCGGCCTCGTCGACGAACTTGCGGCGCACATGGACCATGCAAGCCTGTTCGTCAGCTTTGTCCTTGCCAAACAGACCATTGAAGCCGGCGAAGCCATCAGCATGTACCGTGCCGGTATACCCGGTAAGGTGATTGACGGGGTGCTCGCCCTTCCGATCGACGCTGAACTGATACCAAGCGCAGGGCGGCGCTACTCCGCACCACGGTCGTTCATCCCGAACATAACTCCAGAGCCGGGCGGTTTTGGTCTTTGTCGTGTTTGCGCGCACCTGCAGTTTAACGGGGGTATCGTCCGCAAACAGGGCTGGCCCAGCCCGGACCAACTTGCCAATGTGTTCCGCCAAGGGTTCCAGCAGAGCTGTGGTACGCCCGACCCAGTCGCTTAGTGTGGAGCGATGTAGATCGACCCCTTCGCGAGCGTATATCTTGGACTGCCGCTCAAGCGGCAGATGATCGCAAAATTTGCCGACCAGCATGTGCGACACAAGGCCGGGTCCGGGTCGCACACGTTCGATCAGGCGGGACGGCAACGGGGCCTGGGCGAAGGCTTCACAGCAGGTGCAGGCCATACGCGGACGGATAAATCGGCGCACCATGAAGCGGCTGGGGATATAATCCAGCTCTTCGGTCACGTCCTCGCCCACTTGGCGCAAGGCACCGCCGCAGTCGTGGCATGCCTCGCCCGGCGACAGAACCTCATCTTCCCGATCCAGGTGGTTGGGTAGTGGTTTGCGGCTGTGCTGGCGCTTGTTGGTTGGGGTCTCTTCATCAATGGGCGGCTGCTCGGTGTGGTGATCCTCTGCGGCCTGCGCGATCTCTTCGTCTTCCAGCAAATCGAGAGCCAGTTGATCCATACCCTCTGACTTCGAACCGAAGCGCGCCTTGCGGTGACCATGAAGCTCAGCCTTCAGCTTCTCGATCTGGTAGGCCTGAGACTGGATATGCTGGAGCATTTGCGCGCTGACAGAGCGCAGCTCGTCAGGATCTTTGGGCAAGGATTTGAAGGCGTCCAGCATGGTGTAATCCATACCAGACCGCCCTATGGGAGGGAATGCAAAACAACGCCAAACCCTATGTTTTGTTGGGTTTTACCCTATCCAGCAACCAGCGGTCGCCAAGTCTTCTGTGGCGTCCGCCAGTCGATCCCTTCGAGCAGCATCGACAGCTGTGAGGAGCTCAGGCTGACCTTGCCCTCTTTGGCTGCGGGCCAGACAAAACGACCCCGTTCCAAGCGTTTGGTAAACAGGCAGGCTCTCTGGCTATCCCACCAGATGATCTTCAAAAGGTCACCCCGGCGACCCCGGAAGACGAACATGTGACCGGAATACGGATCTGCGGCCAAAACCTGTTCGGCCTGTGCCGCCAGCGTGTTGAAGCCACGCCGCATGTCCGTCACGCCGGCAGCCAGCCATACCCGCGTGTTGCTCGGCACCGGGATCATTGCGTCAGTCCCTCGACCATCGCCACAATCGCCGACAGCGCGGATGGTCCCTCCACCAGAATGCGCCGACCATTTGACAACGTGATATCCACGCGCTGCGCGGTGGCGGAACCTGTTGGGGAAGAGCGCGGAATGTGTGGCGCTGGCGCAGACGTCACGCCCGAGACCTCAATTGGGAGAAACACTGCCTCCTCAGGCTCGGGCAACTCCGCGGTTTGACCTTCCGATGTAAACCGTGGATCGCGAAGCCACGTATGGATCAGGTTGGTGTTCATTGCGTAGCGACGCGCAACCTGCGCAACAGAAACCCCGGTCACCCGCGCCTGCGCGCAGATCGACCGCTTTTCATCATCCGACCAGACCCGCTTCTTCTGACCCTTCTTACCCGCCATCGCTCACCTCAAGATGTACACCATCGATAGTGGACATCTACTAGAAACTTTATCGCGCGGTCAGAGCAGGGACACCGGACGGATACGATCAATTAGATGAGAGCACCGATTGTAATTACACCTTGTGGGTCAGCCTGGCTGTGCTTCGGTAAATTGCGATTTCAGGCGGCTTGCGGCGTTATTGCCTCTGTCTGCTCCACAAAGTCATTCCAGCGCTCAAAGGCCCGCCCGTGGTGAACGCGCGCCTCCCTCGGGTCACGCTTCAGAAGCATGTGGCGCTTGCCGCCCCACCCACTGTCTTCCTGCGCTACCTTTTCAATGCGGCGCAGGATAGAATGACCTAAGCGGCGTTCCTTTGTCGTGACGGCCCCCGCCCGGATTTCTTCGGTGATACCCTCTGCATAGTCCAGCAAATCCTGCCCGATCTCCAATGGGGGCCTCTCCGCGCTCAAACGCATCGAGCGCCGCCTCTGCAGACATTAACTTCATGTCCAAACTCCGCTCTACTCGCCCGCTGTAAGGGCGTAGCGAATGCACTCGTCGAAGCGATCAGGCGAAAACCTGTCACGCGCATGCAGCGCGGCCTCACATTTAGCGGGGCCCGGTCGGTTCTGGACGAGGTGGCGCAGGGCTTTGGCAATCGATCCTGAGTTCCGCTCTACAAATGTCGCAGGGTAGTCCTCCACAGTTGCCCGCATCGCAGGAGTGTCGGTGATCATCAAAGCGCGACTGCAGAGCATGCCCTGGATCACCGCTAGGGGCTGGCACTCACTTGAATAAGTGGATGGCAGAGCGATAACGTCACACTCCGAAACAAATAGCGGCACATCTTCGGGCGGAACGATTCCTTTTACATCTATCCAGCGTGTCTGCTTTAGTTCCTCCAGATAACATTGCATCGCGGAGGTGGATTTTTCGGTGTCACCGATCACCTTGCCCAGCAGGACCATTTTGATATGCAACCCATCACACCGAAGAAGCCTAATGCCCTCCACAAGTTCCGCGATTCCTTTGCTTGCCATGATGTTGGAATTCCAAAGCACTACGAGGGAGTAATCCCCCGCTCGCCTCTTAGGTCTGTTGTAATAGTCGTCATGGGAAACGGCGAAATTCTCACACACAAGCAGGTGGCGAAAGTCAGAGGGGGCGAGCAGTTCGAGAAGGTGATGAGATGGAACGATAACCTCGCAGGGTGCGTACAGCCAGCGTGCGAAACGCCCAATAACGCGGCGTTTGAAGAGATGTGGAAAATCCGATCCATGTACATGAACTATTACCCGCGCTCCAAGGCGCGAAGTAAAAAGTGGCAAGGCATCGCGAAGAAAGCCTATGGAAGAGCGCGAGCAGACTAGATAGACCTTGCCGTGTTGCCCGCGTAGAACTGAGAGGGCGAGCCGGGCGGCCTGCCATAGGGTTCGCGGAATCGAGGCCAGTGTATTGCCGGAGTATTCATAGATCGTGCCAAGAAGTTCTTTTTGATTTTCAACTACCCTTCGGGTAACCATATTCTGTCCGTTGACGCTAGAGAGCTCTGGAGTCCAGACTGCTATTTTACCACTATGATCGGCTGTCATTTCCAAAGCTCTATAATTCTGCACACAGCGCAGCAAAGTCTTCCCACTGGCGGGCTTTCGAGTAGCGCAAGCGGATCATCTCCCAACCGTTGCGTGCGATCCTCTGTGCTTCGCTCGGTTCATTAATGTAGTGTGTGATCAGAGACAGGGCTTCTGCGTTGCTCTGATAGGTGACGTGGGTCTCGCCGTTCTCGAAGCCTTCCGGGTAGTCCCCAGCGTCAGAAATCATCAGCGCCCCAGCCGACAGAGATTCGAAGCTGCGCATATTGCCCCGGTCCCTCCCAGCGATGTCGATGGCCATGTTAAGGACAAGCTTGGTGCGGCCGAGCAGCCCATACATTTCGTTTCCGAAAACCGGCGGCTTAGCGACGCGGCGTACACTGCGCGGACGACGAACCTTGGAAAAGGGCGGAAAAAGACCAAGCGGCGTCCTTTCGGCCATCTTGGTGTAGCGCGAATTGAGCAATCTGAAATCCGCATTCAGACTTTGATCTGCCAGCGTACACGATACGTCCTCGATCAAGCGGGCCCTGTTCTGGTGGTGGAGGGAGAAAGTGCCCGCAAAGAAAAGGTCGGTGCGGCGATCATCCCATGGGACGAAGCCCATAGCGTCAGTCTGGCTTTCGTAGGACGGAGTAAGGTAGTTGGTCCGCAGCCCAACCTTGGCATGGTTCGCGTTCAGCGTCGGGAAGTTAGACACGATGGCATCGAAATGCTGCAGGCCGGTGCCCACGATGGCGGACCCGAGCCAGCCAACTTTCAGGCGAACGCAGCCCGGCATCCGGCGCATAAATGTCTCGGAATGGCGAGCGGAATTCACGGAATAGAACACCTCGGATCTGTGATTTTCTATCTGAGCAAGAAGAATTTCGTCTAGTGTTGTGTCGGAAGACAGACCGTTGTCGCTCGCCCAGTGACGCAACCCTTTTTCATATTGGGGAAAGCTCAGGCGGCCATCGGGATTCTTCGAGATGCATATGGCCAGCAGCTGTGCTTGCGGCACATCGCTTAGGATCACAGCATTAGTGGCATCCTCATTCTCGCAGTTTGCAAGGCGGGGTTGTAGTTGATCCAAGTGCGCCGGATAGATATTGCCAACCTGGAAAACGCGCATGACCTCAATCCTTCCCGGTCGCGTGTTTCAGCGCCAACCAAACAAATACTCCGCTGCCCCCTAACATCGCACAGGCATAGATCGCAACCACAGTAACGGGCGGAAACGTCCAAAGATATCCTGCGCAAAAGGCCATGATCACAAAGCCGAGACGCGTCACATCCCATCCAAACTGCCAAACCGATTTACCGGCGATGACCAAGACCATATTGATCGGCCCCGACACGAACATCCCTAAGAGGTAGGGTGTAAGCGCGACCGCGAAAGGGCCCGTCAACTGCCATTGATCTCCAAGAATAAAGACTATCGCCGCCTCGCCGAACAGCACGATTGCGCCGCAGACTAAAAGACCGATGCCAGCGCTCTTGCTCACCACGCCGAGCAGAAAGGCCCGGCGCGCAGGATCGCCGCGACGCGTCATTTCCGCATAGCGGCTTGACAAGGCCTGTCCAAAGGCTGCGAGAATCATGCCGAAGGGAAATATCAGGATGCGGGTAGTCATGCTGAACTGCCCTGCAATCTCTTCCGAGAAGGCTGCGGCGAGGACAAAGACCGGCAGGGCGGCACTGATCGCACCGACGATGCCGCTTGGCACATTTAGCAGCGGATAGCGCCGATAGATGCGCGCAGCGCGCCAAAGCCTTTTGGACGAGATCTGCCACTCATTCCGGCCGACTCCGCGCAGCCAGCGCGCCACGATCACCATCGCGCCAGTGCCGCGCCCTATCAAATCAGCCATCGCCAGCGAGATCGGCCCTCCAAAGACTAGCGCGCCTAGCGCGACACTGGCCCCTTGCGTCAGGCCCGTCTGGCTAAGCTTGCTGCTGGCGATTAAGACAGGGCGATCCATCCGCACCGCCAGTTGCGTCGCCGCATGAAACGCGCCCATGCCCATCAGCATGGCGGGCAGAACCCAAGTCATCCAAAGCGCGCCCGGCGCATCGGGGAGGAAAATTGCCACGATGATTTCCAACGCGGCCCAAATCGCAAGCGGCAACATGACGACAGCCGCTCCAACCAGCATTACCAAATTGCGTAACCAACGCTCAGAACGCGCCCGTAGAAACGCTAGCTCATAGCGCAGCGTCACTAAGGGCATCAACAAAGCGGCCAGCGACAAGGCTACCTGAAACGCGCCGAAAGCCTCGGGCGTATAGGTGCGCGCAATGATCGGCACACAGGCCAACGCGATCACCTGCGCCCCTACAGTGCCCAAGAGAATGACAAGGGAGCTACGGAGCAAAAGGAGTCCGGTGCGACGGCTTGCCCAAGTATTGGCAGAACACAAAAATTAGCAACCCGCCACCCGTCACCATCGCCGTAAAGATAGGCGTATTCGCAGCGGTCAACAAGAATGGTGCGCTAGAGATGATGACGAATCGGACATCGGCGCTTTTGACCAACGCGTCTAAGAAGGAGAGCAAAAGACCGACCAACACCCCGATCAGAGGCAAGCCTATGTAGCCCGCTGCAGCGATGCCATCAGAGGCCCAAAAATTGGAGTTGGCGCTGAATAACTCGTTTCCGGAGGCCCAATAGCCAACGACGCGCCCAAGGGGCCCTTGGAACGGATAGTTAACGAACAGGTTGATCCCTGTTACATGAGAGAAATAGGTATGCGGATTCTCCTCAAAGAACTGGACATATTGCGTGAAGGCGACGGCTTGGATCCCTAGTGCCCGCATGCTGAACTGCGAGACGGCTATCTTTAGTATGCCGTCAAACTCAGTCTCGAACACCACAACCAATAGAATGGGTGGAAGAAGAAAAATCATCGGAAACAAAATGAAGAGAAATGGGCGCCGTAGAAGCCCCCAAGCCAAAAGCCGGTGCAAAACGAAAGGCATGAATAAGGCAATGAGAGCAATTTTGGAGCCGTTCACCATGTAGACCGCAAGACAGAGGAAACTCGCCAAAAGGGCGAAAGACAGCTTTTTGTGTTTAAAGCTTAGGGCCAGCAGAATGGGGCTGAAGACAAACACCAACCAATTCAATAAATAGCCCGAAAGTCGGCTGACTGACAAATCAGTCGACGCTGAACGTTGACTGTAGACATCTTCTAACGCGACAAGTCGCATGATGGAATGAAATTGAATAATAGTCAGGGACAAGGCCGTAATGCTCAAAAAGACGATGAATTTAGCCGACGAAAGAAAACCGAGTTCGCGCAGCCTCGGCAGCGAAAACTGCGTTGACGCACTGATCAACCTGATAAGAAAAAGCGACGCCAAAAGGAGTAGAGACAGACCCTCGCTGCCATGAGGGAGGGTGCCGACCCGAGCCACCGTGATTTGCAGCGGCGTATAAACGATAATGAAGAAGAACCATATAAAGAAATGCGAAAATCTTCGGATCCGAACCGGCAAGAACATCAATGGAGCATAGAGGCAAATCAGTGCCGTGAATAATTCGGCAGACGAGGTCGAGTAGCTAGTGAACCCAAGATAGCCATAGAGTGGCGAAAAGTAGACGTCGTATACAGAGAAATAAAGGGCGATATATAAGCTGTGCAGCAGAAGGGTGGCCGCGGCGCGCGTAACTTGTGACGTGCTGACTTTCGTTCCGCTGGCGAAGGCCATAACTCTCAACCATCCTCTGAGGGATCGAATCCCAGAATCACATCGACAACCCGCTGCAACTGCTGATCCGTCATCTCGGCGAAAATGGGGATTGACAGACCTTCCTCGGCCAAGTTGGAGGCGATGGGGAAGTCTTCGGGGCGATGTTGCAAGCGCGCGTAACATGGCAAGAACGGTAAGGCGCGCGGGTAGTTGCGGGCCGAGCCGATGCCGTGGCTCTTGAGGTGTGCCTCCAATTTCGTGCGCGCGGTGCTGCGCAGCACATAGAGATGCCAGACCGCCGAGACGCCAGCGCTTACGCGGGGTATGGTGAGCGTGTCGCACCCGGAGAGGCCCGCATTGTAGGCCGCCGCCAGCGCTTGCCTGCGCGCGGTCCAGGGTGATAAATGTGGCAACTTCACGTTCAGTATCGCGGCTTGTAGCCCATCCATCCGGCTGTTGATCCCTTCGATCTCGTGGTCGCCCTTTCGTAAGCCACCATGTCTCGCAAACATGGCGATGCGGCGCGCGAGACCCGCGTCATTGCTGACCACAGCGCCCGCGTCGCCCATCGCGCCAAGGTTCTTTCCCGGATAGAAAGAAAACGTCGCCGCCGCGCCAAAAGTACCAACTTTACGTCCACCGATTTCGGCCAGATGAGCTTGCGCGCAATCCTCGATCACCCAAAGCCCTCGGCGCGCGGCGACCTGCATGATCGCAGGCATATCGGCGGGGTGGCCATATAGATGCACGGGGATTATGCCTACGGTCCGCTCCGTGATCAAATCCGACAGATGGGCCGGGTCGAGCGTGTAACTGATCGGATCAATGTCGCAGAACACCACCGTCGCGCCCGCCTGCGTCACTGTCTCGCTGGTCGAAATCCACGACATAGCCGGTACAATTACCTCATCTCCCGGCTTCACCCCCAAACCAACCATCGCCATGTAAATCGCATCGGTCCCGTTGGCGCAGGAGATGCAATGTGCGGTACCAATCTCGGCGGCGAACGCGGTCTCAAACGCCTCTACATCGGGGCCACGGATGAAAGCGGAGGTCTCGATTACCTTGGAAATGGCCGCGTCAATTTCTGATTTGACCGACAGGTATTGCGCGTGAAGGTCTGCCATTGGCACGATCTTGGCTTTATTATCTATCATCTTCAAGCGTTCCTTTTATTTCTGATGGGTCGGTCGGATGAACCGGGCCGGGTTGCCCGCGTATATTCCAGGGTTCTCGATATCGCGAATTACGACCGAGCCCGCACCGACCACGACGTCGTCGCAGATCGAGACCGGGAGGATCGTAGCGTTCGATCCAATCGAAACTCGATCGCCTAAGGTAGTTAGGCCCCAGAGATCTGTATTGCCACGCGCCGGACCACCAGACGCAAAGCTATCATTGATAAACATCACGCCGTGGCCGATGAAGCAATCTGTTCCGATGCGCACCAGCGAGCAGATGAAGCTGTGCGACTGCACTCTGGTTCGCGCGCCTATGATAACCTCAGACTGGACTTCAACGAATGGCCCGATAAAGACCCCTTCGTGGATCTGGCAGCCGTAGAGATTGACAGGCTCGACGACGGTGACATCAGAGCCAAACTCGACATTTGTGATCGCCGCTTGCAACCTGCGAGGGCCGGTTTTCGGTGTCATTTTTTTCTGCCTCCGAGGCCGAGACGCGCGTGCTTCGGTTTGAAGCGAAGCACAACCTCGGCACCAGTCTCTATGCTTTCGTAGATCGCTGTGATCAGTTCGAGGCTGCGCCGTCCTTCGAGACCGTCGACCAAATTCCGGCCGCCGTCGCGGATTGCCTTTACAACGTGGTCATAATATTCCTTGTGTCCATACCCGTAGACGTTCGGTGGATTTACCGAAAAATTTTCAATAACGTCGTCGTCGACGGGCAAAGCTTCACTGAAATTCCAGACTTTCATCTCGTTGACCGCAAAGCCGCCTATTTCAACGGTTCCCTTTTCCCCAAGGATCGATATTGACCCTTCGAGATCTTTTGGCCGGGTCGCCGTCGTGGCTTCTATTATACCGAGCGCCCCGTTGTTGAACCGTAGCAAAACGACTGCGGTATCTTCAGTCTCGATATCTGCGAGCGCTGTACGAGACATCGCGAAGACACTATCGACGTCCCCCATCATCCACTCTAGAAGGTCTACATGGTGACTGGCCTGGTTGGTCAGGACACCTCCGTCAAACGCCCAGGTGCCACGCCAAGGATCTTGGTCGTAATAAGACTGAGGGCGGCACCACCGAACGCGGACAGTGCCCATCGTGAGTTTTCCAAAGCGCTGCTGCTCGAGCGCCTCGCGCAACTTGATCACCGGCAAATTGAAGCGGTTCTGTTTAACAACGAACAGTTTTATACCTGCTAAGTCACAGACTTCGATCATTCTGTCCGCATCGGAAAGCGTTAAAGCCATCGGCTTTTCTACGAGGATGTGGGCTCCATATTGGGCAAGCTGGATGACATGATTGGCATGATTTCCACTTTCAGTGAGCACAGCAACGAGATCCGGTTTCTCAACTTGCATCATTTCGTGCATATCGGAATAGGCCGGCACATCGTAGGCGTCAGAGATTTTGTTCGCCTTTTCTAGATCAATGTCGCAAACGCAGTGCAGTTTCGCGCCGCCGATTTTGCCTTCTGCAAGCAGCTGAGAGTGGCGAGCGCTAATACGTCCGCAGCCTACAAGGGCCACCCTCAATTCTCTATTGTTTTGGTTTTCGGATGTCACAAGTCTTTCCCCATTGTTCAAGCCAGTTATCCCTATTTCACTATGAGTTGCGTCGATAAATTATAGATTTTTCAGCTATAGGATAGTTATTTTGGCCACCAACTTTCCGTTCACAGGCCACTCGTTCTCCTAGCTCTTCAAATGCCTAATAGAACAATTGGCTGGTTATCACTTTAATTTAATCCAAACAAATCCAGTGTAAAAACTATGCCCGAATGAGTAAGCAGAAACACCTCCATCCGATTGGTCAAAATCAACTCTTTCCACGCTAGAAAGAGGCGCAGGAAGTTACCCCCGTAGGCCTCATCCTTGAGGGCACAATCGACTCTGGATTCAATAGATGCTGCTCAATTGGAACCCTATTTAGGCTTCTGTATGAAAACGAAAAGGTTACCGGAGAAGAACGCTGGAGAGACTCGATGCAGAAGGTCGAACAAATGATATCCAAGTTTGGACCCAAAATAGTATGCCGGGTCACAGCGGCGACAATATGACTCGTTGTTCCAGCCTGGAAAAGCCTTTGAGATATCAGACAGGGTATTCATTAAATACGTCTTCTCGAAAACGTCCTTTTCCAAACGTTCCGGCTGGGCGCGTCTGAGAATAAAGTTTTCCATACCAGGGGACATAATGCGTTCCCCAAGCGCTATATAATGGTATTTATGTGGCGTTCGAGCACAGAACCAACCTCCAGGCTTGAGTAACCGATTTATCTCATTTACAAAATTGGTGGGCGACTGAATATGTTCAATCACATAGTCAGCAACGATCACGTCGATACTTTCATCGGGAATCTTTATGCGATCGTTTTCTATCATTAAGCTACGATCAACAGAATTGTTCTCCATGACGATCGGATCGACATCAGCGCCAATTACTTCAGCGAATTTCCCTTGCATGTGCCGCAAGCGGCGTAGGGTATTATTGCTGGAGTCCTCAAACCACGCAGCACGTCCAGCACCGTAGTCGAGATAGACGCTGTCAAGCGAAGTCAAAGCGTTAACCCGTTGATAGAAATCGATTGTTCCGTCATTTGGGGAATAGCTTAGGAAATACTTATCAAATGGTCGGTACATTATGGCCTTACTTATGGTTGAGTGAGGTAATAAAAGTTCACCAGGGGTACTCGCCTAATCTTCCGACAAGTCTCAAACAGCGCAGAGTTCTGCGCTTTCGAACCACCACTGGCCCAGCAGTTGCGAGTAAAAGGGAGTACAAGTTTGAGGTGAAGTTCAGAACTCATGTGATTTTTGAGTTTAAGTGGAACATTTGTAAGTCATCGCTTTTCATAAAGCTTTGTAGTTACTGGTGATTATTTCACCTAGAATAGTCGTATCAAAGTTTGTACCGCCCTAAGCACAGTTGGTTTATACGCCTGATAATGCAAAGCCTTAAAAAGTGATATCGCAAAGTTGGTCAGGAGGTGGCCTGAGAACGTCTAAAGTGACCCTACAAAACCTTCCGGAGTAAATCAGCCTTGTCTGTCTTTTCCCACGTGAAATCAGGGAGCTCACGGCCAAAATGCCCGTATGCCGCCGTTGGTTTGTACTTTGGCCGCCTAAGATCTAACATTTTAATCAACCCACCGGGGGTTAAATCGAAGTGCTCTTGCACAAGCAGAGAAATTTCGGGATCCGTTAATTTCCCTGTCCCAAACGTGTCGATCGAAATTGAAGTAGGTTCACTGATGCCAATCGCGTAAGAGATCTGGATCTCACAGCGTTCCGCTAAACCTGAGGCTACAATATTCTTAGCTACATAACGGCCGGCATAGGCAGCTGAGCGGTCTACCTTTGACGGGTCTTTGCCAGAGAATGCGCCACCACCATGGCGCGCCATACCACCATACGTGTCCACAATAATCTTACGGCCTGTAAGGCCACAATCCCCTACAGGGCCACCAATAACAAATTTACCTGTTGGGTTAATATGGAATTTCGTATCGCTGGATAACCATTCGCTTGGAAGTACTGGCTTAATAATTTCCTCCATTACCGCTTCGTGCAAATCGCTGAAGGTGATGGATGGATCATGCTGTGTCGATAGTACTACCGCATCTATGCCGACGGGTTTGTCATCTACGTACCGCAGGGTCAGCTGGCTTTTCGCATCTGGGCGCAACCAAGCCAACTGGCCGCTCTTTCTTACTTTGGATTGCTGTTCTACCAATCTGTGCGCATAAAAAATTGGCGCAGGCATGAGTACGTCTGTTTCGCTGCTGGCATACCCAAACATCAAACCTTGGTCGCCAGCGCCTAGCGCCTTATCATCTGCCTCATCAACCCCCATCGCAATATCTGACGACTGCTTACCTATAGCATTGATAATGGCACAAGACGCACCATCAAACCCTACATCACTGCTGTTGTAGCCAATGTCTAAGATCACTTCTCGAATGAGTTCTTCCAGATCTATATACGTGGACGTTCGAACTTCCCCTGCCACGATGGCCATGCCCGTTTTTACCATGGTTTCTACGGCGATACGTGCTTCTGGATCATCTTTAAGCATTGCATCGACAATTGCATCAGAGATTTGATCAGCCAATTTATCTGGATGCCCTTCGGAGACAGACTCAGAGGTGAAGATGTAGTTATTTCGGGTCATAGTCTTGGTATTCCAACTGATTAGTAGCGGTAATGCTCTGGCTTGAACGGGCCATCCGGGGCCACACCGATGTAGGCTGCCTGCTCGGGGTCGAGTTTGCTGAGCTTCACGCCGATCCGGTCGAGATGCAGGCGCGCGACCTTCTCGTCCAGCTGCTTGGGCAGGATATAGACTTCGTTCTTGTACTGGTCACCGCGCATCCAAAGTTCCATCTGTGCCAGCACCTGGTTGGTGAAGGACGCAGACATCACGAAGGACGGATGACCCGTCGCATTGCCGAGGTTCAGCAGGCGGCCCTCGGAAAGCAGGATCAACCGATTGCCGTTGGGCATCTCGATCATGTCCACCTGCTCTTTGATGTTGGTCCACTTGTGGTTCTTCAGGCTAGCGACCTGGATCTCATTGTCGAAGTGGCCGATGTTGCCAACAATCGCCATATCCTTCATCTCGCGCATGTGCTCGATGCGGATAACGTCTTTGTTGCCAGTCGTGGTAATGAAGATATCAGCGGTGGAGACAACGTCTTCCAACAGAACGACCTCAAAACCGTCCATCGCGGCCTGAAGCGCGCAGATCGGGTCGACTTCAGTCACTTTAACGCGGGCACCGGCACCGCGCAGTGAGGCGGCGGAGCCTTTGCCCACATCGCCATACCCCATCACGACAGCGACCTTACCGGCCATCATCGTGTCCGTGGCGCGTCGGATGCCGTCGACAAGGCTTTCTTTGCAGCCGTATTTATTGTCGAACTTTGACTTGGTCACAGAGTCGTTCACGTTGATCGCAGGGAAAGGCAGTTGGCCCTGTTTCACCAGATCATAGAGACGGTGCACGCCGGTGGTGGTTTCCTCGGACACGCCTTTGATCTGGTCGCGCACCTTGGTGAACCAGCCAGGGCTTTCGGCCATGCGCTTTTTAATCTGCGCAAAGATCGCTTCTTCTTCCTCGGATTTCGGCACGGCGATCAATTCGTCTTCGCCATTCTCGACCCGCGCGCCCAACAAGATGTAAAGCGTGGCGTCACCACCATCGTCGAGGATCAGGTTCGGGCCATCGGGGAACATGAAAGATTTGTCGAGGTAATCCCAATGCTCACCCAGCGACTGGCCTTTGATGGCAAAAACCGGCACGCCCGCTTCGGCAATCGCGGCGGCGGCGTGGTCTTGGGTGGAGAAGATGTTGCAAGACGCCCAACGCACGTCCGCGCCAAGAGCCACCAGCGTTTCGATCAAAACGGCGGTCTGAATGGTCATGTGCAGCGAGCCGACGATCCGCGACCCTTTCAGCGGTTTGCTCTCACCGTATTCGTCGCGCAGCGCCATCAGGCCCGGCATTTCGGTTTCGGCGATGTCGAGTTCCTTGCGACCGTATGCGGCAAGGTTGATGTCTTTTACGATATAGTCTTTGGTCAAGTGATTACCTATGCTGAGTATTGAATTTCTTATGACCGGTCGCCCTAAGCGCGAGGCCTTTTATAGTCTGGAAGTTTTGCCTAATGCCCGATAACGCAAACTATCGGGGGTTTGTGCGATGCTACTCACGACGCGCCCCCTGCCCCGCGTTCTCTGCACCCAGTTCTTCCTGCAAGGCCGCGATCTCCGCCCGCAATGCTTCATGCTCCGCCATACGCCTTTGGAGAAAATTCTTGGTTAGCCGCGCGCGCTCTAACACGCCGCGGGGCGTCAAAACATAGGCGTAGCGCAGCTTGTTGCCCGAAGCGCGAAAATTACTGACCTTCACCTGGCCCTTTTCGACCAATCCTTTCAGACAGTAGTTGACCACCCCCAGGCTAATGCCAAGCGCCTTGGCCAAGTCCCGCTGTGATAGCTGGGGATTGGCTTCGAGCGCCCGCATCACGCGAAAGCGAATATCATCATTACTAAGTTTGATCATAGTCTCAATGCGCCACGGCTACCGCACCAGAGCATGCGGGAGGCAGCTCCAGGGTAAAACAGTCGTAGCGTTCATAAATGAACGCATAAAGATGCATGACAGCAATTGAAAGACTAAATTTGACGGAACGGCTAGGTAACGCTTAGGAACGCGCCTCAATAAAACGACATTCGCCAGGCGTGATATGCGCGGCCGTCAATCGCCCCGTCAGATATGCACCGGTGTCCAACGCGATCCGATCGCCGGAGAGATTGGCCCGCTTAACAACCGTATGGCCGTGTACAACAATATTACCATCCGAGCGCGGCTTCGTTAAAAAGTCGGGATGGCCCCAAAGCAAGACCGCTCCGCGCTGGTCTTCGGGGGGGCGGTTGGGCGACATTGCCGCATGCACGCAATACATGTTGCCCGTCGACCAATGTTTGGGCAGAACGCGTAGCCACTCTTGCAGACCCTTTGGCAGCGCATTTTCGAGCTGCCGGGCCAAGTCGACCGACGCGCCCGAGAGAATGGCATCCTCGGGCACCTCTATGCCAAAGCTGGTGAGCGTGGCCACACCACCGTTTCGCAGCCACGCCAGTCCAGTCCCCGCAGGATCGTCAATAAAGTTGAGCAACATGCGCTCGTGATTGCCCATCAAACAGATCACGCGATCCGGCCTCGATCGGCTTAAATCATAGAGCTGAAGCAGGACCTCTCGAGACTGCGGGCCGCGATCGATATAGTCGCCCAGAAAAACGCAAGCCTCATTACCGAAAGCCACCTCATCCAAGAGACCAAACATCTGATTTAGGTGAGCGGCGCAACCATGGATATCACCGATTGCAAAGAAGGCCGCCTCCGGGCAAATCCGCGCGGAGGTAACATTTGCAGGTGCCGAGCGGCGCCGAGGATCAAGCTGTGATAGGATGCGAGGTAGCAAGGTTTAGTCCGGGTGTATTCGAGGCCGACTTTGAGGTTCTTGAAGCTCGAGTTAGCTGCACTGCGGCCGATAGGCCACATCTAATTCGCATGGGCCTCCGACGGGCTTATAATCGCCGATTCAAGCGGTTTCTGCTGGCTTGTGCCCCATGTGCCTTGATTGGCACTGGTTGATCTAGCATGCACAAGGAGCCAGGAAAGAGATCTTTGGGATAAGCCTCCAGGTCAGGATACGCGGCTTCGTCGGCCCATCCCGGAACGGCTAAATCCACTATGCCTGCCGCTTTTTGCATTACAACTCACCGCGGCATGGAGTACTCAGAAACCTGTTGCAAAAACGGCATAAAGGAAGAAACAAGCGACTACGCCGAGCCGGGTGGGTTGTATCCTGCCGCCTGTATGGGAATGCTAAGCGCAACTCGAATTTCGAGAGTCTGCCCCAGCAGGCTCCGGTGAAAAGCGTTCAGACGCTGGTCACTGTTCCAACAAAATAGCATATGTCGCTCGCCGAGCCAAAGGTTTGTCCATGTTTAAACATTTGATTGCTATCTCACTTTTGTCCTTCGCCACGGGATGCGGTGTGGCCTATGTTTCGCCTACCGTCTCTGAAGAAGAAGGCAAGGTGCGCATCGTGCGTTTGACATCGGATACAGTGACGGCGGCGAACAGTGCCGCCTACGTGCCAAAAGAGCTCCCAGCTGCATTTTTCCAAAACGCTGGCGGCGCGGGCGCGATGCGCGGAGCCGGTGCCACCCCCGCACCTGTCTCAGAGCTCCAAACCCGCCCTGCCGACCTGGCCTTGCGCGTTCCCAAGACACCCCCAAGCACCACATATGAGATTGGCGTAGGCGATGTGCTCCTGCTCGCCTCGCGAAGTGGGGGTAGCACAGTAGAAGAACTCAGTGGTCTATTAGCCGCACAGAACCGACGCCAAGGCTATACCGTTCAAGATGACGGCGCGATTGCGATCCCGGATGTCGGGCGGGTCACTGTTGCTGGTTTGACTCTCGAGGACGCTGAAGCCGCTCTGTTCCAACGCCTTCTGGAAGCTCAAATTGACCCCTCCTTCAGCCTCGAAATTGCTGAATTCAACTCAAAACGAGTCTCCATCGGCGGTGCGGTCGGAACCGCGGCAGTCATTCCGATCACCCTCACCCCCCTCACGCTGGACCAAGCGATCGCAACAGCCGGCGGCATCCAAACACCTGATCTAGAATATGCCTCCATTCGTCTCTACCGCAAAGGCGATCTCTATCAGATTCCGCTGGAAACCTATTTGGAGTCTCCCGACCTGCAAAAAACACGGCTTGTCGCTGGTGACAGTATTTTCGTCGATACCGAATATCAGCTAGATCGCGCGCAAGCTTATTTTGCAGAACAGATCACGCTACGCCAGTTCCGTCAGCAGGCACGCGTACAAGCCCTTGCGGAACTTCAAGCGGAAGTGAACCTGCGTCGAGCTGCGCTCGAAGAAAGCCGGTCAAACTTCGAGGCACAACTGGACAATGATGCTATTGCCCGCGACTATGCCTACCTAACTGGTGAGGTGAGCCAACCGGGCCGGTTCACCTTGCCCTTCGGCCGAACGGCATCGCTGGCCGACGCGCTCTATTCCCATGGCGGATTCGATACGCAAACTGGCAACCCAACGCAAATTTATGTCTTGCGAGGATCGCCGGACACCAGCGAAGCGGTGACCGCTTTTAATCTGAATGCCAAAAATGCAGCGGAACTTATCCTAGCCACCCGCATGGAGCTGCGGCCCAACGATGTTATCTTCGTTGCAGAACAGCCCGTCACCCGGTGGAGCCGCGTCATCACTCAGATCACCCCATCCTTGTTGACCAGCGTCGCCAGCTCCGTAAATTAACGGTATTCTGCTATGCGCCTCTCTGACGGGGCTGGAAGATGAGCTGTAGGTGGGGGACTGGCTGGGTCTCCCCCTATCCATGTTAAGGCAGCAAGAGTTTGCCCAATCAGGGGGAGCCTCGCAAGACAACATTCCATTCACGCTCCGCGTAAGTTAGGACAGTCGATATTCGGTTATCGATGACCGCGCTCTGTTCATGTTGCCCACCCATGGTACTTGCGAATAAAGGACCAAGAATGTCGGATGCGCCTAAAATGGGCTGGTTCGTAGCGCAACTGCGCCCGAATGGACTTGCGCAAGCCCGCGTCCATCTGCGTCGTCAACGGTTTGAAAGTTTTTCCCCCGAGCGTGTGGGTACCCGACAGCATCGAGGTTGCCTCATACAAAAGCGCCAACCTCTATTTCCAGGTTATCTTTTTGTTCAGTTCGATCCAGCCGCCCCTGGCTGGACTGCTATTAACAACACCCGCGGGATTGCGCGGCTTATCTTGCAGGATCCACGCCGCCCCCGCCCGCTGCCGCAAAGCCTCATCGCCGGCCTTCAGGCCCGCTGTCGTCCCGATGAACTTGTAAAATCCGCTGATGATCTTGAAATCGGGGAACAGATCCGGATCCTGTCAGGCCCTTTTGCGGATTTTATCACGCAAGTTGACCAGCTCCCAGATTCTGAGAGGGTCGGCGTTTTGCTAGACCTAATGGGGCGCGATGTCCGGACATCGCTGCACCGCAGTCAGGTCAGCAAGCTAGGCTAGCGATATCATCGGCCGCGAGCTCATAGATGCAACTCGTTAGGCTTTCTTGAGAAACCGATTGTGGGCTTCAACATCCGTCTGGAATGTGCCCTCGTAAGCTACGTTGTCATTGTTCACGGAGAAAGCCTGCAGCGTCCAATCGGCTGCGCCAGACTCCCGAAAAATCTGCACATTTAGAACTTCGCTCTCCCGAACATAGGTACCAGACAACGGTGACACCTGAAGTCTTGACCGTTTCTTGCCAAGTGATCCAACCCCGAAATAGCGGGCCCGACGGAAGCGGCGAGCAGGGAAAAATCTTACTGCCGCCATGTAAGTCACCGCGAACAGAAGGATAAAGCCTACTAGCGCAATAGTTGCCAGGATGGGTTGATCCCACAACAGTACTCCAACTGCGATCGGGGTCGAGAAAAGAGGCGCAAGAAGTAAACTTGCAATGGGGTTATCGAACCGCCCCCGGCGACCCTTTAACATTGCGACTGTTCGTACGGCGATATGGTGAAAATGCAGCCGATCCGGTTGGCCCGTTGCGCGCCGTTTCGCACGCCGCCTTACGATCGAGAGAAGCGTGTCGCAAACCGGCCAAAAGAGTAACAGCAAAACCGCCATGCCCGCCACAGAGGGGTTCCGGGCAACAAGAACAATCCCAAGCCACGCTATAATATGGCCGATACCGTAAGCCCCCGCGTCACCCAGGAAAATGCGCCCGAAGGGCCAGTTCAAGATAAAAAAACCGAAAATCGAAGCCGCCAGGAGCCCCGCTACAAGCTGGATATCAGTATCCCCAGTGTGACCCGCAATCGCAATAAAGCCTATGGAGGCTGCCATAGAATAAAGCGCTGAAAGACCGTTTAACCCGTCCACCAAATTTAATGCGTGGCACGTGCCGGCAGACCAAAGCAGGGTGATCACAATGGCAGGAACAACCCATTCCAACAACGCACCCTCGGTTAGACCTAAGTCAGGCACAAGAGACCCGGTGACGCCGATGGCAAGAGCTGCGGAAATAAAGGCTGCAAAAAGCCGATTACGGGGACTAACATTCCGGTAAATATCTTCGAGTAGCCCGGCAAAGAACACAACTGCACCTGCCGCAAGGGCAAAAAGAAGGTCGCGCCCTATGTCATTGGTATAGAACACACAGCCAACACTAAGGCCCAAAATGACCCCAATACCCCCAACACGCGGGGTTGGACATGTATGTTGGGCCTGCGGTGCAGAAAGATCGCGGAGCATGTGCTCAGGCGACATAAGAAGATTCGGCCGCGCAATAAAAAGTGTGCTCAATGCCACACTAATGAAAAAGGCAACACCGAATATCAGTAAATCGTACATCAGAAGAGAACCTAGGAACTACAAACATTGGCACAAAGAATAAGTGCCCCGGGAAAAAACAATAAACTATGACGCATTCTAGCGGCTGCAGGAGAAGCTACAAGGGGCTTGCATAGATAGGCTTTCATGCTGAACTCCTAACTCCTCGGTCCGTACGTAGAAATCAACCTTGCAGGTGTCCTCACACCAAAGCCTGACGCCATACTGCCGGAAGCGTTGGCCCGTCGCATGCTAAATTCCCAACATTGTTGTCGCGGCACGCGCTAATTGCCATTTGCCGCGCCGCCTGACAAGTCTGTCCAAGCGGATTCACGCCTGTAGCACTGTATGGGAAAGGTAGGAAATATAATCATCCTGTGATTGTACATCAATACATATTTGAATTAGCCGGAGAGCCATAAGAGCAGGATCCTAGACGCTGCATACAAATGTGGCGAGAACGAGCCAGAACGCCCCCATGCAAGCCTCATCTTCCCCAAAATCTGGGCTTCAGATGCGCCCACAAGGCGAGGTCGCGCTCGGGTCTTAATAGAAGGTGGCATTGGAAAGTGTTTGGGGTTAGGAGACGCCAACAGAGTTGATATCGGTTACCAATAGACAGCATGAAACAGTTCTCCAGTGCTTCTGGGCACCCCCATAACGAAGCTACCGACGGCGATGAAATTGACCTCGGCAATCTGCTGCAAACTCTTTGGCGAGGCAAGTTGTGGATCGCCCTGTGTGGATTTCTTGCGCTGTGTCTTGGAGGTTTTTATGGCTATGGGATCGCGGTCCCAGTCTACACTGCTAAGTCTGCCGTAGCTCTTGAGAGCCGGCAGGAGCAGGTGATGGATATTGAGAGTGTGGTTACAGGGCTGGGCGGCGATCAATCGACGATCAACACCGAAGTCGAGGTTCTCCGTTCGCGCGAATTGATCGAGACATTGGTGTTAGACTTAGATTTGCTAAACGATCCAGAGTTCAACAGTGCTCTCCAGCCCAACCCTCGGTTTTCAATTGGCGTGATTGTTGGAGCTGTGCGAGGTATCTTTGGTGCCCAAGAGCCTTCTTTTTTGGTTTCCGAAAGAACCACGCTCGACAGGACCATCAACGCAGTTCTTGACGCCCTCTCTGTCTCTAACCTGCGCCAGAGTTTCGTTTTTGAGATAACAGCAACAACGCAAGATCCGGCCAAATCGGCCTTGATCGCCAACCGGCTGGCTGAACTCTATATTGAGAACCAAATTTCTGTGAAGTTTGAGAAGACAGAAGCGGCTACAGCTTGGCTCAGTGAAAGAGTTAGTGGACTGCAGGTAGAATTGGAATCGGCTCAAGCGGAACTGAAGAATTTCTCCACAAATACTGATCTTATCAATGCAGATGCACTCGCAGCGCTTAACCGGCAAGTGAAAGACCTTAGGGATCGGCGTTTGACGCTCGCAGCCCAAGCGGAGGCAACTGCGACGCAGTTAGAAAGATTGCGGAATGCTGCAGAAGCGGGTGATCCAAACGTCTTCGCCGAAGTTGCTCAGGACACACTTCTGGATCAGGCTTTGTCGCGGTTAAAAGAAGGACGTGAGGGCGGCCGTGAGGCTTTTAGTTCGCGAAGAGAAGCACTCATCGCCCAGGCTGAACTCGAAGCGGCCCGTGCGCGGTCTCAGCTAACCGCCATTGAAGCGTCGATCGCTGACGTCACATCACGCATCGACAATCAATCAGAAGAATTGGTGACATTGGAGCAATTGCAGCGCGAAGTTGAGGCCAGCCGCCTTCTTTACGAGGCGTTTTTGAGTCGATTAAAAGAAACGAGCATTCAGCAGGGCATTCAGCAGGCTGATAGCCGCCTTCTAAGCCGGGCTGTAGTCCCCCCTGCCCCATCCGCGCCGCGAAAGTCACGTATACTCGCGCTTTCTCTTATTCTTGGGCTAATGATCGGTGCCGCCGCAGTGTTGCTGCGCGAAATGGCTCAAAATACCTTCCGTACCCCAGAAGACCTCGAAGCCAAAACGGGGTATACGGTGATTGGTCAAATCCCTAACATCTCTGTGAAAGCACGCAGGAGCGTTCTAGAGTATCTGACGCAAAAGCCGAATTCAGCAGCGGCTGAGGCAGTGCGGAACCTTAGAACGTCAATCCTACTTGCGAACCTTGACACGCCACCTAAGGTTATCATGTCGACGTCTTCGGTGCCAGGCGAAGGGAAGACAACCCAGTCAATCGCCCTAGCGCAGAACTTCGCCGGACTGGGTGCAAAAGTACTACTAATTGAAGGGGACATCCGGCGCAGGGTACTTTCAGAGTATTTTTCCCACGATCATCCTAACGGGTTCCTATCTGTAATGTCCGGGGACGTCTCTTTAAATGATGCTATAGTGCACGATGAAGCCTTGAATGCAGACATTCTTTACGGAGAAAAGTCACGGGTGAATGCAGCTGATCTGTTTTCTTCGAGAACGTTTGGCGAATTCATCAACGAATTGCGGAACCATTATGATCATATCATTATCGACTCACCACCCGTCCTCGCAGTCCCGGACGCACGCGTGCTGGGTCAGTTGGCAGATGCAATTATATATTCCGTAAAATGGGACAGTGCTACTCACCGCCAAGTACTGGATGGCTTAAGGTCGTTGGAGAGTGTCAATCTTAAGCCAAGCGGCTTAATTCTCAGCCAGATAGACCGGAGTAAGTTGAAGCGTTATGGCTACGGCGACAGCTATGGGGCTTACGCTGGATACTATACCAACTGATATGCGGATCCGAGCTTTCGAAGAATGAGGCATCACTCTGGACAGGCTATGCGTCTGAAGCGAAAGAGACGTGCGAGGTTACCCAGTTTCCGTTCGTTGACGCATTAATCTCAGATCGAACCTGCATGCAATTATACAGAATCGGCATTTGGGTAATGTTCGGCATGGCCTGTTTAAGGGCAGGCGCCTGATCACGCACTTCGTTTGGAGGTGTTCCACAGAGCGTCACCGCCGAGATGTTCGAAGGGATAAGACGCTTGCTCTGCAATTCTCTTTAGCGGATCGAGAGGTCCGGCACACAATGAAGAAGAGCGCCAGTTGATCTTCATTATTGGTACCTTCCTCTGCTTGAGGTGCTGACCGAGCGGAGGAAGGTTCTGTAACACTTGGCCAACCAAGGAGCGCTTTGTTGCAGCCCTTAGCTTTTATTAGGCGTCACGAGTAATAGGCCAACAACATGGCAATGAAGCCCGACGTCACAACATAAGTATTACCGCCTGCGACAACAGTAATGTCGCCGCCTGGGGTCATGTTTGAAACGCTACTGACCGGCAAGCCCGTCGCGCGTGTTATTGCGGCTGCAATCACGCCGGGCCCAACTGTTTGTCCAGCACCACCGGGCGCTGTGATCGTCACGGTATCGCCCGCAAACGCACTACTAGCGAGAGACAGAGAGATAGCAGCAGACATCAAAAACTTTTTCATCATAGACTTAACCCTTTTTCAGAACTTCAAAACCCGTAGGCGACTGACAACGTCACCTGCTGGCGGTCGGTGTTGTCTGTCACGTCTAAAAGACTAAGAGATGTGCTGATAGTCGAATCGGGAATGTTGAATGACGCACCGAGATTGAGCTGAGTTTCGGTGAAGGACATGCTTGCGCTCATATTCTGAGTGATCCCGACGCCAACGCCAGCAAAAGCACCATCTTCGATCCCGACACCATCTGTGTCCCGTGTATTGTCTGTACCGTACCCAACCACAAACTGAAGCGGAACTTCTACACTTCCCTTTTCAATAGCTAAGATGTGCGATGCATAAACGGTAAACTGCTCGGACCGGTTCGAATTCACGCCCCAAGCTGCAAGGTTCGAAACTGTCGCACCGACAAAAGTTGCAGAGTTTCCGCCAACATGCGCCAAACGAGAGGCGGAAAGGCTTAGCGAGCCCGCATCACCCAATGGCTCCAGCCCGGTTAAGGCCAAACCGAATGTTAGGCTAAGATTTTCGAGGGGGCTTCCGATACTATAACCTGCGACGAGGTCTCCGTCGCCCCCTGCTCCAGATACTCCGCCTCTGGGCGTGGCATAAGTCAAACCAACAAAGCCGCTTCCTGACCTAGGTGCGACCGCAGAGGGCGCGCCCGCAACCGTCGGAAATGCCAACTGAGTACTGGGACTGAGTAGCGACGGCTGAGGCGCAAGAACTGCGTCACTTTGCGCTAAGCCCACCGACCCAATGGATGCTACAACTGAAGAGATCACTAAAATTCTTTTCGACATACCATTTCCGCTCAATTGGATTTCATGCTCTTAGCTTAAGTGTAGAATGGCTAACGTCCATTTACAAGATTATTCCCCAGAGCAGAGCTGTTATGATGAGTTATTGAACAGTTTGCCCAGAAGTTGGCGCCCGGACCTGAATGAGGCGGTCCGTTCACAATGCAGGACTTACGTACGAGGGTCGTACCTGTCACGTATTTGTGGCGCTCCAAGTGCTTGTTTAAGATACCTTCCCTTGAAATACGACCGGTATTTTCCAGCCGAGTGCTGAGTGCCGTCGGCGCGGATTGTAGAAGCCATTGATGATTGAAAGATGGCAGTTTCGGCTTGTCGCCGGGTTTCCTATGACCGTGGTGTCACGGTAACGCGCCAAGTTTGCAAGTTGTCTTGCAGATCGTTGATCAAGCGACGTCTGCTGCGGGTTTCCATGTCTTGAATGCTTCTAGCCGATCGTAGCGGATGGTGAGAGCGGAACGATGGCGGGCTAGTGCGGAAACGGAATCGCGGGTTACAGATTGCATCGAGATGAAGCGTTGAAAACTACCCGCCGATCAGAAACTCTACATCACCCGCTCTCGTTTTCGGAAAGGGATATGGCTGTTTTCAGCCCGGTTATTGGGCCCCTCATGAGACCAATGATTAGGGCCAGGTGCGACTTCGCGTTTCGCCGCCCCTTAGGAGCGCAGCTTGCTTGTCCGCCATGATCCGTTTGGGAACGAAGCCTTAGCGTTCTATCGATTTGACCAAAAAATTGCTTTGCCGCGCATGTCTCACCTAGATTAAAGGATGCCCTCAATAAAAAAAGCTGGTGCCAGTAAAACCGGCTCGAGATCGTCACGGACGACTTCGTCCAAGTGCTAGACATCGCCGGCACGCGGCTGCCATCTTCGCCAAACGTGGGCGATCATCGGGCCAAACTTGACGGTCTAGCGCCGGATCGTGTCGTACGAAACGTCCACGCCACGGTCTAGCATCAACTCTTCAACCGCGCCCAGGCCCAGATTGAACCGGGCGTAGAGCCAGACACCATGAGCAATGTACGCACGCATTGTGATGATGACAGTGATCTCGCCAAAAACGCGCCGATACTCGACCTGAAGCTTGTCATGTGACACTGGAAGATAGCGCTCCAGACCCGCTATCTGAGCATCACTCCGCCAGACCAGATCAAACTGCTCCGTTTTTAATGGGTGAATCATACGGATTCGTTCCGATCATATGGTCTTGACCTTCGCCGCGTGAAGCCGGGTATGGCAGGCTCATGGCGACAGAAATCCGCAGCTTTCACTGTAGCTCCGATTCTTCAAGGCAATGCGGTTTTGGCCACGATATCAAACCTTTCAGACTTATGAGCAGATTCTAACCGGGTGCGGGGGGCTATGCGTGCCCCAAGTTCATCTGTTAACATTCCTAGATCATTTGGAAAATCAGTATACTGGCCCACGCCGTTTGATCGCGTCACGCATTTTTTCTGGCGTTGTGGAAAAAATGTGTTACACGGAGAGAAACCCGGATGACACGGATTCACGAGGCAGGGCAAATGAATACGAGCGGATCAGCGTCCCTAGGCAGGCATGCGGGGCTTATCTCGAGTCAGCTTATACAGCATCGGGAGCGCTTACTTGAGCCCAACAAAGAAAAGGTCCTGCGGCCTTTTTCTTTCAAGGAGGCGTGCCACTACATCGGCGTGAACGAAAACTCCCTGCGACACACCCTACGTACCAATCCGGCTCTGCCTCAAGGAACACTCCTTCGGGGCACGCGTCGTTATTTCGAAGCTTCCGAGATCCATGCGATCAGAGACTTCCTGATCGAGAATGACCGGCTCGAAAGCAAGAACATTACGCGCAGACAGGATGGCGAGCGCTCTCAGGTCGTCAGTATCGTGAACCTGAAAGGTGGCGCTGGAAAAACCTCTACCGCCGCCAGCGTCGCATCCGCCTTGGCTTTGCGTGGTTATAGGGTGGCAGTCATTGACCTCGACGCTCAGGCTAGCACGACACAATTTTGCGGGATCATCCCAGAGCGTGAGCCGGACATGCTCACACTCTATGACGCGATCCGCTACCCTGATGCTTCTGATCCCGAAGGAACCCAGCGGATCGATATTCGCGAGGTGATCCGGGAAACGCATATCCCCAATCTCAGCCTGATCCCCTCCAATATGCATATCATGGAGTTCGAGCATGAGACCGCAGTCAACGATCAGAAGAAATTCCCGTTCTTCGTCCGCGTAGAGGAGGCACTCGCGCCCATCCGCGATGACTTTGACGTGTTCTTGGTCGACTGCCCGCCGCAAATGAGTTTTGCAGTTATAGCATCTCTTTTTGCCAGCTCCGGGCTTCTTGTCCCCGTCACGGCCTCCTTCATCGATGTCATGAGCCTCGGTACATTCCTCGGGATGGCCGGTGAGATGATGTCGGTTTTGGAGGGGCGTCAGGGCGCTCGACCCTACGACTGGATTAAATACCTGATCACAAGGTACAACCCCACCGACCAGCCGCAAATTCAGGTCGCCAGCTATTTAAGGTCCATCCTGGAAGATGCGGTAATGGCCAGCGAGTTCTATTTGTCGGCCGCGATCGCGGATGCGGCGAATAGTGCGGAGACCATTGCGGAAGTCGATCCGTCAAGTTTCAACCGCCAGACCTATCAGCGTGCTTGGGATTCCGTGACAAGGGTCGTTACGGAGTTTGAAGGTCTTGTCCATCAATCGTGGGGGAGAGATATCAATGGCGCGTAAAGGCATTTTCTCAGCAAGTCTTGAGCGGACTTTGTCCGGTGGTGAGGATACGCAGGAAGCCCCCTCCCCTACCCCAAGCACTACCACTGCAGCGCCCACGTCTGGCAGCCCAACCGTCCGACGCTTTCGAGAAACATATGACGATCTGAGGAATCAGACGATTCAAGAAATCGACGTCAACCTCATCGGTCAGAGTAAATATCAGGACCGCTTCGATGTGTCCGCGGAAATCGACACGCTTGTCGAATCCATTCGCGAGTCCGGCCAACAAGTCCCCGTATTGCTCAGAGCTGCGGCACCTGGTTCCGGCTTCGAATACGAGCCGGTCTACGGTCGGCGTCGGATCGCGGCCTGTCGTATTCTTGGCATTCCGGTAAAAGCCTATATAGGGGAGCTGGACGATGAGACTTTGGTCGTTGCCCAAGGTCTGGAAAACGCTGAGCGTCTAGAGAATAGCTACATCGAAAAATCCGCCTTTATCACTCAACTGCTCGATAGCGGTATGAAGACAGGAGTGATTGAACGAGCCTTGAACATTCCGAAAGGTGAGGTGAGTCGGATGGCGAAGGTCATTCGAGAGATTCCTAGTGAGCTTATCAATGCAATCGGACCGGCTCATGGCATCGGTCGGAGGCAATGGAACGCGCTGGCAAAGATCACAGCGCATGTGGAGACCCGCCGGATCAAAAGAACGGTAGAATCCCTGCCCGAGGAGATGGATAGCCGCAGCCGTTTCAACACTGTCCTTCAGGGTTTGAAACGCGGTTCTGAGCAGGCGTCAAGCAAGTTAGAGAAGCGCTCGGTTGCAAAAGGCCATGTTGAACTATCGCCCAGCTCTAAGGGCATTAGCATCAGGGTAAAGGATAAATCCGACGCCGCCTTCATTGAATGGCTCCAGGATCAAACCGAAAAACTGTATTGGCAATGGAAATCAGAGCATGAATAACATAAACCATTGTTTATTAAAGATTATTTGGCGTTTGGGAAAAATCATGTACCGCGGTACATGTCCTCCCATACCCGCCAAATAAAACGACTCTACAAGAGTCAAGTTCCAATCCAGCTAAGGCAGCAATAAGATAAGAAAGGAGGCAGACGTAGCGCAAAAAGAAACCCCCCGAAACCGTAGTCTCGAAGGGCCCCAAGTGATTTAAGCACCTCTTGGATACCCTGCCAGAGAATCGATTGCAACACCGTTTTCGGTGAATGGTATCTCTTTGCCGTCTGAAAATTTATGAAACAGGCGAAAACCACGGCATTTTATGCCGGAGGGCGGAGCAGCTGTGCCCCTACCCTTTCCGGAACCAGGCCTTCTGTCACGCGCCGCGATCTTCTTACCGCAGTAAAGAATAGCAGCCAAAGCTATGGCCTCACGCCGAGCTCGATACTCGTGTTAGATACGCTTCTAAGCTTCCTCCCAAGCAGAGACCGAGACACAGGCATTGAGAGTGCTCTTAGTCCAGATGATTTGTTGGTGGTTTATCCATCGAACAAATCCATCTGCCTGCGAGCCAATCGCATGAGTGATCGTGTGCTCCGCCGCCACATCGCGAAGCTCTGCGAAATCGGTTTCATCGCGCGCAAGGACAGCGCCACCAGAAAGCGCTTCCCGCTCCGGGTTGGCGGAGTTGTTCGAGATGCTTTCGGCTTTGATCTCTCCCCCCTACTCCGCATCTACCCCGAGCTGGTGGCTGAGGCGGCAAGGCTCGAACTCCAAGCCTCGGAGCTGCGCTCGATGCGCTCCAAGGCGCTGGCAATTCGTGCCGATCTTCTTCGTGCTTCTGAGCAGTTGACCGACGCACAGATCGATTACCTCGCTGAGGTCAAGAAGATCCTTCGCAGAACCTCGTTGAAGCCCGAGGGTGTCGCTGCACTCATTCGCGAGATGCGTGCTCTGAAAGATGACACTCAAAGACGCCGCTCTTCGTCTGGAGAGACCATTCAAACGTCTCAGCCTCACCACAGAGCCCCTTCCCCTACCCCGGCTACCGCCGACCAGCTACAACGAACTGAGCCTAAAGAAATGGCCCTGCAGGAACTTGAGCGCTGTACAACCTGTACTCGACACGAACGGAACCTAGAGATTGATGCGCCCAGGTCAGTACCCTTATCAGGCCGGAAAGTCGGAGTTGAGCGCGCAAATCGTGCCCGGGACCGCCTTGCGGATACACCGAAAGAGTCCGCCAGGGACGGTCAAAATAGCCGCCAAGTAGAGTCTGTAAAAATAGAGCCTAATAAGAAAGCGCACGATGAATATGGACGCCTCATCGCAGTTTGGGAACGCTGTCCCACTATAGCAAGCTTCTACCCTGAAGCTATTCAATCTCCCTCGCGCCTTCGGGAAGCGGTTTTTCTCTTTGGGTCCTTTCTGACTCTGAAAAGTGATGTCCTGGCAAAGGGCGTAGCCTTAATCGGATGGCCGAATATGATTAGCGCATTGGAATATCTGGCTGAGAATGCGAAGCGTATCAAATCACCCGCAGCTTACTTCCACTCTATGATCGCAGGGTTCATTGCGGGCAAGCCTGTTGCGGGCACTTGATAACGTAGATGCACTTTGCCTAAGCAAACCTGTACCGCGGTACAGATTACCAAGGATGCATAGCTGATAGTGATTCCCAGGGCTGCTCATACAGACGCTGGCGCGAGCATTTTCCGGTTCATGCTTATGAAGACACGGTTCGATTCCTATCTTCGACTATATGGCTGCGCGAAAACATGTACCGCGGTACACGTAGCTCAACGTGTGAGATTACAGTGGTTTCACCGTCCGAAACCTGACTACGCCTGAGCCCGCAATCTGGCCGAGCATAACCGATAGCATAATTCATTTGATGGGGTACGACCGCAATTCGCTTGTAGTAATCTGTACCGCGGTACAAGCTAAACTGGGCATTCGAAACCGGATTTCTTATCCTTGGTCAAATTGACGGCGCCAACGTCTTCCGACTATTCGTGTTCATCTCAATAGGTTCGTTGATAAGCGGACTAGAGATCGCTATTGCGGAGCCTGCTGCGCGTCTCAGACTCCTCGAAACGGGATCACAGCGAGTGTCACCATCAGATGAAACAGCTATCTGCAATGGAGTTTTCAAGCCTACCGTGGCCGAAGGAATATGTCAGAGGCATACAAACCCTTCACTGTGTCCCGGCCAATACAGAAAGCACCTGCTGATCAAAGTTAAAATAAAACTGCGGTTATTTCATCCGGCCCAAATCGTAGTGTGCACGACATCTTCAGCGACAACTGTCTAATGAGGCACATACATAAGCCTCACTCCGAAATGAGAAGGGCTTCAAGCTATTTTAATGCACAATCATTGCTGAATTAGACTTCTACGATCGACCGCTGTTGCGCCTGCCGCAATGGTCCGCCCGCGAAGGCTCCGGGAAAAAGTCAGAATACAGATGTGACATTAGCTAAAAATGCCTTCGCGCAATCCTATCTTATCGAGCTCATCCAACTGCTAAGCGATGGTTTCCGCGAGCACATGGCAAACTAAAATGCACCCTTAGGGTTCCTGGCGTTGTCGATATTGATCGTCAGTAGCGAGCCGGGTTTTCATCGTGACTTCGCGGATTCCTTGCAGCTTCGGCTGCACTAGGAAGCTAGTTGTTTTGCATGTATGCTGATTAGGGGCAGGGACCTGGCAGTTTGATTACTTCTTAGGAGACCATGGGTTGCGGGCTATAATAACTAAGCCGGCGGAGGGGGTTATCCCGTCACTGGCTTCCACGTCTATTGGGACACAACGGTGCCAACCGAAAGGACTGCAGAACATAGAGCCATACTTGATCCTCAATCGGAACCAGAGGAACCAAAGTTAAGGAAGGCTTTGGATAAGCTTTTCGCAGGAGGAGCTGATGCACCGTAGGACTCCCCTCCTTACCTCCGATGTTGTGCACACCGCCACAATCTTTCATCAATCAGCTCACCCATTCTGCGATGTTGTCAGGGCTTTTGGTCCAAGAGAGTATCTACCCAGTGATAGGTTCTTACACCTGCAGGTCATCATTGTCGTGCGCCGTTTGTCGGGTTGCGTTCCATCAATATGACAATCCAGTCCAGCATTTCGCTATGTGAGGCGGTCAGTTCAGCACCGATGCACACGCTACGCCTATCGCTCCATACACAGCCGCAATTTCGAAGCTGCCGTAGCAGGAAACGAGTCGTGTAAAGATAGGCGATCTGCGGCTTCTCAAAAAACGTGCCATATGCTTGAGGCGGAGAAGCTGGGAGTCGTCGGTAGGACTGCGCGAGCGCTTCAGTGATCGAGATTTCAATCGGTTCTGATGTCTGCGGGGTGGCCATCAGAGTAGTACCCCTCCGTCAGACACTGCCGAGTTTCAATCCGTCCAATGCTAGGATAAAGCATCTGTTCCTCGGCCCCCCAATAGTCTAGGCTCGGCGCGGATCATGATGTTCGCATGCCCGAGAAACAGCGACTCCGCAGAATCCTTGCCTTGCGTTATTGTCAAATTGTTCGGAAAAATCAACGTATCGATCGAACACTTCTAGGTCTCCTTATCACAGGGTAGGGGCCAAGAAGCTGCATTTGCGAAAGATTGTTTGATATAAACTCAAACTGTACTCGTCTCAGAATACCTAACGGGTCTCGTTCTTCGTTATATGAAAATATGCTTCCCCATCCTTTAGAATCATTCTAAAGTACTAGGGCAGGTTTCAGGGTTAGCTGGTACTGAGCGGGCTCCTACGGGCAAACACTTCTGTTGAGATCAAGGCGTATCATGGATCCCGTCTTCGCTGTATTTGTTGCTGCAATTGTCACGGCGCTCGCAACGGGGCTTGGTCCTTTGCCATTTCTGATCTGGCGCAGTATGACGCCCAAAGCCGTCTCAGTTTGCAATGGCATCGCGGCAGGTCTGATGATCGCAGCCAGCTTCAGTCTGCTCCAGGAAGGAGCTGACTTAGGTCCTATTCGCACCATCTTCGGATTGGTTGGAGGTTTGCTGTTCATCGCGCTCAGTCACAAGCTCATCGAGCGCAAAGAAGACTTCCACATTGGGGCCATCAAGGGCGCAGATGCCATTAAGATGCTCATGATTGTCGGAATAATGACTTTGCATTCTGCTGCTGAGGGTGTGGGCGTCGGAGTAGCCTTCGCAGGTGAAGACAATTTGGGCGAGTTCATTACTGCCGCCATCGCCGTTCACAATATCCCAGAGGGTCTTGCCATAGCGCTTGTACTGGTACCAAGGGGCGCCAGGGTCTGGCAGGCAATGGGCTGGAGCGTTTTCTCAAGCTTGCCTCAGCCGACCTTGGCTGTACCCTCCTTCATGTTTGTTACCTTCTTTACGCCTTTCCTACCCGTTGGATTGGGCCTTGCTGCCGGCGCGATGATTTGGATGACACTGTCCGAATTAATCCCTGAAGCATTGGAAAACGCCGCAAGCCCAATGATCGCCAGCGCTGTAACAATGTCGATTGCTGGAATGCTTTTATTTGAACTCATGCTACGAGCGTTCTGATCAAAGGAAGCCACGGTCATTCATGCAGTAGACCGCGTGCCAAATCGGTTCCTAGGACTTGGATCGTACCGAGCGGAGAATAGTGTATGTGGGCTCTTCCGATCATCTGTAGAGCGCGAAGCGGGGTCCTGTCCCAGGGAGAGGTGTAACTTCTGGTAGCGCTTTTGGTGGCGTCCGCGCCCTTCATGAGGCGCCGTAGGACGTCATCAAAGGCGCGGTGGTCATCGGTGAATTTTCGGTAAGGTCGGGTTGCGAACATCAACCTGAACCGAAGGAAGACCCCGATGACCAAACCCATGATGGACCTGAAAGAGCTTGTCGAGAAGAGCGCGGATGCCGATCTTCTTCGAGATATGATCGGTTTTGCCGCCGAAAGGCTGATGGAACTGGAGGTCGGCGCAAAAACCGGGGCCGACTATCATCAGAAGACGTCGGAGCGGAAGGCGCAGAGAAACGGCTACCGCGAACGCGATTGGCAGACGCGAGCCGGGAACGTGGAACTGCGGATTCCGAAGCTGCGCACCGGCAGCTATTTTCCTTCTTTCCTGGAGCCGCGGCGGGCGACAGAGAAGGCGTTGAGCGCGGTTATCCAAGAAGCTTATGTCCATGGCGTCTCAACCCGTTCTATGGACGATCTCGTCCAGGCGATGGGTGGGACCGGCATCTCGAAGAGCCAGGTTAGCCGCCTGTGCGAGGAGATCGACGAGCGGGTCGATGCCTTCCTTACCCGTCCAATTGACGGCGAATGGCCCTACCTTTGGATCGATGCGACTTATCTCAAGGTCCGCCAGGGCGGGCGTATCGTCTCCGTTGCCGTCACCATCGCCGTCGGCGTCAATACAGACGGCCGCAGAGAGGTGCTGGGCATGTCCATCGGCCCGTCCGAGGCCGAAACCTTCTGGACGGAGTTTCTGCGCGATCTGGTGCGGCGCGGGCTATGTGGTGTGAAGCTGGTCATCAGTGATGCCCATGAAGGCATCAAGGCCTCAGTCGCACGCGTGCTGAACACGAGCTGGCAGCGTTGTCGGGTGCATTTCCAGAGGAACGCTCTTGCGCATGCAGGCAAGAGCAGCCGACGCGTCGTCTCCGCCTTTATCGCAACCGCTTTTGCACAGCCAGACCATGCGGCGGCGAAAGTCCAATGGCGCAACGTCGCCGACCAGATGCGGTCCAAGCTGCCTAGGCTCTCTGGGCTGATGGATGATGCCGAGGAAGACGTGCTCGCCTACATGACCTTTCCCCAACAGCATCGGACGAAGTTGCATTCGACGAATCCGATTGAACGTTTGAACGGCGAGATCAAGCGCAGGACAGACGTCGTCGGGATCTTTCCAAATGAGGCTGCCATACGTCGCCTCGTCGGCGCCATCCTCATGGAGCAGACCGAAGAATGGACTGTGCAGCGTGCGCGATACATGACGCTGGAAACCTTGGCACCGGTCTGCGATGATCCCATCATCAGCCTGCCTGCAACTCAGACGGACTGATCAGCTCGGCCGTCGAAAGCGCCCGGCCAGCCGCGAGTTACACCACGCTATGGGGCATGATCCGAAGCGGCTCAGCAGCCTTTGGCGCGGGTAGCAACAGCTTTCTTTGCTTGGCCTGTCGACGCCACGGCGACAGTTGGATCGGAAGGACGCCATATCGCTCAGCGATAGCGTTCACCGTTGCACCGACCTCAAGCGTGTCCGCCACCGCCTGTGCCTTTGTGGTATCCGACCATCGGCGGTGGCCGGACGCATAGTTCTCAAGGCCAACGCTTGCACAATACTCAATGAGCACTCTGAGCGCGCGGGTCCCACCCGCTTTCGACGGCATCTAGGAGTGCTTCGATATATGGTTTTCCGTGCCGATGATAGACTTCGCTGGTTGTGCGGATGTGGTCACGGAACAGCTCTGGCGGCACGATGAGATCGGGGCGGTTGCGACGGATATGGCTATGCAGGGCTTTCTCAATGCAGATTGCACGGTGGCCAGTCTTGATGTCGATCTTGCGCAGGAGAAAGCCGCGCGTCAGATCCGGATCACATTGGACTTGTCGCATGCGGAATGTTGAGTTGCTGCTGTAGCCGAGTTTGATGACGGATAGGTTCGGAACCGTGAATGCAAGGATATAGATCTCGCTCGGCTTGGAGGCCCATGTTTCGCCGCAGCCTGCGCAATCCAGATCACCGTTGCGCATATTGACGACTGCGACCTCCTGGCAATGACCGCAGGCGTGTTGGTAGTTTCGATAATTAGGCCCCTTGCGTACCGCAGGGCCGATCAATTGCCAATCATGGCATTGCGCCTCTTCTGCGTAACGGTCTTCGATGCATTCAGAACAGCTAGCTTGGTGCCCGCCTGCTGCAGCGGCTTCGATGCGATGATACTGACGCCGATCGGTGTGGCCGCAGACAAACCGGAACAGGCCGTAGTGGCGATTACCTTTGGGGTCGGCCCCGATTAGCTCGGCTCCAATGGCCCGGGCAGCCGCGGCCCGCCGGGCTTGGATACAATGCGGGCATTCGGGATTGTGGCCAAGGACAACGCTGATGCGTTTCAGGGTAGGGGCCCCGCAGACTGTGCAGCCGAGTACGACGTGCAATCGATCTTTAGCGCGGCCGATCAACTCAAAACCCTTCTGCGTCGCAGCCTCCTGCCAATGTGCGGGACGGGCGCCCTGGAAAATCAGCTGGAACTTCCCATCGATGGGAAATGGATAAGTGAATTGGCTAAGCGGCATAAAGAGCTCCTAAGAAAAAGACATGACCAATGGCACAGAGCGTAGCGCCCGGTGTGCGAAGATGCGTGAAGTTGGGGGTGGGGGCCTCGAGTGCCCCACCAATCAAGGCGCTCGGATCAAGCCGCTCCGGAACGGGCAGCCTGCTGCGCTGACATCAGTGCTTGATTGCCGTGGTGGGCTTCAAGCAAGCAAAAGGTCTCATCAAGAAGCGGGAGCACGTCTGAACCACTGCGTTTGTGTTTGTTTGCGAGTGCGAGCATTTCAGTCCCGCAGCGCATGAGGTCACCGCTGCTTGGCATCTCACCGGGACAAGTTTTGAGCAACACTTCGACGGCCGCGCGGAGATCGGGATCGACGGTGCGCATGTCCTGCAGGAGGAGAAGCGACATTGTGCAGGCGCTCCAGGCTGAAGCCGCAGCATGCCCTTGATCTGTCGCTGCCTTGGCGCCGACCTTTTGCCGGGTCTCGTGATACACCCAGTCCGCCCGCAGGGCTTCAAAATAGAGGTCCAAGAGCTTGCGGAATTCCAGCCGATCGAGCCGGATCAAGCTATTGAGCGGTTCAGTCGCGCGGGAAAGGGTGGTAGATGGTTTAGCAGCCATGCTGATGTCCTCGTCGTCAGAGTTTGGTTAGCACGGGCGTTGGAGTTGCGCCTCCGTCGCCCGTGCGCTTATATATGATACTAAGAAATCAATCTGTCAATAAGTAATATCATGAAATCACGTGGAAGACCCAAAACGGACACCGCTCCTGTTATGGTCCGGATGCCGACAGCGCTGATAGAGGCTCTTGATGAAGCGCGCCGGGCGGAGGAGGATCTGCCCACGCGGCCGGAATTGATCCGACGTATCTTGGAGGAATGGGCTGCGGGGAGGCGGGATCGATAACTTCGCGGTTTATGGGATGGGTGCTGACGAGAGCGCTGCTGTCAGCGCTGACCTGAGAGGTGACATCAGCACGGCCTGCTGGAGGGGTGTTGAAAGATGATCAAACGCGCCTCGCCTTTTGGCCAATGATGCGTAGCTTCTAACCGGCGTAGCCTCTTGGGGGCGAGGGCCCATGTCGCTGACGCTTCCCCGAGACAGGCAAGACGATAGACGGGACGATTACATGATATCAAGTAATCGCTTTGGGTTTGAGGTGCATCTCACGAGCACTCCCAACCAGGGGCCGCCGAGCTTCGGGGGCAGTTGATGACCAACCAGCTCTCACAATAATCGACGCTTAAAAGCTAGCCGGCGCGTTCACTGACCGGTACTTTCAAAGACCCGGCATCGTTGAGCACCTCTACGCGCAGAATAATTCGGTACCCAATGCCACTGAAGACGGCTTGCGCAGGTATTCATGACCTGCGCTTGATGACGCAACTCCTGATGGTTCGCGCGCGCATTGTTTTGTCAGCAAAAATCGGGACCGTCTCTCAAGCCGCCCATAAACCGGTGGTGCTCTGCATCCGGATCTGCGGCCCCTGACATGGTTTCGCTTAAAACGGGGCTGCGATCTGAGCCATTGAGATATGCTAACTGTACACAAACGCCGTCAATTAGGGGGGTTAGTGTACAGTTATGCTGTTTCCGGTCGCGGAATGCTGCCTTCTGGTTCCGTTGTGAATACCCCCCAACGATGTGCACAGATCCGAGGGGGTGGGGCGCATCTTTCCCCTTCGTCTGGCATCTTGGTCTCGCTGAGTGCGCCCAGCTTTGCAGTGGCACGAATGTCCGTGCTGAGCTGACACGTTATGCCCGGTGCTGGGATTGGCCACGGGAGGGACGGATCTCGGAACTAAGCGGGACCCTCAGGGAGCGTATTGAGGGAACACGCCCTCATCGGTGCAAACGAGGTTGGCCAGTTGCGTCGTGCCGCTCAGATCCGGGTTTGGAATAGGCGTTTTAGCGGGAGCACGGGAAGACTTCATGGCAGAGGCTTTGTCTAAAGCGGCCAAGTGATTTCCGGCGAGAAACACCGTGAGCGCCAAGAGCCCCCCTGAGAGACCGATGCGCAGCCTGCGCCCAAGAGGGGGGCGCGGGTTCACGGTGCTGCTGTTGATCGCTTCGATCTGGGTCATTTAGTCCCCTTATTAAGGGAATACGGGCAAATTATGGCATGGGTGCAGGCGGTGAGACTGTTCTCGGAGAAGGTGCCGGGCGTTCCTAGTCGAAATCGAAGCTTGCCTGGCGGGGATCGTGTTTTGGGGTGCGCGGGGGCTTTTTGAAGGGCTTCAAGGCTTCAAGCTGCGCAAAAGCCTGTGTCTGCGCCAGGCGGTCGGCCCGCAGCTGCGCGCGGGTGGCAACGAAGGATTTGACGGCAGCAAGGTCGTCTTTGGCCACCCAGTGACTGGTGCGCACCAGGCCCTGTGCGCGTTTCTTCGCATCATAGGTGCGGGAGGTCGCGGCGCTCTCCTGGCGTTCCGCTTTTGAACGGCGGCGTTTGGGTTTGATCTGATCGGGCATAGGCATGTTCGGCGATGTGCGCCGGCTCCTTATTGGGGTCTCTAGGGGGGAGCTACGCGCTGTTTTTGAGATGAATAGGTTTGGAGGGGGCTTCTTATGTGGATAACGTCACGGTCTGTGCGCGCAGTGCTGATGCATCGGGGCAGGGGGGGCTTGGGGCAAACCCCTCTCTGCCTAAAAAGAAAGAGCGGGGGCAGGGGGCGCGGCAGGAGCGTAGAAAGCCCCTGTTTACCAGGGCTGATCCATATGCGAGCGGCTGCCCGCAAAGGGGGCCTGGATGCCCGCCGCGACCAGAAAGGCCTCTTCCATCTTGGCATAATCGTCCGGCGTGTCCGGAACGTCATTGTACTCTTTGTAAGTAATGTAGCCGTAGGGGGCCTTTTCCTCTTCAATAAGATTGGACCCTTCGATGCACACCAGCATTTCGCCGTCACCGGCGTCATAGACCGCGATACACTGCTCATCTTCGTCAATATCCGGGCGGCGCCAAAAGAGGTCTTCATCTTTGATGCCCAGCTCGAGGCGCTGCAGATTGCAGATATCTTTGGTGGTCGCATCAAGCCAATATTTTTCAAACCACCACATCACATCTTCGATCAGCGCGGCCTGGGCCACGATGGCATCGGCCTTTGACCCGGTCTCAATGGCTTTCTCGAAGGCCGCTTTCTGCTCCGGGCTCAGATCGAAGTTGGAGCCTTCATAAGCGGGGACGAAGCTCACGTAGAGGTAAGGCGTGTAGCGCGTCGAAAGACTGACGTTCACACTCCAAGTTTCATCGAGATCGATATATTCGTCGTCGAGATCAATGAGGGCGGAGTAGGCCTGGATTTTGACGTTACTCCCCGGCACCTCGCAGGCCGCAGCCGCGCCGATATCGCCGTCCTCGTCGAGCGACCAGCCGCGGGATTTGAGCTCGGTCCAACTGGCAGCGCCGTGTTTGGCGGCCGCTTCGGCAAGCGCTGCGGCCTTGGTGGTGACGCCCTGGGCTGCCGCCTTTTTTGCCGCGGCTTTGATATCAGAGAGGTTTTCGCCGGTGGCGAGCATGTTGAGTTTCTGCATTGTCGTTCTTCTTTCTTGTTGCCAATTTGGCGTTTGCGGTGAAAGCGCTGTAGGGCGCCCTTGGTAAGGCGAAGATGCGCGCCGGATCTGCATGGCGCAAATTTTGGGGCCCTAATTAATGTGGATAACCTTGGCGGAGGTCATCTAAGTCTCTGTTTATAAATGGAGACTTTAAAAGTGGTGAATGCGGCCGCAAAGCGCGAGCCACGCCCCCCGTGTCATTCTTTAGTAAGGATATGGGGAACCCGAACACTCTGGGCGGGCAGGGTCAGCTCGTCGGGTTGGGGGAGGGAGCCGCGCAGAGAATGTTTGAACGCATAGCGTGCGGGGCTCCTGCTCGGATGACGCAGCTTATGCATGGATGTAGCATCGCTTCCGACACTTGGGGTCTTGCCAAACATGGCTCGTCTGCAGGCCAAGACCGAATGGCCGCAGGTCGCCAGCATGGAAGTTCAATGCCGCCCGTCGATGAATGATGGAGATCGAGTGTTTGCGCCGCCGATCGCTATTTTGGTCTGCCGATCGCTGCGCGCGAGACGGGACCCGAGGACGCTACATGACCGCCGTCGATTTTTTGTCAATCCGTTGGATTGCTTGCTCCGCTCGGTAATGCGTTGCTCTCGTTGTACTTCTGTGCGCACCGTGCCTCTGGGAACAGTACTTTGCCAACTAATCGCAGCGGAATGGGTTGAATGCCCGGTTGTTTCTTACCCGCGCCCATATTCCTGATCGGTATCGCTTTACATTGAACCCAAACGACCGTTGCACCCATAAGTGCGGCGTTCTCAAGCTGGCGATGCGACGTCAGACAAGATCTCATGGTGGGCTGTGAAGCGTGGTTAAGCGCTACGGAGAATGTGCCACGTAAAGCGGCGTGGCTAAAGAACGGGGCTTGGATTTACAGGCAAGGGCTGAGACCCCGCTACGTTAAAAGCTATGATGATAGCGGATCGCTAAGGTTTCTGATCCGGGGTTCGGGCTTCTAAGGCGGGCGTTGGATTTGTGGTCGAGTGCCAATGATACGCGGCTGGTATCATTCAGTTCGTACCCCAGTCCGATCAGCGTGCGGAACTGTACTTTCCCATTGAGGGGCGTCCCATTGGTGCCTTTGGTATAAAGTCCCGGCATGAAGCTGCCTTCAATGAACCAAGGGCTATCGATCAATCTCCATTGAGCAGATAGCCCTGCGCCAATGAAGATGTCCCGATCGTTGTCGAACTGTGCCGATACCGCATAAGAATAATCGGCTTGGCGCCCTTCAAAGAAGGGCGAAAAGTGATACTCCGCGACAACAGCAGGGGCTGAAGTGTCGGTATGATCGAGCACGTCGTCCACGCCCAAGCCCAGTACCACTTCGCCGCTGTATGCAGCAGACGTCGAAAGCACAAAGAATAGGGCGGTGGTCAGATGCTGCATGAAAGGGCCTAGGTTCGAAGGGGTGCAAGGCGACAGCTACGGATAAGTAGCTCGATGATATAGATAAACCTGTGCGCTTCGTACAAAGACCTAGATATAGTTGTTTGTGTGCGACACTTTATGTCCCCGCTGCTGTGACGGGAAGCTGACTGGCGTTGTTACACAGAGAGCCTTGATCAAATGCATCGACGTTGAGCTTCTCCACTTCAGCGGGCCATGCCTCTCTTTACTCAAATCTTCCCGCCAGCCTTTGAGCGTAAGCGGCGGCTACGCGGCACTTGAGATCAGCTTGACGGCTGGAAATTCCACGGAAGAAGGTCGTCGATTCGATTGGCCGGATGGCCTGCTGCAATCGCTTCAAGCGTCGCTTTGAGATATGCGAACGGTTCGACATCATTGACCTTCGCAGTCGCTATGAGAGATGCGATGCGGCCCCAGGCGTGGCCACCTTCGTCGTGACCGGCAAAAAGCGCATTCTTTCGCGTCAATGCAATTGGGCGGATCAGGTT